>JAKPXD010000021.1 GCA_029570385.1 bacterium | reverse complement strand
CAGAAACTGGACAAAAAATCAACTGGCGCACCAAAAAAGATTGGTCAGCTGAAGTGGCCGAGATTGGCGATAGCCTACTAGTTAAACCACAAACCATGATGAATAATTCTGGTAAGGCTATCCGGGCGATACTAGATTATTACAACTTACTGGCTGAAGACCTAACTAATATCTTACTAGTTATCCATGATGAACTTGATTTGCTAACCGGCACAACTCGCTGGTCCACTAACAGCCGAGCCGCTGGCCATAATGGCGTCCAGTCAATTATTGACTATCTGGGCACGCAAAAATTCAACCGCTATCGGTTCGGCATCCAGCCCACTGAAAAACCGGCCGAGACAATTGATTATGTTTTAACAAAATTCTCAGCCGCTGAACTAAAAAAACTCCAGCAGGTTGATTTAATAGAAATAAAACAATTTATTAATAATTAGCACTATTTATCTTTTTTGCTAAAAAGTCTATAATAAATTATTATAAATCCTCCCGCCGTTCAAATATGTCAATTATCAAGCAGGCTAAAGACCTAGCCACCAAAGTGACATCTGGCCGGAGTATACCGACCGGACTAATAGAAATCCATAGCTATTTTAAAAATAATGGCCCGATTAAATTTAACCAACACCGCAAAAATGGTCTAATTATTGCTGTTAGCACTAATTTTATCTATGGTTCTATCGTCACCTCAGGAAAAAATACCGATGAATTAGATAAAAATATTAAAGACGCTATTTTGACTTCTTTTGAGATCCCCTCCGCCTACGCCAAAGAGGTTGGTTTACACCAGACTGGCGAAAAAGAGAGGGAATATGCCCTCGCTTAAGTATTTGCCAGGCACTTTACCGCAAAAAAAACTAACTATAGCTTTAGAAAAACTCGGTTTTACGATTAATAAAACTGGCGGTAAGGGTAGCCACTATAAGGCAACTCATAAGATAACTCAAAAATCAATAACTATTCCGCAACGCTTAAATAAAGTTGTTCTACTTTATTTATTAAAGGAAATAGAAAAAATATCAGGAGTTAGCTGGAAAGATATCAAGGAAAAATTATAATTAATAATCAATCTTCATCTTCTCCCTGACCTCAGCCATAGTTTGGCGAGCACGTTGTCGAGCTTTAGCCGTGCCATCACGGACAATATCACGAACCTTGGGCATATCCTCGGCATAGTGGCGACGGCGTTCTTGCAGCGGCGCTAAATAGGCAATTACCTTATCCGCTAAACAACGCTTGCAATCAACACAACCCAGACGGCCGGACTTACATTCCTTGGCAATCTCTTTAGCCTCGGCGGCATTAAAAATCTGCTGATAGCCATAAACCGGACAAATCTGCGGATGGCCGGGATCATTTTTATGAATTTTCTGCGGATCAGTTTTAGCGATTTTAATTTTTTTGTTAATTATCGCTGGCTCATCAGCAATATAAATGGCATTACCTAAACTCTTGCTCATCTTAGCATTGCCGTCCAGACCAGATAATCGCGGAAAATCGCCAAGTAAAGCTTTGGGCTCGGGGAAAATCCGGCCATAAATACTATTGAATTTACGAGCAATTTCACGGGTCTGCTCAAGCATCGGCTCCTGATCTTGACCCACCGGCACTAAATCAGCCTGGAAGGTTAAAATATCGGCGGCCTGACTAACCGGATAACCCAAAAAACCATAAGTTACGCCACCCTTAAACAAATCTTTCTTCTGCTCAAGCTCGGTTTTGACGGTCGGATTGCGCTCCAGGCGCGCTAAAGTTACTAAATTAGAAAAGAAAACCGTTAATTCAGCGATTTCTGGCACTAATGATTGAATAAAAATCGTCGCCTGTTGCGGATTCAGGCCAGCAGCTAGGTTATCTAAAACCACTTCGTAAACATTATCCCGCACTTTGTCAGGATGATGGAAATTATCTGTTAGGGCTTGAACATCGGCAACAATAACATAAGTATCATACTCAGCTTGCAATTTGGCCCGATTAAGCAACGAACCAAAAAGATGGCCAAGGTGAAGTTGGCCAGTAGGCCGGTCACCAGTTAAAATAGTTGCCATAAAAAAATCACTGAGCTGCTGCCTTACTAGCTTGCAACTCTTTCTTCTCTTTATAATTAAACAAATCCTTAAGGCCGACAGTAATGGCCGTGGCTACCGGAATAGCAATCACCGCTCCGCCAACGCCGCCGATTCTGTAACCAATCAATAAAACAACAATACTGGTAATCGGATTGACGTCGGCAACTCGTCTCATAATTTGTGGTACCAAAATATTATTTTCCAACTGTTGAATAATTAAATACATAACAACAACAACCAGAGCCAAACGCGGCGACTGAGTCATGGCCAACAGGACGGCCGGCACGCCACCTAAAACTGGCCCCAAATAAGGAATCACCTCAGTAATACCAGCCACTAAAGCCAGCAATAAAGCATATTTAACACCTAAAATAGACAGGCCTAAATAAGTCAGCAAAAAAATAGATAGACAAAGAATTAATTGACCTCTCAGCCAATAGCCAATCTGCAGCTGCATCCGGCTGACTAAATTAATAGCATAAGCTTGGTTTTTGGCCGGAGTTACTGACCAGACAATTTTTTTAATGGCATTTTCCTCCACTACCATGTAAAAGGTCAAAATCATGATTAAAAATACCGAGAATAGGCTATTAAAAGCGCTATAAATCGCGCTAACCAACTTTAGCGCCCAGCCGGATAAAGTAGCGGCTAAATTATCTAAATTACTTTGGAAATTATCGGCTAAACCGTAATGACCAAAAGTCTGACGTACATTATCCAAAAAAACAGACAATTTATCAAAATAATAGGGAAGGTCGTTGGCCAAATCAGTCGCCTCCTTGACCAAAATAGGCACCATGATATAAACCATCGCCGTCACAAGACCGATAACCACCAAATAGATCATGGTAATACTCAAAACACGCGGCCATTTGTGGCGCTGTAAGAAATCAACCCAGGGATCAAAGGCGCTGGCAAAAATCAAAGCCACAAAAACTAAAGCCAATACTTCCTTAACTAAGAAAGCCAAATAAAGTAACAAGAGAATAGCCACTGTTTTAACAATGGTGGCGGTAGTGATATTGATACGTAGCGGTTTGGCAGCGCCCGGTCTCATAAACCACCTATTGAACAATCATCTTACCGGCAACACCGAAAATATCGTCATGGAATGGGTATTCACCGGCCTTTTCAGGAGCGTTAAAAACTAAAACTTTATTTTCACCGCCGTTAAGACCAATAGTCAGCCCTGACAAATTGCCATCAAATACTAAAATGTGGGTCCACTGATCAACTGCTGAGACTTTCAAGATAACTGGTTGGCCGGCTTTGACGGTAAATTCAGGTGGCACTATCTCTTGCCGACTAACATTAAGCTGGATGCCGTCTTTTGGCAGTTTGTCGGCGGGCATTGTCTTACTTAGCTGTGGGGCTTCAGCCGAATATTCAGGAGCGTCATTTTTGGCTGGCTGATTAAAACTATTAAGAACTATGCCATCTTTAATGGGGCTGGTCCCCGGAGCAACTACTGTCGCCCCTTCAATATCAATAGTAACCGGCTCTGGCGCAACTATATCAACGGGTTGACTACCCTTCTGGCTAGCCGGTGGAAAAACCCAGGTAGCAACAGCAAACCCAAGAACAAATGAAACAAGGCAATAAACAATAATTTTTTTCCACATAATAATTATTTAGAAAAATAAGCTAATTATCCCAGCCAGTCACCGTAGACGTGGTGCTGGTATTAACACATAACCAAGTGCTGTTATTAGTGGTAATTGGACGAAAAAGGTCATTATTACTAGGGTGTAATATAACAAGACCGCAACCATGAGCCAGGGCATCACCCGCTAAAACATTTGGAAAAAGATAGTTATGTAATATCTGACTAAATAGTGACGATTTCTGTAAATCATTTTTTAAGGACAGTGATTCTTGATAATACCTCTCTTCTTCAATCAAGTAGTCGCTATCACAACTACACTTAGGAGAACCACAAGGATATATATAACAAGAGCTGTTGCCAGAAGATAATAGCGGGTGCGTGGCCGTATCGGCTTGCTCACCGCAAAGATGATAAGGATCAGGAGAATAGGTATCATAATAGTGGCTACGCCATTCACCGGCGGGATTATGTACATTTTGAACCGATGATGTTGATGTCCTTATTAAAATCTTACTGAAACCATCGGGACAATAACAATCGGCAGTATCAGGAACTCCGTTATATGTGCTCGTGGCTCCTCCCCAAGTTTTAAGACGATAATAAACACCAGATTCCCACTTTTCACAACCACCGGCTACTCTTTTGGCCTGCTTTAAATAAGCAGTTGAAGTGGCATTGGCAATATAGGAATCAATGGTTCCGTTGCCGATTACTGCTCTTTCGTCGCTCACTGGAATAACAGAAATTGCACCGCCAGACAAAACAGTAAAGGCATTGACTACCAAACCCAGGATAAAAGAAAATACCACCAGATGGACGGCTAGATAATAATAAAAGAATTTTTTGTTCATAAAATTGAAAATAAGGTTCATCGATATTATAACATTTTTTTCAATAAAAAAAAAGCCAGAGGTAAAACCTTCTGGCTAGATTAAAAGTTGGTTAGTTTATTTCATCAGAACTATCTTCCGTGTTGCGGAATATTTTCCTGATGTTATCTTAAAGAAATAGATGCCGGCTGCCACTGGCTGGCCGTTATCACTTTTGCCATCCCAGACGAAAGAGTGTTCGCCGGGCGACAGCTTGAGGTTGTTGACCACGGTCCGAATCAGCTGACCGCGGAGATTGTAGACAGCAACAGTGGTTGGGCTGTTATCTATCTGTTTGATTATAACGTTGGTGCTACCCCGAAATGGGTTGGGGTAACAATTAAGGTTATCGGTGACTACCGGAATAGTCGGGTCATCATTAGCAACTGGACCGACATGCATCCGGTAAATGTGTAAATTGTGGGCGATATAAACATATTCACCCCAATAGCATATCCCGTATGTCTGACCCGACTGATCAGGCATATCGGCCGGCTGGACAATCCACTGCCAGTCGGAGCCATTGTTAAGTGAGCGGATAATACCACGATGATTACTGCTGCCATCCCAAATGCCAGCAATCATATAAACATTACTACCCAACGCACTCATGGCGCAACTAGTTAAACAACCGGCTGGACTAAAGCCGTCACCAAGGTTGGTAAAATCAACCGTTGACCAATCTTGTCCAGTATTATCCGAATATAACATATTCGGATAAGTTCTAACAATTAACCGGCCGTTATTGGACAAAACGAGTGTCGGGTTTTGACCAACAATATTATCGGTCCTTAGCTGCCAATCAGTGCCATTGGCACTGATTAACACACCTTGAGGCGAGTTTTTACCAACAATCATTAGACCAGGGGAAAAATCGGACGCCAGGCAGTTGCCATAGCTTGGTCCGTAGACCAAGCTCCAGCTTTGTCCGCCATTAACGGTCCGATAAATCTTCAAGCCGTCAAAACCAAAATATGGATTAAGGGCAATATAGCCCTCTTGTTGGCTGACAAACTGGACATTGCTGACTATATAGCGAGCAGTCTGCTGCTCTAGTTGCCCAGTCCTGGTCCAACTCTGACCACCGTTGGTGGTCTTATACAGCACCGGACGACTCAATGATGAATCAGACGGCCGATAAATTTGCCCGCCGCAGTAACCAACAGATGAAGAAATCATCCAGGCAGATTCCAGCACCAACGAATCACAATCGGCCACCATAATATTTTGGAAATCCGAACCATTACTGGATTTCACAAAATACTTATAGCCGACACCGTAGATTGTCCCCGCAGACTGACGAATCATCTGCAACTGCTCTACAGACGAGACATAACAGTCTTGCCAGCTAGCAATATCTCCAACCAAAAGCTGGAGAGTGACCAATAAGGCCAGAAGAATTAATGTTTTTTTCATTTAGCACCTCCTGTGCTTTTGATTTTTCTATTGTTTTTTAGATTTTTAAGGTCCAAGCAGTCTTAACTATCTCAGATTATTCAATATTTAATAATAACACAAAAATGATAAAAAATCAATATCACTGCCAGAAATTAGCAATGAAGCTACTAGTATAGCTTTCCAGCGCATCTCGATAAACTGCCGCATTATTATTACCATCAAAAGCAGATACGGGGACTTCCTTGTCAATTCTTGGATAAGCCGTGCTGGGGTCAACCGGACTATAACGCTCCACGCCAAACGCTCCCGCTTGCAACAAAAATCCTAATAAAAAAGCAATGGTTAGTAAGGAAACTGTTAGATATTTAAACATAAAAGGATAATATAATTATTAATTCTATATTATTGTGGCCTTATGGCAGTCCCCAATTGTTGTCCCAACCAGGCGAGGTGCTGGCAACACATAGCCAGGTGGTGATAGTAGTTGGCTGGCT
>JAKPXD010000004.1 GCA_029570385.1 bacterium | reverse complement strand
AAAGGGTTGGGGCGACATCGGCTACCATTATTTTATAACCGCCGATGGCAAGGTCTGGCCGGGACGATCAGAGGACACGGTGGGAGCTCACGCCAGTGCCTCAAGCATGAATTATAAATCACTGGGCATTTGTTTGACCGGGAACTTTATGAACGAATTCCCGAACTACGAGCAACTGCAATCCTTGCATGATTTATTATTGAAGCTAATGGAAAAATACAACGTTAACATCAATAATGTGCTTGGCCACCGTGAAGTCCCGAAAGCGGCCACTGCCTGCCCGGGAGATCACTTAATGGAGTGGATCTCCAATTTCAGACAGGAAAAAAGTGAGGTCAAAAAATCGCCTGACGTTGCCAAGGCGATTGAACATATTGAGCAAGCATTAAACATTCTAAAAGGTCTATGAGACAACCAACTCAAGAAGCCATTAAGCACCTGATAATCGTCTTTTTTTACTCTGGAGTTTCTTCGATACTGCCGATTGTAATCGCATGGGTAGAAAAAGACCCTCGTTGGGCGTTATTAATACCAGTAATAAACTCAATTTGGTATGCAGTCAGTCGATATCTTAAAGAGAAAAACCTGATCGAAAAAGACCAATATTGAGCGATTTATTTCAAGCCAAAATTTAATAAGGTTTTACAGCGAAAGCCGGGACCTCAAACCAGGCTGGATTTTCCTTGAATAATTGGCGAAATTGTCGTATAATAGGTTTAAGTGTCGAGAGCGTAAGTTCGAAATTGCGGACATCGACACCGCAGAACGCCTATATTCTAGGGCGTTTTTTGTATATTATTAAAAAGAGGCCCATTGAGCCTCTTTTTATTTTAGCAATTAGTTTTTTCTTCAATTGTTTGCTTACCGCGATTGATATCCCAGACACTAGGTGACAGATCGGCGTGGAGCAGCAGTTGGGGCCACCGCTCTTGCAGAGCCTTAATCATCTGATGAGCCACTTGGCGTAAGGTTGGGTGAACGGTTTGATTGGAGCGCAACTCGGCGGTATAAACTGTCGCCGGTAAGCCGTAAGTGACTTTGCAGGGTACTAAAAAGCCGAGAGCTAAATAGTATTGTTTTGTCGCTTCGTCAGTCGGCAGAGCGGCAACAGCCTCAATTTGTTTGGCAATTAACGTCATGGCCTGCTGGCGCAAAGCATCAGGCAATTGCTCTAAATACCAGGTATGAAAACCGTGTTTGGCGGTCAGTAGCGGCATGCGGCAGACACCATTGCGGTGACGCTGGATATCGCGAAAAGAGCCATAGTCTAGTAAGAATTCAAAGCTGCAACTGCCTAGCTCGGCTAAAAAATAAGGTAGACCCGTCTTGGGCGGCCGATTGGTAATCGCGGTAGTCTGTTGATTTAGTTCGTCATCTTTAATATTAGTTGAGAAGTTGAATTTAGTTGGCTGATCAGTTTTATAGTAATAACCATTAGCCAAGATATCGCGTCGGTAGCTTTCTTGCGGTTCATCGATTGTTTGGCAAAAGCTATGCGGGTAGTGTTCTTTTAAGGTTTGTTCTAGCTGGTCGGCAATCTGGCGGACTTCTGTTAGTGGATATTGACGCAGCCAAGTCAGTTTGTCATAGGCTTGGCGCAAGTTTGTATGCCAACTCAGCTGAGTGGTAATGCCGGCTGGTAGGAAAGAACGTAAGATATCAAAAGCGCGAGCGTTGATAGCCCGCTGGTAAACTTTATCGTCTTGATCAGCTTGGCAAGGATAATTGTGGCACAAATGCTCTTTAACCGGCTCCATGGCTGATTTATAGAAATCCATCCAATCGTTAATAATTTGTTGCGACTGTTCGGTAGCCAGTGGATCAATGATTGGCTGTTTAGCCATATCAACATAGCGGGTGCTGGTTTCTTGGCCGCAATAGAGCGGCCAGTCTTGCAGAGCTTTGTCGGCTAAAATGCTTAAGCCCTCAATAAAAAGGGTGGTGCTACCGCAATCGGCGATACTGGAGTGGCCATAGCCGACATAGAAGGTTTCCATAAATTTGCCAGATCCGGTCTGGCGAACTTTTTCAACATGCTTGGCGACGCTTTCCGGGCTGCGCGAATAAAGCGCTTGAAGCATCGCGGTATCTTCGGGGTTGAACTCATCGTAAAGAAAAACTTGAGCCATAAAGGTAGTTTAAGAATGGTAAGCTTATTGTATCAGTCCCTAGCCAGCCAGTCAAAGCTTGGCCAATTAGCCGAATTGCTTTACAATAAAGATTAGTAATTAGCTTAATTTATCGTTATGGACTGGTTATCAGCTTTAATTCTAGGCATTGTTGAAGGGATTAGTGAATTCTTACCAATCTCTTCAACCGCTCATTTGCGGTTATTTAGCCAGTGGCTAGGTGTGGCCAATAACGACTTTAGTAAAAGTTTTGATATTTTTATTCAGCTGGGAGCGATTTTGGCGGTCTTGGTTGTTTATTTAAAAACATTGTGGCGGCAGCCGCGGATTATTTGGAAATTAGCGGCGGCTTTTGTGCCGACAGCGGTTATTGGACTAGCCGCCTATCCTTTAGTAAAAGGTCAATTAATGGATAGTTTTGGGCTGATGGCCGCCACTCTTGGCCTGGGCGGTTTATTTTTGCTCTGGTTTGAGCGGCGTTATCAATTTAAACAGGCCACGATTAAAGAGGTTGATCAAATAACTTATAAACAGGCTATTTTAATTGGTTTGTGTCAGTCTATAGCCATGATTCCGGGCGTGTCTCGTTCAGCGGCGACGATTATC
>JAKPXD010000023.1 GCA_029570385.1 bacterium | reverse complement strand
TCAACGCGGTGCATAGGCACCGCGTTTTTCTTTTGGCTTCGGACGATTTATGTTAAAATAGCCTTATGTTATCCTTAGATTCACCAATCAGCAGCTTATCGGGTATTGGTTCGGCGATGATGGCTAAACTGGCTAAATTAGGTATTAATACACTCGGACAAGCGGTTCAGTATTATCCTTTTCGTTACGATAATTTTAGCCAGCAGACAACTATCAGCCAGATAGTTGTTGGGGCGACCGTTAATTTAGTCGGTACAGTAGATATTATTAGCACCAAGCGCAGTCCGCGGCGGCGAATGTATTTAACTGAGGCAATTATTAATGACGGCACTGGCCAATTGCGGCTGATTTGGTTTAATCAGCCGTTTTTAACTCGCAATATCCACGAGGGCGATCGTTTGTCAGTGGCCGGTAAAATCAGCCAAGATATGCTCGGGGTGGTTATGGCTTCGCCCCAGTATGAAAAAGTTGGCCAAACTGAAGGCGGTTTACACACCCAGGGACTTGTTCCAGTTTATCGGACGGTTAGCGGTATTAGTACTAAACAATTGCGATCAATTATTGATCAGGCCTTAAAATTAGTTGATTTGGCTGATTGGTTACCGGCTAGCATGATCAGTCAGCGGGGATTATGGCCGCTAACTCAAGCCCTGGCCAAGATTCATCATCCCGATAGTTTAGCTAGTATTAATAAAGCTCGTCAGCGCTTAGCTTTTGATGAATTATTATTATTACAATTACGCGGTCAATTAACCCGTCAAGCTTGGTTAACTCATCAAGCACCAAGTATTCAATTTAATCAAGCCTTAACCAAGCAAGTATTAGCATCTTGGCCTTTTCAATTGACTGATGACCAGCGTCGTTGCGCTTGGCAAATTTTACAGGATTTAAGCCACGAGCAGCCGATGTTGCGGTTATTGCAAGGCGATGTTGGTAGCGGTAAGACGGCGGTGGCCATGTTGGCGATGTTGAATGTGGCCGTTGGCGGCTATCAAGCCGCCTTATTAGCGCCGAGCGAGGTTTTGGCTAGCCAGCATTTTCAAAGCCTGGTTCAAGCTATTGGGCAGCATTGTTCTATCGGGTTATTAACTAGAACTCAACAAGCTTTCAGCCAGTCGGGACAGGTGATTGATAAAATAACTAAAGTGAAGCTAATTAGCCAGATCGCCAGTGGTGATTGTCAACTGGTTATCGGGACTCAGGCTTTATTGCAAGAAAAGATTAGTTTTCATCATCTAGCCCTTTTAGTTGTTGATGAACAGCAACGCTTTGGCGTGGAACAGCGCCAGTTGCTATTGAATAAAAAATTGTTTCACCCTAATGATAGTAAATTAGTGCCTCATTTTTTAGCTATGACCGCTACGCCAATTCCTCGCAGCTTAGCCCTAACCCTCTATGGCGATCTTAGTTTATCAGTAATTAAGGAAATGCCCGCCGGCCGTTTGCCGGTGATTACTAAAGTGATAACGGCCAAGCAACGCCAGTCAATGTATCAATTGGTGCGTCAGCTTTTAGGTGCTGGACAACAGGCTTTTATCGTTTGTCCCTTGATTGACGAATCGGATAAATTAACCGCCAAAGCAGTTACAACTGAATTTGAAACATTAACTGCCACTGAATTGGCTGGTTACAAAGTTGGTTTGCTGCATGGCCGCTTGTCGAGCGCCGATAAACAAACAGTCATGGCTGATTTTGCCGCTGGTCGTTTGCAGGCGTTGGTGGCTACCGCTGTTATTGAACTAGGCATTGATGTGCCCGGCGCTACAGTCATGATTATTGAAAGCGCTGAACGGTTTGGCTTAGCGCAATTACATCAATATCGTGGTCGAGTTGGTCGGCGCGGTCAACAGGCTTATTGTTTTTTACTCAGTGATGACCATAGCGACTTAGCTCAAAAACGCTTAGCTGCTGTGGCTCAATATCATAATGGTCAGGAATTAGCTAAGCTGGATTTAGCTTGGCGTGGACCCGGTGAACTTTATGGACGCGCACAAACCGGTTTTGCTGATTTACGACTAGCCAGTATTTTTGATCAAGAATTGATTATAATGGCTAAAAAAACAGCTAGCGAAATACTCGCCAAGCCTGCTTGGCGTCAAACAATAGCTGCCCGCTTAACTGAGTCGGACAGGGCTAGCGGCTGGCTGCCGCAATAATAGTAAAGGCTTTATTTACTGGGCTTATTCCAAAGCTGATTAAAAAATGTCGTCAGGTTATTAGCCGTATTGATAGTCATTTTAGAGCTGGTAATTTTAGCTTGACTCGGTAAAAAAGCTTGCACCAAGCCGATTTTAAGAGCTTCTTTGAGACGGGGCTCCAACTGGCCGACCGGCCTGATTTCACCGGCCAGACCGACTTCGCCTAAAAATAGGCTTTTGGCCGGCAACGGCTTATCTTCATAGCTGGAAGCAATAGCGGCGCAAACGGCTAAATCAAGTGCCGTTTCGTTGATTTTTAAACCGCCGGCGACACTGACAATAACATCTTGATTAGATAGATTGATTTTGCTTTGCTTGCTGATCACCGTTGTCAAGATTTGTAAACGATTACTGTCAAAGCCGACTGCTTTGCGCTGCGGATAACCAAAAAATGTTTTACTGACTAGCGCTTGAACTTCTAGTAAGAACGGTCGAGATCCCTCCATTAGGCAGCTGATAGCCGATCCGGCGGCTCCTTGAGCTGGCTGGATGAACAGACTAGTAGTTTTTTCTAATTGGCGAAAACCGCGGTTAGTCATTTCTAATAGGCCAATTTCGTTGATGGAGCCGAAGCGGTTTTTACTAGCGCGCAGGATGCTATAGTTATGGCGCGAATCATGCTCTAAATAAATAACTGTATCTACTAAGTGTTCTAAGGTTTTTGGTCCGGCCACTGCACCGTCCTTAGTTAAGTGGCCAATTAAAATGATAGCGATATTTTGTTCTTTGGCCAGTTCTAATAATTTAATAGTGCAAGCCTTAATTTGATTAACGCTACCCGGCTCTGAAGGAACTTGGTCGGAATAGACGGTTTGGATAGAATCAATGATTAATAATTGCGGCTGATTTTTAAGAGTGGTGGCCATAATTATCTCAGCATTAGTTTCGCTGGCAAAGGCCATTTTTTGTGGCTGATAGCCTAAGCGATCTAGGCGTAGTTTGATTTGTTGTCCAGATTCTTCGCCGCTAACATAAATAATAGACAATTCTTTTTCCAAAGCTTGAGCTATTTGAGCCACTAGGGTTGATTTGCCGCAGCCAGGCTCGCCGCTTAATAAGATTAGCGAGCCGGGGACTAAGCCGCCGCCAAGGACGCGGTCAATTTCGTTGATGTTGGTAGTATAACGTTTAGCTGGATTTGATGGTAAACTAGACCAATCCAATAATTCGCTAGGTTTAACACCGGCTAAGGCTTGTTTTTTTTGTTGTGCTCGGCTGTCGGGGTTGGC
Organism: bacterium; assembly: GCA_029570385.1. GTDB lineage: Bacteria > Patescibacteriota > Patescibacteriia > Patescibacteriales > Patescibacteriaceae > UBA1359. The sequence continues at coordinate 9,620 of JAKPXD010000023.1, read as the reverse complement.
GGGTAATTCTTCACTTAAAGTTCCCCAGGCGCCACACTCACTGCAGCGGCCGGCCCATTTTGGCGACTGCGCCCCGCACTTGCTGCAGGCAAAAATAGTTTTAGCCATAATGATTGCGGGAGGAATAACTAATTATTATTGAATAGCCAATTCAGCTTCAATGGCATTTTGCAAGTCTTCCCAGCTGATCTGACCGAGGAAATCACGTTGGTTAACATAAATATAGGGTGTTCCACTAACACCCAAGGCATCAGCTTCCTTTAGATTGTTGTCAACCATAGCTTCAGCTGTCTGATCTCGATTTAAGCATTGGCGGAAGGCGGCCATATCCAAGCCGGACATGGAGGCTGCCTGTTCCAAATCACGATTTTGCAAAGATTTCAATGACAATAATTGATCGTGGAATAACCAGAATTTATTCTGTTGAAAAGCACAGCGGCCGGCTTTGGCGGCCTGATATGATTGACTGCTTGGATTGATTTCTGGTAGGTCTTTCCAAATTACCCTAACTTGGTCAGGGTATTGCTCCAAAGCTTGTTTAATAATAGTTTCTTGTTGCCGACAGAAGCTGCAAGCAAAATCGCTAAAATAAACGATATTAATTATGGCCTTGTCAGAGCCGCGACTTGGGTCGTTGGGTGAAATAATTGGCCCACGCAAGGAAGCCGGGCTAATGGCGGTTTTAGTGGTTAAGTTACCCTCATTGGCGGCCAGCTCTTGGAAATTTGACTGCATGGTATATTCAGCCGTTGGCTGATTGTTGAGATTAGCTAACAGAATATCCGGCCAGCTCGTCGCCGTGTTTATCAATATAAATAAAGCTAAGCCGGCGCTTGCCAAAACTAAACTGATAATCCAAGGGTTGTCTATGGTTTTAGTCAATTGCTGGCGGGTTTTAGTAATTTTTTTGGCCATATTGTTAGCGTAATCTTATTTTATTAATGGATCCATTATTTTTGTCGGTAAAATAAAGGTTGTTGCCATCGGGACTGACGAACAAACTAGCAATCGTAACCTCATTTTGCGGGATGGCTATCAGTTGTTTGGTTCCGGATTGAGTGTTGATTCGATAAATCTGGTCAGGAGTTTGATTGGATAATGAGGGTAAAAAGCCGGCGCCATAATCAAGACTAGTCGGCACAGCGCAATAAAGCTCGTTATTGTTGGCGAAAGTGCATTTTTCCGCCCAGGTTTGAACATTGAGCATCTGTCGGTTGTTGCCAATTTGACTGCCAGAGGCATCAACAATCCATAGCATTGGTTTCATTTGGTTCTCACTGTAATAAACACTATAGAGCAGGCGTTTGCCATCAGGCGACCATTGCTGCTGAAAACCGCGTCCGGGGATTACTGTTGATTTAAAATTTTCATTATTAAGTCCTAAAAAATAAACAGTTTGGCGGTCATAGTCAATGCCTTCGGTATACATTCCAACAATTTGGTTGTTTGGCGACCAGCTTGGATAGACGCGTTTGTCATTGTCGCCGATAAATTCAATAATCTTGCCACCGCTACCATCGCTATTAGTAATGGCTAGATAGCGGCTATCTCTATCCATGCCCAGGCTTTTCATAACCAGTTGCTCACTGTTGGCTGAGAAATCAAAATCTTCCCAGTGTTTTGGCAGAGTAACCTGTTTTTTATTGGCAAAATCATAAATAATCTTGCTGTTATCCGGGTATTCTAAAACAGCTTTATTGCCATCATTGGACCAGGTCACTGTATTAACATTATGAAAAACTTTATTGCTGAGCGGACTAGTCTTGCCATTTTTATCAACGCCATAAAATTTGCCATCGGCGGGATTATAATATTGAATTTGTCCGGTTGTGTTATTAATCATTTGACCAACAGTTGGGCCACTGACTAGTTGGCTTGTTTCGGTTATGCGACCGACAGCAGTCGGGGTGATGTTCGGATTAGGGTTAGCCACAAAAGACGGATCATCGCTGGCAACATCCGAGCCAATAGGTAGGCTGCCGGTGGCGTTTCCAATTGGATTAATATTGGACCCCGGACCAGCCTGGGGTAATCGGCCAGTATTATCAATGGTCGTGATTGAACCGCCGGTTATATCTGGGCTGGTCATATCGCGGAAAAAAAAGATATATAGCAGATAAGCTGCTCCTAACACAAAAGCAATAAAAAGGATAACTAAGATTAGCTTTTTATATTTTGAAAAAAAATTCATAGGCAACAGTTAGTTTTTTTATTAAATTAAGCTATTGTGGTCGATTGGTCGAATGTGCTATAATATCAATAATCTGTTATTATTATAGAAGATTGATTGATTACCGTCAAAGTTTATTTTTTTTAACCTTTTGTTGATTATGGGTTTATTAAGTTCTGATTTGGCTAATGGTTGTCTTGGTGTAGATATTGGTAGCTCGGGAATTAAAATTGTGGAATTGAAACGCGATAACAAACGCGTTGTCTTATCATCTTATGGATTCAGTGAATCTTTGGGCGGCGGTAATCCGTTGAACGCGCCGGTTGAGGCAACCGCTAAAACAATTAATCAGATTCGCCAAGAGGCTGGCATAACCAGTCGTCGCGTGGTGGCCGGATTACCCAATTTTTCAGTTTTTTCATCCATTATTACTCTAGTTGATGTTAGTGAGGCTGGCTTGGCAGCGGCAGTTGATGCTGAAGCGCGTAAAGTTATGCCCTTGCCGCTCGAGGAAATGGTTCTAGATTGGAAAAAAATTGCTTTGCCAGTTGGTCAGAAAATGGAAAGCAATGATACGGCGGCCGATATTCGCAGCGGCGCTAAAACCATTACCAAAATATTATTAACTGGCGCCCCCAAGGCTTTGGTTAATAAATACGTTGAGATATTCAAGAAAGCTGAGCTGAACCTAATCTTTTTAGAAGGTGAGACTATCGCCTTGATTAGATCATTGATTGGCAATGATAAAGGAACAATTATGTTGGTGGAAGTTGGCTCATCCACCAGCGATTTGGTGATTATTGACCAAGGAGTGCCAGTGTTTAATCGCAGTCTTGATTTGGGCGGTTTTACGGTTACTCAATCAATTAGCAAGAGTTTAAATATTGATTTGCAACAGGCTGAACAATTTAAATATGATTTAGGTGTGGCTGGTATCAGATCAGCTGAGTTGCCTGATGCCCTTAAAACATTGGTGCAATCGATAGCCAGTGAAATTAAATATTCATTGAATTTATTTCAGAATAACAACGGCAAAACTGTTGAGAAAATTATTTTGACTGGCGGCTCGGCCATGATGTATAATTTTATTGAATATTTGTCGCAAGAATTTGACATTAATATTATTATTGGCAGCCCATGGTCACTAATTTCTTATCCTTTAAATATCAAACCGCTATTGGATGAAATCGGTCCGCGCTTATCAGTGGCCGTTGGTCTAGCGATGCGCGGGATTAACTAGTTATGTTTTTTAATCGCAAAGCAACAAAAACCAATAATCAAGCGTCAGATAGCTGGGAAGATCAAGAAGCTGTTAAATGGTCAGACACTGAAGGCTATGAAGCGGTTCGTCAAGTTAATAGCGGGCTAAGATGGCCGTCAGTTTGGGCCGATCGTCATGCTAAAGTTACTAATAACCAAGAAACCAAGAAGAAAGTTGAACCAGCCATTAGTTCAATTCGCAAAGTCAATAAAGCGCGTAGCCGTCAAATAAAACAAAAATCCGATGGCCTGCCATTAGGAGCAGCCCAGGTTAATTTATCCAGCTTTCAAGCCAAAGAAGAACGCCGTCGCCAAATGTTTGAAGCTCGGCGAACTAATCAGTCAGCGCCGAAGGTGCCAGAAAAACCAGTAAGTCAGCCGGTACCAGCCGCTCCAGCTAAGCATCAAGCTTCAGTATCAGCCGTCAGTCATGAGAGCAATCAGCAGCAAAGACTTCAAGACTTGAAGCAAAAATTTGAACAGAAAGCCTGGAATCGGCCAAGTCTAACTGAAACTAGCTTAGTTGATAGTCGAGACACATTATATTTTAATTGGAATAAATTTTGGTTGATACTAACTCAATGGCTGGTTGTTACCCTATTTTTCTTGTCACTATGCGGAGCTTTGCTGTATTTATGGCAACAGCGGCAAAACAAGCAAGCGACCGATGTTACTCAGCGATTTAATAAAATTGATCAATTGATTAATTTGACCGAAAATGAGGTTAGCGAGGTTCTCGATTTTCGTCTCAGATTAATTATGGTTAATGAAATGTTAAGTAAGCATATTTATTGGAATAATTTTTTTAGTTTTTTAGAAAAAAATACCTTGCCCAATGTGTTTTATCAGGGCTTTAGCGGCGATACTAAAGGCGACTATATTTTACGAGCTAAAACTGATAATTTTGACAGCATGGCCAAGCAGATAAAAGCTTTTCGTTTATCGCCAGATGTTCTTGATGTTAGTAGTGAAGGCGGTGAAATGATTAAGGGTGAAACATTAACTAACGCTAGCAGTACTGGCGAGACTATGCCCAGCAACCAGTTAAATTTTTCTATACGTCTCAAGATCAAGCCCGAATTGTTTTTTAGATAAATATGGCCCATTTATTAAACAACAACAATAATATCGACAAAAAACCAGCCAATATAAATGCCGGCAGTGCTGGGTCAATTCAAGTTAATAACAAGCTGCGTGAATTTTTTGTTAGGAAGTATCAGTTATTTATCGCTTTGATTTGTTTATTGATAATGGCTGGTAGCTTATTGTGGTTCTTTTTGCCACAATATCGAAAAACACTGGCTGAGGCTAATAATAACTATCAGCAAGCTCAACAGGATTTATTGGACAAACAAAAATATCAAACTAGTTTGATTCAGTTGAATGATTTTTATAAGCGAATTGACCAAAAAACTCGCAATAAAGTTATAGATATTTTACCAGCCAAGATCGACAGAGAAAATTTGTTGGCCGAGATTGAAGCTATTTGTTTGGCTAATAGCCTGTTGATTAAATCATCTGACGTAGTTGTTAATGAAGATAATGCATCAACCGCCAGCAGTACAATTAATGTGGCCAGTATAAATAATCAACTGAGATCAGCTATCATTAAGTTAGAATTACAGGGTAAAGATTATCATAGTTTTAAAAGTCTATTAAAAACAGTGGAAAATAATTTACATTTAATGGACATTCAGCGTCTGGATTATTCTCCCGGTAAAAATCAAATAGTGTTGGAAATTCAGGTTTATTATTTGTCGAATTAATCTATGGCCGATATTTTGAAAGCAAAACATAAGACTCAGAAAAAAAGCAGTAAAATGTTTTGGCTAATTTTAGCTATTGCTATTAATTCAGCTGGTCTATTTTTGGTTGTCCGTTGGTATGGGCAATTTACCGATAATCAGCGTCCGCTGACTGACATTGACGAAACGGCTTTTAAGGTTTTTACCGATAAGACCAGCGACAATAAAACCATTAGCCCTGGCCAGCGCCAATTATTAAAGACCAATCTCAGTAAACAAACAGTGGAAGAGTTTTTATCTTTAAGCTTACTCACAGATCCTAAATTTAAGAATTTGCAACTTAATTATCAGCCAGTAGAGGTAGCCACAACCACCGATGGTGAAACCGCTGATGATTTGAATGGGCTAGTGATTGGCAATCCGCGGCCATTTCGTTATTAGATTATGAATAAGCAATCCAGCAATAAATTATTAGATTTTTTGATTTCGGCCGCGCTGATTAATGATAGTCAATTGGCTAGCGTTAATCAGGCTTTGACAGTTAAGGGGGCTAAATTACCAGACATTTTAGTTGAACAAGGTATTTTAGATATTGAACGTTTGACGGAAATTCAAGCCAGTTTGGCTGGGTTATCTTATGCTAATTTGGCTAACTATGATATTGATGAAGCCACTCTTAATGTTTTACCAGCCGAAGTAGCTAACAATTATCAAGTGGTTTGCTTTCATCGTGATAATAACGAAATTCAAGTCGGCTTATTAGATCCGGAGAATTTTAAAGCGATTGAAGCAGTTGACTTTTTGGCGAAAAAAAATAATCTGCAAGCTCGTTATTTTTTAGTTTCGCCGATTAGTTTTAATATTGCCTATAAAAAATATCAGACATTAAATAAAGAAATTTCCAGTGCTCTAGAATTAAAAGCCAAGGAAGAAGAAAAAGAGATTAAGAAGGCTGCTGAGGACGAAGGTTTGCGTTTTGATGAGATTACTAAAAGCGCTCCGATATCCAAAATTATTTCGGCGACCATTCGCCACGGGGTTGAGCTGGGAGCCAGCGATATTCATATTGAACCGCTGCCTAAAGAAAGTCGTGTTCGTTACCGGGTTGACGGTATTTTAACAACATCACTGGTTTTACCGCGCAATATTCATGATGCTCTGGTTTCGCGGGTTAAAGTTATGGCTAAATTAAAGCTGGATGAAACCCGCATTCCGCAAGATGGTCGCATTAGTTTAAATATTGATGGGCGCGATATCGACTTCCGTGTTTCCGTCATGCCATTAATGGGTCAAGAAAAGGTGGTAATGAGAATTTTGGATGTTAGTAAAGGAGCGCCGACTTTGGAATCTCTGGGTTTTGCCAATAACCACTATGTGGTTTTGAAAAAAGCGATTGAACGAACTAGCGGATTAATTTTGATTACCGGTCCGACCGGATCTGGTAAAACAACCACCCTATACTCATTGTTAACTATCCTTAATAAAGATAATGTTAATATTTCTACTCTAGAAGATCCGGTTGAGTATTTTTTGAAAGGGGTTAACCAATCGCAAGTCCGGCCGGAAGTTAATTTTACCTTTGCCACTGGCTTGCGATCTATTTTGCGTCAGGATCCGGATATTATGATGGTCGGTGAAATTCGTGATAATGAAACTGCTGAATTGGCTGTCCATGCCTCGCTGACTGGTCACCTTGTTTTGTCCACCCTGCATACCAATGATGCGGTCGGCGCAGTTCCTCGTCTTTTAGATATGAAAACTGAACCGTTTCTACTTTCATCTAGTTTAGTTTTGGTGGTTGCTCAGCGTTTAGTTCGGTTAAATTGCACTTATTGTTTGACTGAAGAAATTGTTGGTCCCGATATGTTAACTGAGATTAGACAAGCGATGGCTAAAGTGCCGGCTGACATTCTTCAAGAAAGATTGCCTAACTATGATCCAGACAACTTGAAATTTACTCGTGGCACCGGTTGTGCTTATTGTGGTCAAACCGGCTATCATTCTCGTTCAGTTATTGCCGAAATTTTGGAAATTAATGATCAGGTTAAAGAGATGATTTTAGAACATAAGAGTTTCAATCAAGAAGCCGTTAAGGCAACTCAGCCGTTCATTACTATGGAACAGGACGGTTTTATTAAAGCCATTCAAGGTATAACTACCGTTGAAGAGGTATTGCGTGTTATTCAATCAGATTAATTATTATGATTTTTCGTTACGAAGCCATTGATAGTCAGGGGGTCAATAAGGTTGGTCTAGTAGAGGCCGACACTAGTCAAGAAGCCATTCTCTTGCTAAACGAGAATGGCCTCAGTCTATTAAAACTAGATGTTGCTAATGTCAAAACAAGAATTACGATACCGTTTTTAAACAGAGTGTCAATGAAGGATGTGGTTGTTTTTGCTCGGCAATTTTCTATTATGATCAGTGCTGGCATAGCCATGGTTCAAGCCTTACGGATACTGGTTAATCAGACCGAGAATCCTAATTTAAAGAAAGTGATTATTGAAATAGCGGATGAAGTTGATGGCGGCGCGACATTGTCTGATTGTTTAGCGAAGCGGCCCAAAATATTTTCTAATTTTTTTGTCAGTGTTACTAAATCAGGCGAACGGTCTGGTAAATTAGATGAAGTGTTAAATTATCTAGCCGATGAAATTGGTAAAGATTATGACATGATTGCTAAAATTCGCGGCGCCATGATTTATCCAGCAGTGGTCTTGGTTGGTATGTTTGCTATCGGTGTTGTGATGATGGTTTTTGTTTTACCCAAGTTGATGGATGTTTTAACTGAAACAGGAACTGCTTTACCATTGGCCACCAGAATTTTGATCGCCGTTTCGAACGCTATAACGGGATATTGGTGGTTAATATTAATTCTGTTCGGTGGGTTGATAGCGGCTATTAGAATGGCTCTAGCTTCACGATCCGGTCGTCGAGTGTTTGATGTTTTAGTTTTGCGTTTACCGGTTTTTGGCAAATTATTCCAGAAAATTTTATTAGTTCGTTTTTGTCGTTCAATGAATACGCTGTTGCTTGGCGGAGTAACGATTGAAAACAGCCTAGCTATCGCTGGCGATGTAGTTAGCAATTTAACCTATAAAGATTTAATTGAAAAGACTATCCATAGTGTTGAAGATGGTAATTCTATTTCTACGATTTTTTTGGAAAGCTCATTGATTCCCAAGATGGTTTCATACATGATGCAAGTTGGTGAAGAGTCCGGTAAACTTGATGTCATTTTTAATAAGGTTGCTGAATTTTATAATCGGGAAATTGATAATATGCTGGCCAATATGATGAGTTTATTGGAGCCGTTAGTAATGATTTTAATTGGTGTTGGTGTCGGTATTATGGTAGCGGCGGTGATTATGCCGATGTATAGCATGGTTGGTAATTTTTAATATGAAAAAGGCTTTTACGGTAATAGAGCTATTAGTTGTCATTTCAATTATTGTTGTTTTATCAACTCTGTCTGTTGTTTCTTTAGGTAATGCTCGTCAGAGATCTCGCGACACGCAGCGGATTTCTGATATTACACAAATTCAAACAGCATTGGACAAGTATGCTCTGAATAGAACTGATGGGCTTTATCCAGTGACTTCTTCAGCTAATATTCAAGGGCTTTGTTTGGACAATACCGGCTTTGTGCCGGTTTGTGGTGGAATAGTTTTTATGGAAAAAATACCCAGTAATCCGACGCCGAGCGGCACCGATTATATTTACAATAGCGATGGAATGAGTTATACTTTAACATATTGGTTAGAAGGCAAAACCGGATCTTTTCCGGCTGGAGCGGCCACAGCGACGCCGGGGGGTATGCAATGAAATTAATTTGGTGTATAATACTATTAGGTTGTATTTTTAATATTTTCATTATTAATTTATAAAATTATTTTTATGAAAAAAGGTTTTACTTTAATAGAGCTTTTGGTGGTTATCGCCATTATTGCCCTATTATCCACTTTATCGGTGGTAGCTTTGAATAGCGCCCGGGCCAAATCGCGTGATGCTCGTCGAGTGTCAGACATCAAGCAGCTTCGTACTGCATTGGAGATGTATTTTGATCAAAATATGGCCTATCCAGCCGCTCCATTTGGAACTACATCTTTGGGTGTAAATGCTAGTGCTTGCCTTAATGCATCCGGCTGGACAACCACATCTGGTTGTTCGGGTACAGTTTATATGCAGAAAGTGCCAGCTGATCCACAGCCAACTACAAAGCTTTATACCTATGATGTGGGTAGCAATGGCAGCACCTATACTATTAACTATACTCTAGAAAATGGTGGTGCTAAAACAGCTACTCCATCTAGTATGGAATAATTTATATTTATAATAACTCAACTAATTTTTATGAAAAAAGGTTTTACTTTAATAGAGCTTTTGGTGGTTATCGCCATTATTGCCCTATTATCCACTTTATCGGTGGTAGCTTTGAATAGCGC
>JAKPXD010000019.1 GCA_029570385.1 bacterium | reverse complement strand
GTTGAGCGGCCGTCTTATCTAGAGAAGCCGTTGTTACCGATAAATATTAATTAAAATATTATGGCAGTCTTGTTATTAAATGCTGGATCTACTTCGTTAAAGTATCAATTGTTTAGTGATGGCGGCGAGGTTATTAAAAGGGGCGGTTCTAGTCGAGTTAAAGACTTTGATCAGGCCTTCAGTCAGATTATCGAAGAGCTGGAATTCATTGGCGAGATAACCGCTATTGGCCATCGCGTTGTTCATGGCGGCGATCATTATCAGCGTCCAACCATCATCAATGATCAAGTTATTGATTATTTAGAAAGTATCGTTAATTTAGCCCCACTGCATTTACCTTTTAATCTTTTAGGTGTTCGTTTGGCTGCTGAGCATTGGCCTAACTTACCACAAGTGGCGGTGTTTGATACAGCTTTCTTTGCTAATTTGCCAACTGTGGCTAAAACCTATGCTTTACCGCTAGATTTGGCTACAGAAAAGCATTGGCATCGTTATGGCTTTCATGGATTATCGCATGCATATTTAACTCAAGCGGCCGCAGACGAATTGAACAAAAAATTAGAACAGGTTAATTTAATTATTTGTCACTTGGGTGGCGGCAGCTCTATCTCGGCTATCCAAGCCGGTAAAGCAATTGATATTTCTTTGGGTTGGTCGCCAACGGCCGGTCTGCCGATGATGACTCGTTGTGGTGATTTAGATCCCGGCTTGTTATTAACCATAATTGAGGACTTGCCAGGACCAGTTAATGAACAAAAAATTAACCAAGTGCGTGATTTATTAAATAAGCAATCTGGCTTATGTGGCTTGTGCGGTTACGATGATTTTTTAGATATTTTAACCGCTCGCCAACATGGCGAAACCAGGGCGGCCGCCGCTTTTGATTATTTTGTTTATCGTCTGGTGCATTATATCGGGGCTTATTGGGCAATTTTAGGCGGCAAGGTTGATGCAATTGTTTTAAGCGGCGCTATCGGCGCTGGCAGTCTAGATTTACGTCAGGCGCTGGCGAACAAGTTATCTGGTTGGTGTTCAGCCTCGTTGCTAGCTATGCCCACCAACGAGGAGTTGGCTATGTTTCGGGAGATTAAAAAACTAGGGCTATAATTTATGGCGCTAAAGAAATTATGGTATGGATCCATTAATAATATCGGTTGGGCAGCGGTCGTGGTTGGAGTCGCTTCATTTATCAGCCGATTTCTTGGTGTTTTTCGTGACCATATTTTAGCCGGGCAGTTTGGTGCCGGCGATGAATTGGATATTTATTATGCCGCTTTTCGCGTGCCTGATTTGATTTTTAATTTGTTGGTTCTTGGTGCTTTGTCCGCCGGCTTTATTCCAATTTTTGTTAGCTTATTAAATAATTATGATGAGCCGGCGAATAATCATAATGCTTGGCGTTTTGCTAATCTAGTTATAAGTTCATTAATAGTTATTTTGCTTATTTTATCAGTGGTTGGTATTATTTTAGCACCGCAATTATTAAGGTTATTAACTCCGGGTTTTTCCGCTGATAAGCTGGCGACAACCGTTAAGCTAAGTCGGTTGATGTTTTTGTCGCCTTTGTTATTAGGTATTTCTGGAGTTGTCGGCGGTATTTTGCAATCTTTTAAGAATTTTTTTGCTTATTCGCTGGCGCCGATTTTTTATAACTTAGGCATTATTACTGGTGCTTTATTTTTAGTGCCTCGATTTGGATTAATGGGTTTAGCCTGGGGGGTGGTCATCGGCGCTGCCTTGCATTTATTAGTTCAATTACCGACTTTGTGGCGCTTAGGTTTTCGTCCTAAACCATTATTAGATTGGCATGACCAAGCTTTAAAACAGATTGGTCGGATTATGATTCCGCGGACGATGGGTCTGGCCATTAGCCAGCTTAACTTAGTGGTAATGACTATTTTAGCTTCGGCATTAACTAGCGGATCGTTAGCGATTTTTAATTTAGCTAATAATCTGCAGTCTTTTCCAGTTGGTATTTTCGGTTTATCATTTGCCATTGCCGCTTTTCCAACCATTTCAGCTCTGGTTGATCAGCCGGATAAATTAAAAGCCAATTTAACGGTTACTATTCGTCAAACTTTATTTTTAGTTATACCGGCGACGATTATTATTTTAGCTTTGCGGGCACAAATTATTCGGGTAATTTTAGGTTCGGGTCGTTTTGATTGGCAAGATACTATCTTAACGATGCGGACTTTGAGTTATTTTGGCTTATCTATTTTTGCCCAATCTCTAACCGCCATTTTAGTTAGAGTATTTTATGCTTATAAAGATTCGGCGACTCCGTTTTGGATCAGTTTGCTGGCAGCCGTAGTCAATATTGGTTTGGCCTGGCCATGGAGTCGACAACTGGGCGTTGCCGGTCTAGCTTTAGCTTTTTCCGTTAGCAATATTGTTAATTTTATTTTGCTGTGGTGGGCGCTGCGGCGCAAGGGTAATATTTTAGATAATTTAACTATCGGTATCGGTAGTTTGAAGATGGTCTTGGCGGCCGCTATTGCTTGGCCGGCTATTTTTGCGGCTAAGAGACTAATTGCCCCGTTAGTTGATATGGATACTTTTTGGGGCATTACTAGTCAATTAATTGGCGCAGCAACAGTCGGGCTAGCGGTTTATTTGTTCATCTGTTTGTTATTACGTTGTCCGGAAGCCAAGCAGTTGTGGCAAATAGTTAATCGAAGATTACCTGGCGGCCATAAAACAGTAGTTGATGCCGATGAGGCGCGAGGTATCTAGATAAGCAGATAGTTTTATTAGTTGACAGTCAAGATTTTGCTTGACTTTTTTCGTAGATAGTTGTTAGATAAAGTATTCAATTGTTCTTTAACAAAAAAATAAAAAAAGGAGGTGTCATATCATGGCACAGCATGTTTCCTTAATTTTCTTTCGTCGCATACCATGCGATCCCCAGATCGACGAAAGTGGTTGTTGTGATATTGAGGTGTTGCTCTCCCAGCGAGCAGCATTTCAGTTTAGTGATGCGTCGCCCAAACCCCAATCTTTCTTTCGGGGAATGCAGATTTTCCCCGGCGGAAAATTGGAAAAGGACGATGCTAGTCCTTTGCAAGGAGCTTATCGTGAGCTCCGTGAAGAAGGCGGCCAGCGCCTGGCCGACTGGCTGAAGTCAATCCTCCAGGTTAGCCCTGAGAGGTTGATGGAGATCAACAACTTTTGTTTTGCTGTTGAGGTCCGGCCGGATGATGATCTGGCCGGTGAAAAGGAATTTGTCAATCTTATCAAACTAGCGGCCGAGCATAGCTCGGTCGACTGGTACTCCAATTTAGAGGTTGCCGGATTTCAAGATCTGGCTCCCTATAAAGATGGGGTGCCTAAAGGTGTAAAGGCCATCTTTGCCGATGAGGCAGGATGGATTAAACAACTGACTGAGTTAATTTCCCGGGAGGGGTGATGGAAACGGTTGTTTTGGCGTTAGCCAAAAAATCAACTATCCCTTGAAAAGGGAGGTTGAAAACCTGGCTAATGAGGGTTACCCAATTTTCACCCAGCATGACTTAGGTTCAATCTTAGAACTTAAGTCAGGGAACACGCTAATTATAGCCTGCCAATCTAATGATCACGTCTCAACATTGGCTCTTGTGGAGCAGTTTGCTCAAGCGGCCAAAATAAACAAATGGGAAGTGGTTAAATTGGTGGCCGCGCGCCAGCACATCTGGCGCTGTGCTAGAGATCTGAAAAAGGTCTTGCCGGAAATTTGTCTTGACAAAATTCCGGTCAAGGTCGCCCATTGCCCAGACATTCAGGCATGGGTAACCTCGCCACTAAGGTGGTGGGTGAGAGAGATAATAATTAGGCTCCTGCCATGGGGCCTATATCGCCGCGTATGCGGCTAATGCCCCTGAGATTTAAAGGGGTTTCATCGCACAAATATACACCAAAGGAGGATATATCGATTTAACCACAGACCCCCAATTTGTCCAATAAAAAAGCGCCAACGGCGCTGGCGTCAGTCCATCAATTAACTGTTTAATAACAGATGGACGACGCTCTAAAACTATTCATGGACCTGATTGGGGGTCCTTTTTTATTTTTAAATTTTATTAACTAGCCATTGACTTAAGTTGGGCCGTTTAGCATAATGAAAGCATAACTTACGGGTATGCAGAACATCCGCAATTTTTGTATTATCGCCCATATTGATCACGGTAAGTCGACTCTAGCTGACCGTCTTTTAGAGTTTACCGGTACCATTGATCCGCGCAAGATGACCAATCAAGTATTGGATCGTTTGGACTTGGAGCGCGAACGAGGGATTACTATCAAATTAACACCAGTACGCATGAAGTATCAGGGCTATGAGCTTAATTTGATTGATACGCCCGGTCATGTTGATTTTAGCTACGAAGTTTCGCGCAGCTTAGCGGCAGTTGAGGGGGCGATTTTACTGGTTGATGCTACTCAAGGTATCCAGGCTCAAACTCTAGCCAATTTGTATTTGGCTATTGAGCAAGATTTGGCGATTATTCCAGTGATTAATAAAATAGATCTACCAGCTGCTGACGTGGACAAAACCAAAGCCGAAATTGTTAAACTTTTGGGTTGTTCAGCCGAAGAAATCATTTGTGCCTCAGGCAAGACTGGCACTGGCGTGCCCGATATTTTAGAGCGAGTTATCAAGGTTGTACCAGCGCCGTCAGGACAACCAGATCAGCCACTGAGAGCTCTAATTTTTGATTCCAATTATGATGAATATCGGGGAGTGGTCGCTTATATTCGAGTAGTTGATGGGGCGATTAAGAAGGCGGATAAAATTAATTTAATGGCCACTCAGGCCGAAAGTGAAGCTCTTGATATTGGCTATTTTGATCCTAATTATCATTCCAGCGGCCAGTTAAATGCTGGTGAAATCGGTTATATTATTACTAATTTTCGTGAGGTTGGTGAATGCCGGGTTGGTGATACAGTGACATGGTCCAGAACTATTGGTCAAACCGTGCCGCTCAAGGGTTACACTGAAGTTCGACCGATGGTTTTTGCCGGTATTTTTCCGAAAGAAGGTAATGAATTTGAGGATTTGCGAGAAGCGATGGGCCGTTTAAAATTAAATGATGCCGCTTTAGTTTATGAACCAGAACAATCGCAAGCTTTGGGTTTTGGTTTTCGTTGCGGGTTTTTAGGACTACTTCATTTAGAAATTTTCCAAGAACGTCTACGCCGTGAGTTCAATCTTGATTTAATCGTTACTGTGCCTAGCGTGGCTTACCGCTTACGCCGTAAAAATAGCAGCGAAATAGAAATAATTCGCAGTCCGCAGCAATTACCTAGCGCCGGTGATATTGATCTGATTGAGGAGCCGTGGGTCAATTTAGATATTGTCACTCCCAAAGATTATCTGGGGGCAGTTATGAAACTAGCGCAAGAAAAGCGAGGTATCTATCGCAATACTGAATACTTGGATGAAACCAGAGTTGTCTTGCACTATGAAATGCCAATGAGCATGATTTTGACCGATTTTTATGATAAATTGAAAAGTTCAACTTCCGGCTACGGGTCAATTAATTATGAAATATTGGATTATCGTCAAGCCGATGTGGTCCGTTTAGATATTTTAGTAGCGGAAGATATGATTGAATCGCTGTCAATGATTGTTTATCGCGACGAAGCTTTCCGGCGCGGTAAAGAAGTTGTGACGACGCTGAAAAATACTTTGCCGCGGCAAATGTTCGTGATAAAATTGCAGGCAGCGGTAGGCGGTCAAATTGTGGCCGGTGAACGGATTTCTGCTTTCCGTAAAGATGTAACCGCCAAGCTTTATGGCGGTGATGTGACCCGTAAGCGTAAATTGTTAGAAAAACAACGCCAGGGTAAGAAAAAGATGATGGCAATGGGTCGTGGCAGCGTGGATATTCCTAGTGAGACTTTTGTTAAATTATTAAAGCGTTAATTTTTAGAATTTATATATGAGTAACAAAAGAAACAAAAAGAAAAAGATAACCAAGCGACAAAAGATTAGAATAGCCTGGATAATTATTAGTGCTATCGTCATTATTTCCATGGTGGCTGGGACTATAATCATGAGCCTTTAATATGGCGGCTGAGCGCCTCTGGCAGGTGGCGCCGGTTTTGGTTAATCGTAATCCCAAATTGGCCGAGCTGAAACTGCCGGAGATCATTGAACAAATCTTATATAATCGCGGCTTAACTGATCCCATGGCGGTCCGCCAGTTTTTGGGTTTAGAATCGTTTGATTGCTCGCCAGGACGATTGAGCCAATTAGAAGCCGCCGTGGAGTTGATTGTTGAGCATATTAAGGCCGGTCATTTAATGGTGGTTTATGGCGATTATGACGCTGATGGCGTAACGGCCAGCACTATTCTATTGGAAACTTTGACAACCTTGAAAGCCAAGGCCAGAATTTGGTTACCGGATCGGATTACTGAAGGTTATGGCTTAAATAAGCCAGCCATTGATGAATTAGCGGCCGCTAACGCTAAATTAATCATTACTGTTGACACTGGTATTCGTAATAAAGAAGAAATAGCTTATGCTAAAACTAAGGGGTTAGACATAATTGTGACTGACCACCATCGTGAATCGCCGGATCCAGC
>JAKPXD010000003.1 GCA_029570385.1 bacterium | reverse complement strand
TATGAACAGTCGCAATAGCAACAAGCCTTGTTATTTTTGCCAAAATGGCATCAAAGAAATTGATTATAAAGACACCTTCCTACTGCGCCGCTACGCCAACGCTTTAGGCAAAATCTTACCTAAACACCGCACCGGCACCTGCGCTAAGCACCAGCGCCAATTAACTTTAGCTATCAAGCGGGCCCGCATCATGGCTATGTTGATGTTTGTCCGCCGCTAAGACTAACCTATGTTATCATTAAATGAAATCAAGCTCGGCAAGGTCATCACCATTAATGGCGAGCCTTATTCGGTCATTCGCGCTGACCATCACAAGATGGGCCGCGGCGGCGCCGTTTTGAAGACTAAACTGCGCAATCTGATTAGCGGTTCGGTTTTGGAAAGAACCTGGCAAGGTAATGATCGGGCTGATGAGGCTGACGTTGAAAAACGCAAAGCTACCTTTATGTATACTGACGAACAGTTTGCCAATTTTATGGACAGCGCCGATTATGAACAATTCGCTATCAATTTAGAAGAATTGGGCGGCAAAGAAAAATTCCTTAAAGACGGCTTGGAGGTTACCGTTCTCTATTTTGAGGGTCGACCCGTGGCTGTTGAATTGCCAGTCAAAGCTGAGTACAAAGTTATCACCGCCCCGCCCGGCGTTAAAGGTAATACTGTCGGTAATGTTATGAAACAAATTGAAATTGAAACTGGCGCTCAGCTCAATGCTCCACTATTTATTAATGAAGGCGATATTATTCGCGTCAACACTGATACTGAAGAATACGTAGAGAGAGTTAATTAAATTCTAGTTCTCTCTTACATAAAAAGACCCGGTCTTTCGGCCGGGTCTTTTTATTGATAATCTATTTATTTTATTCCTGTTTAGCTGCCAAATCAATCAAGACCTGTTTTCTAATCTTCTTCATTAATTCTTTATCCTGCCGCAAAAAAGTCTTAGCGCTCTCCCGGCCTACACCTAACTTGATTTCACCAAAGCTATAAGAATTGCCACTCTTGGTAATTGTTCCCATTTCTACGCCAGTATCTAGGACATCGCCGGCCAAAGAAATACCTTCATTATACATGATATCAAATTCGCAGCTCTTAAATGGCGCCGCCACCTTATTCTTAACCACCTTACATTTAACACGATTGCCCAGCATTTTTTCACCCTGTTTAATCTGAGCAATCTTGCGAATATCAATTCGCACCGAGGCATAAAACTTGAGAGCATTACCGCCAGTGGTTGTTTCCGGGTTGCCAAACATTACCCCAATCTTCATGCGTAATTGATTAATAAAAATAACAATCGTTTTAGATTTGGCAATAACGCCGGTCAGTTTGCGTAGCGCCTGGCTCATCAATCGCGCCTGCGAACCCATTTGTAAATCGCCCATATCGCCTTCAATCTCTTTCTTTGGCACTAGGGCAGCCACGCTGTCAATTACCACCACATCTACCGCATTAGAACGGACCAGTGTTTCCAAAATCTCCAAAGCCTGTTCGCCGGTGTCCGGCTGACTGATTAACATTTCATCAATATTAACGCCAATCTTTTTAGCATATTCCGGATCCAAAGCGTGCTCGGCATCAATAAAAGCGGCGATTCCGCCCTGTTTTTGAACTTCAGCAATAATATGTTGAGCTAGCGTGGTTTTACCACTAGACTCTGGCCCATAAATCTCAATCACTCGACCTCTGGGCACGCCGCCGACACCAATAGCGAGATCCAGCGATAAACAACCGGTTGTTACGGCGTCAACATTGGTGTTTTTAACATCGCCGAATTTCATAATTGAACCCTCGCCATAAAGTTGGCGAATTTGACTCATGGCCGCTTCAGCCGCCTTTTGCTTTTCCGATAAATTACCGCTGTCTACGCTGGCTAGTTCTTTGTCTTTCTTGTTTTTTTTGTCGTTAGCCATATGAAAAAAATTAAAAATAAATGGGGGTTAATTAATTTATTATAGCACAAAAATCTTTATTGCAGCAGCCGGCGATACAGCCGTAAATATTCTTTGGCTGGCTCATTCCACGACCAATCTTGATTCATGCCCACTAGTTGTCGCTGACGCCAAATTGCTGGTCGTTGACCATATTCATCCAAAGCCTTATCAATTGTTGAATAAAACTCAGTCTTGGTTAGTTTATTAAATAAAAAACCGTTATTTTTATTAACCGTATCTTTTAACCCGCCGGTTGATCGCACAATTGGCACTGCCCCATAGCGCATGGCCATCATCTGGGTTAGTCCGCACGGCTCAAAACGCGAGGGCACCAAGAATATGTCAGCCGACGCATAAATCTGATGAGCTAACCGATCGTTAAATTTAATTTGAGCGCTAATCCGATCAGGATATTTAGCCGCCAAAGCGGCCAACTGCTTCTCATAACGCGGCTCGCCAGTGCCTAAAAACACCCACTGACAATTACGCTTAATCATTTGTTGATCAAATAATTCTAAGCCTTTTTGCCAAACCAGCCGTGAAATCAATCCAGCTAGCGGAATATTAGCATCTTGTTTTAAGCCCAACTCTTTTTGCAGCGCCAATTTATTAATTTTTTTCCGTTCCAAAGTCTGAGCGCTAAATTTTTTAACTATATTTTTATCCTGAGCCGGATTATATTCTACAACATCTATACCGTTAATAATGCCCGACAAATTACGCCGGCGTTGCCGTAAATAGCGCCCCAGTCCGGCGTCTAACGGCCGGCTTAAAATCTCTTGAGCGTAGCTTGGACTAACCGTAGTAACCCAATCGGCAGTTTTAATACCTTCAGCCATAAAATTGAGGTCGCCCTGCCAATTTTTTAGCCCTGCCCATCTGACAATATTGTGCCCAGCCCAGCCCTGATTAGCTAAATTATGAATAGTATAGACTACTCGGCTAACCTCATAAAAATCACTTGGCCATTGATGCAGCAAATGTTGTACTAACGCCGTGTGCCAATCATGGCAATGGATAATCTCCGGTTGAAATTTTAAAGCCTCAGCGGCCGCCAAAGCAGCCTTAGTAAAAAAACTAAACTTACGCACATCATCAATTTTACGATTAGGTTTGTCGTCTGGATCATTCGGTTGCAGATAAATCGTCGCTGTGTTTAAAAACAGATGATCAAGCAAATAAACCGGCACCTGGCTGCCAGGTAGTCTAGTCTGATAAATTCTAATTTTCTCAGCTCCGGTCGACCAGTTAACAATAGCCGTAGTCTTTAACGGTTTTATTTGATAAGCGCGCCGATCAATCAAACCATAGAGCGGCAAACAGATCCGCACATCAACACCAAGCTTAGCTAAAGCCTTGGGTAATGCCCCGGCCACATCACCAAGACCGCCCGTCTTGGCAAATGGCGCCACTTCAGCTGATAAAAACCAAACCTTAATCTTTTTTTTCATAAATTATTAACCAATTATTTCATTAATACGTTGTAAATCTTGACTATCGGCTTGCCAATAATCATAGGCGCTCTTAAGGCCGCATGAAACTTCTTCAAAACGATGAAAATCTGACCCAGCCGTAATAATTAGATTATAGCGTTTGGCTAAGTCTTGAGCATACATAATCGCGCCCAAACTATGGTGCGGTGACAAAACTTCAATACCATCAATTCCTAAATTTTTTAATCTATGAACTAGGCTGCGTTTAATAGAACGCCCTTTGGCTGGATGACAAAAAACCAGTTGTCCACCTAACTCTCGGCGTAATTTAATAACTCGATTAATATCAATACAGCTCAGGCGTAAGCGGCCAATTTTTTTATTACCAAATAATAAACCGATGGCCTCCTCTTCGCGAAATCGGCTATCATCAAGTCGCTCAACAATAATTTCCCGATTACCAGGAACTAACAGTAAAGCATCTAATAAACCATTGGTAGGAATAAAATTGGTAAATTTTTCTACCACTCGATGACTATCTTTTACTAATAATTTAGCTTTAACTAATTTCTGCAAATGCTGCTTTAGGCGCACTTTCCAATGGCGCTGACTAGTTAATAATAATTTAGCAACTTGCTGATCGCCAATTGGCAAATTATACCACAGTAAATTAATCTGCTGATTATTTAACCGCGTATATAACTCAATACCGGGAATCGGTTTAATTTTTAATTTCTGGCAAGCTTGACAAAACTCCGGCCAGCCAGCCAGCGTATTGTGATCGGTTAGTGAAGCCACTTTAACTCCCTGTTGAGCTAAAAATTTAGCCACCGCTGTCGGTGTTAAATAACCATCGGAATAAATAGAATGAATTTGCAAATCTATTAACATATACTCAAATTAAATTAAATTCCACCTCGGTTAATAGGCCGCTGGCACGCTGCGGTTCTGGCCCCGATTTAGTGACAAAATAAACAGCTGTTCGGAAAGCCGCAAAATTATAATAAGTTTCCAAACGCTCTGACCAGTCAGCCGCCATTACTTCGCCAACGATCGTTTGATAGGCCTCTAAGAAAAACTTCTGCGCCTGCTGCCAATATGCAATATCTGGCAAATGACGCTGACCCATAAAAGCTAGCTGTTGAACAAATGCACCTAAATCGCGGGCTGGATCACCCAGCGAAGCATCGGCCCAATCAATGATGGCCGCTCTTTTTTGATTAACGATGATATTTTCTGGGTGTAAATCACCATGAATCATGGTTAGATTATTTCGGCTCGGCCAATGTTCGGCTTCGCGCCTCTCCAAGATATCATAAAGCTGGACGAAACGACTATATTCTTGCGGACAATTTTGTCGGATTTTATTTAAGGCCCGCTGGCGTCCAGGCACTACCTGACCAATCAGCTGTTGCCGACTATCTGGCCAATCACGGAGTCCTTTGGTTAATTTATGCAGCCGTGCTAGCCAGCCAGCGATTGACTGCAAATAATCATTTAATTGATCTAGCTGTCCGGCTTTAAAATATTGATCAAGATTATGCCCCGGTAATCCGGTATAAAACAGACCGCGACAATCTGGATCATAGAATAATGGCCGATTGGTTAAAAACTGCTTATTGGCTATTTGTTTATCCCATAATAAACGCAAATTATCCCAAGTCTGGCGACGTGATTCGCTGCTGTGCGCCGAACAATAGATAGAGAGTTTAATATCAGCTCCGCCCTGCTTAGCTATTAAATCATAGGCTATCACCAAGCTGTAATACTCATGGTGAAAATTACTTTTTATCACCTTAACCTTCTCCACTACTATTTCGGTTATAGCCGGATCGATTTCGGCTTTACGCTGATTAAATAATTGCTTAACCTTGATTGGGTCCAAAATATCTTGAATACTGGCCATATAATTAACGTTTCCACTGCTGCCAATGTTTCTGCCAGATTCTGGTCTGCAGTGAACAAAATATTTTATCAGCTTGCTGTTTCCATGGACGACTGGCTGGGTTATCAATAGAACGAACACTTTTGACTAATTGCTCAGCGCCGCGAATGATTTCCTCCGGACCCCAAGCCGCCGAGCCAAATAACGCAAAATCGCGACCGCTCGCCCACCACCAAGCACAACTAGATAGGCCTTGATGCAAATGACGCGCCACCCATTTCTGATTACTATCACCAGTAAAACGCTGCGCGGCCTGTTGAGCTAAGTCCGCTAACGACCACAACATTTTTTGTAGATGGTTAGCGCGGCTATCCCAAACAGCAAACGGTTGCTTGGCGGCTATTTCATCCGGCCAGCTCTCCCAAGAAGCCGCCACTAAACTAATGGCTGTCAAATTATCTTGACTAGCTATTGCTTGACTAACTGTCTCGGTTTTTATTTTTGGATTACGCCAACACCTTTCTAGCTTGCCGCTATAATCACGATGCCGAAGGCCATATAGCTCGCCATCGGTGACGGTGAATAAATTTTGTGGACAATGATCGACTCCTTGCGTTAATATTTCTGGCGGATATTTCTTAGACCAGTCGCGTTGTCTAACCGCTAAAACTAACCCGGAAACCTGATCACGATAAAACATTTGCTTGGGAGTATCTAAGCGACCATCAATGCTAATTTCATCAACAATAGCGTAATGATATCCGCGTTGAGCGAGCCATTGAATTAACTCTGGCGAATAGGCCAATTCAGGAGCAAAAAAACCGGCTGGCCGAGCAATTTTAAATAGACGCGCTAATATTTTTTCTTGAGCCGCCACTTGACTAGCCAATTCTTCACCACTGATCTTTGGAAGTAAAGCATGCCAATAGGCCGAGCCCGTTAACTCGACCTGGCCGCTAGCAACTAACCTTTGCCAATCAGCGATCAGTTCGTGCTGATTTAACAACAATAGCTGTTCTAATAAGCAGCCGGCAAAATTGACCGTCACTCGGCTATTGGGTGATTTTAATAAAGCCTTAGTCACTCGACGGTAGCTTAAACGGACAGCTTCCGCAACAATTTCTGGACGGCTTAATGGCGGTTGATAAAAATGTAGGACATTAACCCAACGCATAAATTTATTTTAAAGCTCGCCGATAAAGATTGATATATTTTTTGGCCGGAATTTTCCAAGAACTGGCTGTTTTCATCCCTCTCTTAAGCAAACCGGCCCAACTGGACTGATGGTGATAATTCTCTAGCGCTCGGATAATAGCTGTGTATAGAGCAATAGCTGTGAAATTATTAAAAACAAAACCGGTACCGCGATTGGTTCGCGGGTTAAAATTATTGACCGTATCATTCAAGCCACCGACATTGCGCACAATCGGCACACAGCCATAGCGCATAGCAATCAGCTGATTAATACCGCAAGGTTCGTGATGCGATGGCAGCAACAAACAATCGCTGGCAGCGTAAATTAGACTTTCTAATTTTAGATTTTTTTTGTATGACAAGACCGCCAATCTCCGTGGATATTTTTTGCGCCAAGCTTTTAATTGATTAATATACTGGCTGTCACCATCACCCAAAATGACAATCTGCACATCGCGTTTGAGCAACCAGCCCATAATTTCCATAATTAAGCTAAAACCTTTCTGAAAAGTTATCCGCGAGGTGGCACACAGCAACGGCATATCGCGATCAACTTGCAAGCCTAATTTTTCCTGTAAATAGGCTTTATTATTAGCCTTGCCGACAATGGCGGACCGCCAATCATATTTAGTAAATAAACTATCGTCATTGCTCGGATTATAATCAAAATGATCAATACCATTAATAATACCAAATAACCGATCAATGCGATTACGCAAAATTCGGTGCAAGTCTTGACCGAAGTGGCGAGTCATAATCTCCTCCCGATATTGTTCGCTAACCGTGTTGATAATATTAGCCTGCAGGATGGCGCGCTTGGCAAAATTAACATATTCTAGATCTGGATTAGTTAAATCCGGCAATTTCTTAGTGCCAAAATCTTTCTTATCAGCCGGTGTTTGCCACCAATTATGACCGAATTGAAAAATTAAGTTGTGGATAGTAAAAACCGTCCGTGCTCCGCGCAAAACCGCTGATTTCTTAAATTGGCTATTTAATAATTGCGGAATCAATCCCGTTTGCCAATCATGGCAATGAATAATATCGGGTTTAAATTCCAATAATTCCAATAGCCGCAAAACGGCAACATCAAACAAATAAAAACGAGCATTATCATTAGCTAAACCATAAATATCTTGCTTCTTGCCAAAATATTCTTTATTCTCAACAAAATAAACCGGCAACCCTTCCATCAGATAACCCTGCCAATAATTAACAGCGATTGTTTTACCGCCAACCATTAATTGAATATTCTGAAAAATCTCTTTTAGCTTATATTTTTGTTTATTGATTACTCGATTATAAAGCGGTGTAATAACTATTACCTGATGACCTAAACGATTGACTGCTTTGGGTAAACTGCGCGCTACATCAGCTAAGCCGCCGGTTTTGCTAAACGGCGCCACTTCAGAGGCCACGCTGGCAATTTTCAAAATTCGGCTCATATATATTAATGCTTATCACTGCTAGCCAATAGAGTCGCTTGGCTTTGGGCGGCGCAAAGAGCGGCCGCTAGACCATCGGCGGCATCGTCGGGCCGCGGAATTTCTTTAAGGCGCAAAATTAGCTGAACCATTTTCTGGACCTGCCGCTTGTCGGCTTGACCATAGCCAGCCACTGCCTGTTTGATCTGTAACGGTGTAAATTCCAAACAAGGAATCGCCTGCTGACCAATGGCTAACATCACCACACCGCGCGCTTGGCCAACCTGAAAAGCGGTGGTAACATTGCGACAAAAAAATAATTGTTCAATACCAACAATGTCTGGCTGATACTTGGCCAGCAAATCTTTAACTTGCTGATAAAGACTAGCCAGCCGCTCCGGCAACGGTACTTTAGCTGCAGTTTTAAGTGAGCCATACTCCAGACAATCTGTATTGGGACCGTCTAACCGAATAACGCCAAAACCGGTATCAGCTAGGCCTGGATCAAAACCAATAATAATTTTTACTGCCTTAGCCATTATTCCCACTCAGCGTTAGTATAATAGTCGCTAACATCTTCACAATCGTCTAACGACTCAACAAATTTTTCCAACCGTGAACAATCTTCAGGATTACTGATTATTAATTTTTCTTTGGCCACCTGCTGTACCTCGGCTAACTCGGTAGCGATAGCTTGTTGTTCTAAAAAAGCTTTGAGCTTGGGTAAATCTTCGGGATTGGTATAGATAGTTATCCCCTCATTTTCGCTAACAATATCTTCGGCTCCTTGATCAATCAACTCCAATTCAAAATTATCCCAATCAGCTTGCCGACTAACTAAATTCTCAGCCGCAATCTGAACTACGCCGCGAGCGGCAAAATTCCAGGCCACTGACCCCAGACCGCCGCCCGCTTTAGAAAACAAATGACGGATAGTTGAGGCGGTCCGATTACGGTTATCAGTAACACATTTAATAATAAATTGACTGGCCGCCGGACCTTGACCTTCATAAACCAATTCTTCAATCTGATTACCACCACTCTCGCCAGTACCACGCTTAATGGCTCGTTCAATATTATCTTTCGGCATATTGGCTTGTCGGGCTTTATCAATCGCCATTCTCAAGCTGAAATTGGTAGCTGGATCACCACCTTTATCACGAGCTGCGATGCTAATCAGGTTGCCTATTTTAGTAAAAACAGCACCGCGCTTAGCGTCAACCACGGCTTTTTGGCGTTTAGTAGTCGCCCACTTAGAGTGTCCGGACATAGGGATTAGCTGAAGAGTAAAATCTTATTGTCAAATTATCACATTTTTTGATAAAGAGCAATATTATTGCTATAATAATCAAACTTATTTCCTTAATTTCACCTATGGTTAATTTAGATAATCAAACTGACTGTTTAGCTCTAGATAGCGGCCAAGTTGGCCTAGCTATCTCTCTGCTACCCGACCAACTATCACAAGTTTTACAAGACTTCCGTCATCAACCGAGCTGGAAATTAAATAAGCCGGTTAATAAAATTGTGCTCAACGGTATGGGCGGTTCCAACCTAGGCGCTCGGCTCATCGTCTCAGCCTTGGCTGACAAGCTGCAAGTCCCCTTATTAATTGAGCCCGGCTATACTGTCCCCGGCTATATTGACAATCAAACTCTTTATATTATTTCGACTTATTCTGGCACCACCGAAGAACCGCTGAGCGTTATTGATCAAGTTCAACAGCGCGGCGCCCAATTAGCAGCGCTTACTGCCGACTATCCGGGAAATCAGCTGGCCGAAAAAGCGAGACAACATAATTGGCCGGCCTATATTTTTAATCCCCAACACAACCCCTCCGGCCAGCCCCGTCTCGGGCTTGGTTATGCTATTTTTGGTTTACTGGGATTACTGGCTAATTGCCATCTGGTTGATTTTGACCTAGCGACTGCTGCCGATTTAGTGGTTGAATTACAGACCACCAATCAGCACTGGCTACCCGAAACACCATTAACTGACAATGATGCCAAACAACTGGCTCAACAATTATATGGCCGCCAAATTTGGTTAATTGGCCCGGATTGCCTAACTGGCAATTTGCATATTTTACGCAACCAAATTAATGAAACCAGCAAGAATCTAGCTAATTATTTAACTGTCCCCGACCTGAATCATTATGCGATGGAGGGGCTGTCTTTTCCAACCAATATCCCCGAAACAATTGCCATTCTGTCTTTCAAAATAACCGGTTTGCCTGATCGGCTAACTAAACGACTACTGTTGACTGATGAGGTTTTGGAACAAAACCATCTGCCAGTTTATAATTACCAAGCCGCGGCCGCTAACCGTTTGGGTCAGGCTCTGGAAATATTAGCTTTCGGCAGTTGGCTTAGTTATTATTTAGGTCTGCTCAACGGTGTTGATCCGGTTAAAATTCCATGGGTCGACTTATTTAAAAAGAAGCTTGCTTAATCTTTAACATAAACCTATGACTTACCAGGAGGGGTTCTGGCCATTGGCCGGAAGGTGTTTGTTCTTATTATTCTGGCTGCTCTACCCGCTAATGGCTATGGGGCAAACTACTCTGCACTTCCAAGAAATCTGGCCGCGGCCAACCAATGGTTCGCCGGAAACACTGACGCTGCATAATTCGAGCGACCAGACAATCGATCTGGCTGGGTGGCAGCTAGCTGACACTGCCAAACAAACCAAGCCGATCAGTCTGTCAACTTACCAGCTAGCGGCTGGGCAATCGTGGACAATTGAAGCTAAAACATTAGGCCTGAGCTTGAACAATGATCAAGAAGAATTATTTTTGTGGCAACCGGACGGCCAATTAGCCGATACTGTCAATTATGCCAAAGCTCCGCTAGACACGGCTTATCAACGCGGTCCTGACGGCTGGCAGTGGGCTCAAACCTTAATCACGGCTGAACCGGCGGTAGCTAAAAATCAGCCGGATTCGCCAGCCACCACCACTCAAACAGTAACCGGACTAGTCACTGCCTTGCCCTATCAATTATCGAGCCAATATTTTTATATTACCTACCCGGACAATTCCGGCGGTCTAAAAATCTATTGTTACCATAAGTTATGGCCGCAGCTAACTCTTGGCAGCTCCATTGAAGTAATTGGCCAATTAGTCTCCACCACCCAAGAAATAAAATTAAACATCCACGGCCAACAAGACATTAAAATCATATCGACCACCGCTCCGCTAATTGCCAAAACCATCACTACCCAAGATATTAGCCAATTAACCCTCGGCCAATTAGTCGTTTTTACCGGCAAATTATCGGCCAAAAATCAATCTACTCTTTATTTAACTGATGATTTTGGCGAATTATTAGTCCAATTAAAAACTGGCTCGGGACTTAAAAACGGTGATTTTACTATCGGCCAAATTTATCAAATCACTGGCCTAATTCTAAATAACAATGGCTATCGTTTGGTACCACGCCAACCCAGCGATGTCATTAAGCTGGAATTGGCGACCAGCTCAGCCGCCACGACAACTCTGGATTTTACAGCCGACCCAAAACCGACCACCTCGGTTTTAACTTGGATAGTCGGCCTCATGGCTGGCTTTAGTCTAATGACTATCGCCTACATATTAACTAAACAACAAAAATAATTGACTATTAACCCGAATTCAGCTAAAAACTTTATAATAACTTACCTAATTAAATTATATAATCAACCAGCTTAACATCAATAAATACAATAAAAAAACAAACCTCGCGGTTTATTTTTGTGGACGATACTGGATTTGAACCAGTGACCTCTACGATGTCAACGTAGCGCTCTAACCAACTGAGCTAACCGTCCAAAGCGCTCTTATTGTAAAAGTTGCCCATAATTTTGTCAACCAAGTGCGCCCAGATGGATTTGAACCGTCGACCCCCGCTTTATAAGAGCGGTGCTCTAACCACTGAGCTATGGGCGCCTATCTATAAATATCATAGCCGACTAATCGACCATTGGCAAACAGCTAATTTATTTCTGATAAGCGCCGGCTTAGAAGCGGTAAAATCAATTCCATTGTTGATGATGTCGGCAGATTGCTCTTGAAAGAAATCATCTGGCCATGACTAATTGGGCTAAACTCCTGTAGCCATTCTCGGAGATTCATTGCTCCGTTAGCGTAAATCACCACACCGGTTTGGCTGCCGGTTTGGCTCAGCGACTGATTAATCTCTTTGAGTGATGCCTGATTCTTTAACAGCGACAAAGAAACGGTCGGCTCCGGCGATTGATTAAGATTATAAAAAATAGCCACCACCTTAGCGTCCTGCAGGCCGGTCAATAGTCTTTCAACAGCCTGACCAATGGCTATCTCCGAAACCATTTCATCGCCAACATCCAATTTGGACCACACCAATCCGTTATCAGCTTGTTCCAATCCGGATAAAACTTTGCCCCACAAACGCAAAGTCGGTAAAGCAACTGCTGAATACCATTGATTAACAATGACTTCTCGCCGCGCCCCTTCACGGATCAAATTAGACGCCGCTAATAAAACCTGCGGGCTAGCCTTAGCAGTAGTAAAATTCTTAGTATCATAAATCAAGGCAGCTAATAGACAAGTGGCTTGATCGGGTGTTAACGGCCACTGCAGAGCGCACCATAAGTCATAGACAACCTCGGCCGCCGAGCTGGCTACCAAATCAACTAAATTAATTTGGCCAAAATTTTCATTCTTGGTTTGACAGTCAATATTAATAACCGGTGTCTGATAAAATAAAGCCGAATTATTATTATAAATATCACCCAACACTTCTGGATCGGCTACGCCAACAGTAATAACCAAATCATAGGGCAAACGACCGACTAATAATTCAACATCCTCCTCTTTAAATTGACCATTACTGGGTTTGATTAAAAAATTTAACCGCTCGCCTTCAATCTTATATTTAATCTGACCAACTTTAGTTCGACTTAAATCTAAACTAATAATAAAGTCTTCGCTGGCCAAACTTTGATTGGGTTGATTAAACGAACCTAAAACTGACCAATGGTCATCTAACTGGCCATTGGCGACGAAGTCAGCTTGAATACCAGCCTGATTAAGGCCGCTAACCAAAGCTACGGCCGCTGCCCCATTGCTGGGTGACGATTGGATATCAGCCGCTACCAAAACACGGCCGGACTGCTGAATGGTCTGTAAAATTGTCGGATCAAAATTTAACATAAATTCACTAGTGCAGGCGGCGGGACTTGAACCCACAAGGATTGCTCCACATGCTCCTAAGGCATGCGTGTCTACCAATTTCACCACGCCTGCGCGACTATTCTAACTGATACACCATTGTTAAGCAAAAAGGCCTTTTTGTCAAGGCTAGCTACTAAATACTAGCATTTTAACAATTTGTCAGCTCGCCTCTTTTTATGTTATAATTTTATTACAATACCCCTTGGGGCTATTTTATAATTAACGACTATCCAGTCATACTGACTGGACATAAACCAAACAACATGACTAAATATGTTAAATTCTTTAATCAATTAGGTATTAAAGATGTTCCCGTTGTCGGTGGTAAAAACGCCTCGCTCGGTGAAATGTATCAAAAATTAACCAAATCAGGTATTCGCGTTCCTAATGGTTTTGCTACAACTGCCGAGGCTTATCGTCATTTTCTGAAAGACACCGGCACTCAACAAAAATTGAGAAAAATTCTGGATGGTTTGAATACTCATGATGTCGTTGATTTAGCCAAGCGCGGCCAAGCGGCCAGACAAGCAATTTTAAAGGCCGAATTACCTAAAGACTTGCAAAAAGAAATCATCATCGCCTACCGCAAATTAAGTGGTTTTTATAAAACTAAAAATCTCAGCGTGGCTGTTCGTTCATCGGCGACTGCCGAAGATTTGCCAGATGCGTCTTTTGCTGGTCAACAAGAAACATATCTTAATGTTTCTGGCGAAAAAGACATCTTAATAGCCGTTAAAAAATGCTTAGCCTCTCTATTTACCAATCGTGCTATTTCCTATCGGGTGGATAAAAAATTTGATCATTTTTCTATCGCTCTCTCTGTCGGCATTCAGAAGATGGTTCGCAGCGATTTAGCTTCATCCGGCGTTATGTTTACCATTGATACCGAAACCGGCTTTACTAACGCTGTGGTTATTAATTCTATTTATGGTCTTGGCGAAAATATTGTCCAAGGGAAAGTCAGTCCTGACGAATTTTATGTCTTTAAGCCGACCATGGCCATTATTAGCAAAAGTCTGGGTGAGAAAAAAATAAAAATGATTTACGCTGCTAAAAATGCCAGCAATCCGGTCAAAGATGTAGCGGTCAACATTAAAGATCAGCAACGCTATTCCATCACTGACCAACAAGTTAAATCTTTAGCTAAATGGGGTTTAATTATTGAAAAACATTATAAACGCCCCATGGATATTGAATGGGCACTAGATGGCCATGACAAGCGGCTATATATTGTTCAAGCTCGCCCGGAAACAGTCAATAGCCAGCGCAACTATAATATCTTGGAAGAATACATTATTAAAAAACGCGGAACCGTGGTGGTGGAAGGCCGTAGTGTTGGTAACCGTGTCGGCGCCGGGATTGTCAACCGGATCATGAGCGTTAAAGATATTAGTAAATTTAAGCCTGGTCAGGTTTTGGTTACTGAAATGACCGATCCTGATTGGGAACCGATCATGAAAATTGCCTCGGCTATCGTTACTGATAAAGGCGGTCGCACCTGCCACGCGGCTATTGTTTCTCGTGAGCTGGGTATTCCCTGCGTAGTTGGCACTAGCACAGGCAGTCAGAAATTGGCTAATGGCCAGACTGTTACCGTCAGCTGCGCCGAAGGCGATACCGGCTTTGTTTATGAAGGCAAGCTACCATTCTCAATTAAGAAAACCGATATTCAGAAACTGCCTCGGCCAGCTTGTAAAATAATGCTCAATATCGGTTCGCCTGATATCGCTTTTGCTAGTTCGTTCCTGCCCAACGACGGTGTCGGCTTAGCTCGGGAAGAATTTATCGTCAATAATTTTATCCGTATTCATCCATTGGCACTGATTAATTATTCAAAAATCAAAAATGCCAAACTCAAAAAACAAATAGACGAACTGACTGTCGGTTATACTGATAAAAAACAATTCTTTATTGATAAACTGGCCGAGGGGGTCGGCACTATCGCTGCCGCCTTCTACCCCAAGGATGTTATTGTCCGTTTGTCTGATTTTAAAACTAATGAGTATGCTAACTTGATTGGCGGTCAAGATTATGAACCGATTGAGTCCAACCCGATGATTGGTTGGCGCGGCGCCAGCCGTTATTACGATCCCAAATTTGAACCAGCTTTTGCTTTAGAATGCTTAGCGCTGAAAAAAGTCCGCGAAGATTTTGGCCTTAAAAACCTCAAAGTCATGGTGCCTTTCTGCCGCACTATTGAAGAGGGTAAATTAGTTATTAAGACTATGGCTAAATATGGTCTCAAACAGGGCCGGGGCGGTTTGGAGGTTTATGTTATGGCCGAGATTCCGACTAACATCCTGTTAGCCAGTGATTTTGCCAAAGTTTTTGATGGCTTTTCTATCGGTTCCAATGACTTGACTCAACTAACCCTAGGTATTGATCGCGACGCTGGTAATCTTGATATTGCCGGAATCTCCAATGAAAAAAATTCCTCAGTCAAATCTTTAATTCAGTTCCTGATTGAAGTTGGTCAAAAAACCCACACCAAAGTTGGTATCTGCGGCCAGGCCCCGAGCGATTTCCCTGATTTTGCTCAATTCCTATTGGCTTGCGGTATTGATAGTATCTCGCTCAACCCCGATACCGTTATTAAAACCACTCTATCGCTTGGCAAATTTAAGCCACGCAAAAAATAATTACTGTCAACTTTTCATCATAAAAACAGTCACCATCAGCGGTGGCTGTTTTTGATTGACAAAAACGCAATAATATGATATCATAAAACATCGGATAGCTATTTAACAATGAAATAAAAAAATGGAGTAAACATGACATGAAGAAGCTAGATAACATATTATTGTTATTGGTAGTTATCGTTGTTCTAACGATTCTCGCTGGCATCATTCTAGAATCATTGTCCAAGACAACACTGATTGTTGATGGACAAAATAATGTCGCCTATGCTAAGGCGATAAATGAGATTTATAAAAAAGGTCTCCGGAATGTTTCCGAAGAGACAGCTAGGTTGGCGAACGCCTATGTCGCCGACTGTAACCCAAAGCAACTGGTACTTTTGGACCCCACGGTCCAAAATGTAAAGGATTTTTACGAGCTGGCCAACTACCACAAGGCAAAGCTCGTCATTGGCTCAACCTCCAACGAGGTTGAGCTCAAAGTACAACTGTTTGAAAGTGGATTTAGCGGCAAAAAAATCCACTTTCAAACAGACCAGGACTGGGATCCTGATAGTCCCAAAAATCTCAAGAGGAATTATACATACTAATTCCTCTCTTCTCTCCAACGCAACTTTAGCCAAGCTACCCAGAGCTTGGCTTCTTTTTTTACCCAAAAACCTTTATACTATCTTTATTAATATAATTTATGTACTGGCTCACTACTACGCCTTCGCCCATCATCTTTACTCTTGGTCCGATTAACTTCTATTGGTACGGCTTGACTATGGTTATCGCCATGTTAGCGGCCGGATTTTTAACTTGGACATTGGCGAAAAAACATCGCTGGCCTCTTAATAATCTCTTGGACTTAGGTTTTAATATTATTATCGGCGGCTTAGTCGGCGCCCGTCTCTATCATGTTGTTATTCACTGGTCTGATTATGCTGGTAACTATTTAGACATCTTGAAAGTTTGGCAAGGTGGCCTAGCTATTCACGGCGGCCTGATCGGTGGCCTAATAACCTTATGGCTAACTAGCCGGCGGCGGCAATGGCCATTTTGGCAATTAGCTGGTTGGTTAATGCCTGGTGTGGCTCTGGGCCAAGCCATTGGCCGTTGGGGTAATTTTTTTAATCAAGAACTCTTTGGCCAGCCGAGCACTATGCCCTGGGCTATCCCTATTGATATTTGGCATCGGCCGCTTAATAGTATCACTGCCAGCCATTACCAGCCATTATTTCTTTACGAATCAATCGCTTGCCTATTGTTAGCTATTCTGCTTTACCAATTAAACCGACGACAAGTGGCGGCCAATAAAATAGTTGGCGTTTACTTGCTTGGTTATGGCGCTATTCGTTTAATTATGGAATTTTTCCGCCAAGACCCTACCTGGGTGCTGTGGGGTTGGCGCTGGCCGCAATGGCTTAGCCTATTATTAATTATTTTAGGATCTCTCTTGCTGACTGGCTGGCCGAAA
>JAKPXD010000026.1 GCA_029570385.1 bacterium | reverse complement strand
GCAACATAATCATCGGTGTGAGCGGCAGCGCCGACAATCACCAAGTTATAATCACTTTTAATATTCTTAAAAGCCTTAATTAAGTGCTGTAAGCCTTTATGGCGCACCAAGCGAGAAACCGCTAAAATATATTTCTGCGGCCGTAAGTCTAAGGCTTGTAGAATATCAGAATTCTCGCCGTAGCCATCAAGAGCTACTCCATTGGGCACATAACGGGCTTGGCGGCCGTAAGTCTTGGCGATATAATCAACCAATCCATGAGAGACAGCAATCACCTCATCAGCCAACCGACAACCAATTTTTTCTCCAAGCCGTAAATACCAACGCGCCAATCGACCCCATTTTTGATGGTAATAATCTTGACAATGAAAGGTAAAAATAACTTTGGTTTTAGGTTTCAATAACTTAACTAACCACAACAATGAAGCCGGACCAATAGCTTGAAAGTGAACCACATCAGCGCGCCGAAACAAAACATCTAAGCTACATAACAGAGTATGACTAAAAGCATCCAAGTGCTTAGTTGGTAATGACGGCCGGCTAATTAACCGAACACCCTGATAAGTGGTCAATTTTTTATCGGTATAATTAGGCCGAGTATAAACAAAGACTTCTTGGCCTTGTTTGGCTAAATTGGTGGTCAAAGCTTCAACGTGTTTTTCCACGCCGCCACTTTTAGCCGGTATTCCCTTTTGTCCGATAAAATAAATTTTCATATACAAGATAGAATTAAAATATTTAATTTGGTCTTTAATTTTCAATCTGGAAACTGATACTATAAGTTTTTTGACTGGTTTGCCCAACAACCCTAATATCAGTTGGTAATGGGTTAGCTGTGTAAGCTGTCTTATTAGCAATAGCTGGCACAGTTAAAATCTTTTGAAAACGACCAAAACTGTCGGTAGTTACGCTTGATGTCGCCTGCTGATTGCTTAAGAACTTAATTTCTAAATTCTCATTAGCGGCAAAACCGGCGCCGCGCAAAGAAATTTGGCTGTTAACGGCCGCTCGATTCTTATCTAAAGTCAACATTAGCGGCTCGCTAAAGGCCGGCTGACTATCTACCCGATTCTCAGTAGAATGAAAATTAGCCACCTTCTTGAGTTGATCATTCAAAACACTAATAGCGCCATTATTAAAGATTATTAAGTGATCACGGCCCTGCCAATTGACCAAGCGCAAGCCCATAGACCAACCATCGGCAACACCCATATCCTTAACATAAGTCCATTTATCCGGTTGTAAGCTGCTCTTGCTTAAACGAACAACGCCGATACCATCGCTCAAATAAATCTTTTGGCCATCAGTGGACGGCACTATATCGTAACCGTTATTAGCTGTAAAACGAAAACTATTAATTAAATTACCGCTAAAATCAAATTGCTTGGCCGCCCAATCGTCAGCCACAAAAATAGAGCTGCTGTTTTGATCATTATAAATCTGACGATTACCCTTTTCTTTGATAGTTAGGTTGACACTTTTGGTCCACTGCCGATCTGGCAAGCTATACATTTTTAATTGATCATTATCAATAGCTAATAAAAAATCGCGACTCAAACTATAATTAAAAGGATTGTCCAATTGGACCGCTAAACTATCAACGACCTGCAAATCATTATTCCAAATCTTCAGGCCCTTGGTGCCGACAGTAACTAGACGACCATTGGCAACACCGACCGACCGAAACCAATCCCAGGAGTTGTCTTTAATTTTATTAACTAATTCCGGTTGACTGGGGTTGCTGACATTATATTTATATAAATAACGACCGTTGACGGCATATAAATATAACGCGCCACTCTCTTGGTTAAAGGCGCAATTATAAAAATTATCGCCCGGCAGATAACCAGTTTTATCCGGAGCCAGTTCCGCCAATAAATTGATCCGCTGATTATTGGCTTCCATAATCTGCAAACGATCCATATTGGTGGAAGCAATCAATAATCGACCGCGATAATTAACGGCATCGCCTTGGTAATAAGGCTTAACTCGTCCCTGACTAAACGGAGCAATGATAATAATGGCCGCTAAGACTAGCCAAACCGGCCATAAATTAATCAATTTTTTCTTAAGATTAGACATAAAATACATTAAATTTAAATCAATCAAAGCCACTTTTATAAAGATGACCTAATATCTTAACATATTTAATTTAAATAGTCAAGAGGTGTTACGCGCAATTGGTCATTACTCTAGCCAATTTTGAACTTCGCCCTGGCCCTTGGATCGACTGTCATAATCTAGGTTGGTGGATAACGCTGGCAGACGGCCGCGCCAAACTTTTTCTGACCAGCTATCGTTAACCCGCCACTCGCCTTCTTTAATCAACGGCATTATATGACCAACCATCTCAGCGGTTGGGTTAAGAGAAACATAAAAATTAACTTGTTTTTTGGGCGCTTTATCTGGCCATTCAGTCATCCGCCAATTAACCTTACGATTAGCGGCATCATAACTAAGGTGGCCGCCAGTCAAACCAGCCTCACCTTGCCAAGCAACATTATCGGCTAGTTGGGCTGAAAACTGCATATCCGTTAAATCACCGCCAGCATTTTCCAATGACCAGCTAATTAAATAACTGGTTGGCAAACCGAC
This sequence comes from bacterium, assembly GCA_029570385.1. GTDB lineage: Bacteria > Patescibacteriota > Patescibacteriia > Patescibacteriales > Patescibacteriaceae > UBA1359. The sequence goes on along the minus strand of JAKPXD010000026.1, from coordinate 7,171 downwards.
AATCGGCGGCAAAGGGCCGATACCGACTTGGTCGCCATCATTAGTATAAAAATAAGCGCCGGCTGTGGCCTGAACCGCTCCCGATTTCTTAAAAATAAACTCCTGATCTGGCTTAACCCATGTTTGACTGGCTAAACCGGCCTGCAGACGGCAAATAATTTTAATTTCTTTACTAGATGCCGCCGGCTGAGCTGACCATAACCAACTAACTGTCAGTTGTCCTGACTGGCCTGCGGCTAATTCAGTGGTTAATTGACCGTCAGACCAAGTAAAATTAGTGTCGGCAATATCCTTAAGCGGCAGCCGTTGTTGAGAGCTGCCATAATAGCACGAATAAGCAATATTAATCGGTTGATTGGCTAGATTAGTGTAATTAATATCCGCCACCAATTGATTGGTTGTTTTGCCAATCACTGTCGGACGAAATTTAATTTGCCAGTCTAATGGCATCTCTTTATAATGAGTTGTCGGTCGATTAGGTACCCGCAAGCTAGACCAGAGGCGTTTATCTAAAGAGATCGCTGAATTCTTAATCAACAACAATAAAATAAGTAATATAAAGACTAAAATGATAGTGCCGACATCAAAAACTATCCGCCAATATCCACGGGTATAAAATCGCTGATAACGCCGTTGCCAAATGGTAATTATTTTTTTAATCATAGCCATAATTATACTATTAATTACGCTGACCGACTAATATTTCACCGCGGCCATCACCATTAATATCATTAATCATTACTTGATAACCGGTTTTGGCCTCATCTTTAAAGGCTTGGAATTGACCTAACAGCTTGCCGTAACGATTAAAGATACGCACTTGCGGGCCGCCGCCAATACTAGCCACTGCCACGATTTCCGATTCGCCATCGCCGCTAATATCACCAATAGCCGTGCTGACACCGCCACGAAATTTGCGGTCAAAGGCTAGCCAGGCCGGCGCCAATAATTTGCCAGAATTAGAATAAAGCTTAATTAGCGGCTCCATACCGCCTTGAGGAGTAACCGCAATAGCCATCTCGCCACGATTATTCAACTGACCAGCCGCAACATTAACGCCACCGCGAAACTTCTGATCAAAGGCCAGCCACTCTGGACTCAATAACCTGCCTTGATAATTATAAACACGCACTACCGGTTTCAATCCTGACCCGGCGCCAATAACTAAATCAGCTTTTTTACCTGGCGGAGCATATAGATTGATACTGGGCCGCCCCCGATATCGCTGACTAAAGGGGTACCATTTATAAATAATTTGACCGCGCCGAGTAATCATTACTTCATTGCGACGATTAATCGCCTGCTCCAATCCGCCTTGACCGTCCATGTCAAACAAAATCGTTTGATCGCCACCAGCCAAATTAGCTTGGTAGGCAAAAAAACCATTACGCACTGATTGGCCGCGTTGATCAAAAACTCTGACAAAACCGCCATTATAGAAAGTCTGATTGGTAATCTTTAAATCCCGCTTGAGTAAAATTAAGCCGTCATTGGGCTCTAATAGTAAATAATTAACCCGCTGGCCATTGTTGATTAACGGCGCTTGGCTGCCGCGAATCTTTTCCAATTCTTCTTTATTTAAAGAATACAGCTGTCGTTTATTAGTTGAATTGACCACGGCCACGCCATGATCAAAATCGCGGCGCCACAGGCCAGCCTGAATCTTATTATTATTGGGCGCCAATAAATTATATGGTTCAGAGGTCGGCTGCCCCAATTTAACCGAATACTCATCATACCACCAAGTCTGCTCATGAGCCTGATCGCCATGATCAAAAGAAAAATAACCATCACCGAGCAAGGTGCTCGCCAAACCAAAACGCATTTTTTGATAATTATTCTGTTGGCCGGTATTATTGGTATTACTGTTAATGACATAAACCGACGGCTGGTAATTTTGGGCTGGCAAACGATTCAAATACTGCTCCATAGAAGCCGCCCAAGTGCCACCATCCTCCCAGTGGGCCGGAAAAGTTTCAAACATCCGACCGTTAATTGACGGCTGATAAATCGGCAAAGAGCTGCCATTAATTAGAATTAACTTGTCTTTGCCCCAGTATTGCCGAGCTGTTTTAAATAACCGAGCCAACCCCTGTTGCCAACTAGCATCTAGGCTAGCCAGCGCGTCAGCCCGGTAATCACCATCTAAATCAATACCGTTTTGATTAAAGCGACCCAAGCTATTTTCTACAGTGTCAAACATCAGGCCATCCCATTTTTGACGATCCAATTCATTTTGCCAAAAATTTAAGTTCAAATCAGTCCAGGCCGGCTTATTAATATTAACCGCATAAAGATTGGGCCACAGCTCCAATTTCTCGCCTCGGCCATTTTTTAGCCATAAATCCTGTTCATCAACCTGTCTAAATAAACTATTTAGATTGCTAGTCATGGCCATGGCCGGATAGGTGTAAGCCAAAACTTTTCCATTAGGATTGGCTTGCTTGTATTGCGTTAAAAAATCAGGAAAGGCCCATTGATAATCATTGGGAATAATCAATAAATCCCAGCGATACAAATTGGTCAAATCAGCTGGCTGAACATGGCCGTAATACTTCAAATAATAATTAGCCAGCCGCGGATAATCGGTTGACCAATTAACGGCCTGGGCTGAATTAATGGCTGTGCCCAACCACAAACCGATCCACAAGATTGTCCAAAAACGTTTAATCATGCCCGCGATTTTGTAAAATCTGTTGGTAAATCGCTTCTATAGCTAAAAAATGTTGGCTCCAATTATATTGGTTAACTGATTCTTTGGCTTGTTGGCTAAATTTTAACGGATCAGCTTGCGCCGCTTGCTCTAAAGCTTTTGTCCAATCGCCACAATCACCTGGCTCAGCTAACCAACCGTTAACTTGATGATTAACAATCTCGGGTATGCCGCCAATGCGACTGGCCACTACCGGGCAACCTCGGCCCAAGGCTTCCAAAATATTAAGCGGCATATTTTCATACCAAATTGATGGCACAGTTAAGGCAATCGTCCCGTCTAATAATTTAGCCAATTGCTCGCGACCTTGCTGACCAAGAAAATCAACCTGCTCAGACAATTTTAAATCTTTAACTAGTTGGCGCAAAGCATTTTCTTGCGGCCCACGACCAGCAATCTTCAGCTTATAATTGCTGCCAGCCAGCGCTTTGAGCAGAACATCAATTCCCTTTTCATGAGACAATCGGCCGGCATATAAAAAATAATCAGCCGCTTGGCGTTGGCCAGCCGGCAATTCTGGCACTGGATTAATTAAAACCCGAAAACGATCCTGAGGCCAACCGGCGGCCTGACATTTATCAGCCATAAATTGGCTGGGAGCGATGAATAAATTAACTCCTCGCTGGTAGGTCTGCCAATGCTTGTGTAAAACCGCCTCCAGACTGGCTAGAAAACTTTGCGATCGCGAATTTTTAAAACATTTTTCTCGAAAACAATGCCAAAAATTACCATCCAGACATTTTTCGCAAACCTGGCCATGATTAAGCAATTGATAATTAGGACAAATCAATTTATAATCGTGCAATGTCATCACCACCGGCACTTTAGCCTCCCGAGCCGCATCTAAAACTGATGGCGATAATTGATGATAAATATTATGGGCATGAATAATGTCCGGCTGAAAATCTTTAATCAATTTAGTTAAACTTCTTTTGGCCGCTCGACTGTATATAATCCGTTCCGGAGCTCGTAATTTATCGGCTATTGCCGGCTGCTCAAAGTCAATCCGACTCAGCCAATACCCTGACCAGGTATCCTCCAGGTTGCGGCGATCAGTCATGCAAAATTTAGCCACCTCATGACCGGCTTGCGTCAATCGTTCTGATAATTCCAAAAAATATTTCTCAGCCCCGCCTCGCAAATAATTGAATTTGTTAATCTGAATAATTTTCATAAACTATTAATTAATAAGCTGGCGATAAAGTCGCTGGTAATTTTCCAGCATAATGGCGAAGCTAAATTTTTGTTCAACCAGGCCACGCAAATTAGCCGCCAATTCTTTAGCCAGCTCTGGATCATTAATCAATTTAATTATTTTTTCAGCTAATTCTGGCGGTCGCTGCGGATTAAACAATAAACCATTTTGCTGGTCAACAATTACTTCTCGGTTGCTAGCAATATCAGAGGCAACTACTGGCAAACCGCTAGCGCCAGCTTCCAATAAACAAACCGGTAAACCTTCCCAAAAAGACGGCAAGACAAAAATATCCAACTTCTTTAAGAATTCAGCCGTATTAGCTTGCCAGCCGATTAATTGAACACGATTAGCTAGTCCTGAAGAATCAATTATTGTTTGTAGTTTTTGTTTATCGGGGCCGGTGCCGGCAATATTAATAATGGAATTATCCGGTAAATATTGAGCGGCCGCAATTAAAGTCGGCCAATTTTTCTGCTGGTTCAAGCGCCCCAAAGAACCGATTATAATTGGCTGGCCACTTTTTTTATCTAAATCACTGACTTTGTTATGATCAACAAATTTATCCACTGGCACACCGTTATAAATCACCAAACCTTGTCCCCGAGCAACTCCCTCATATTTTTGGGCATATTCTAAAACAGTTTGCGAAACCGCCACCACTTTTTCCGCTAGCGGAGCGGTCCAGGATTTTAGTTGGCGCTTTAAATAGCCTTCAGAAAAATTAATATTATGCTCAGTGCTGATAATATGCCGAACGCCGGCTAAGCGACCAGCCAGCCGACCATAGAAATCACCGCCAAATAAATGAGTGTGTAAAATATCTGGCCGATTATGTTTTAACCAGGCTGTTAGACGCCAAACACAAGTTGGATCTAGTTTAATTTTTTTATTAAGCTGGACCAATTCCACACCGGCGGCGGCCAATTCTTCACGCCAAATCGGCGTTGACGAACTCTTTAAACAGACCACCGTCACAGCGTATTGATCTTGGGGCAAATGCGTAGCCAAATCAACCACTAGCCGTTCGGCTCCGCCGCCAAAAAGCCGCGGCAACAAATAAACAATTTTAATCTTTTGGTTAGCTAATTTGTTCATAATAATTTTGGTACTGCTCAACAGTCTTAATTATGGAAAATTTCTCTTTAACTGTCTGTTGCAAATTGATGGCCCAAGTTAAGCGTTCGTCAGGACTGACCGCTGTCAACACATCTATTAAACCCTTAGTTAGCTGGTTGACGCTGCCAGCCTCGACCAAATAACCATTATGCCGCTGGCTGATTATCTCCACGATGCCATCAATTTGACTAGCAACTACCGGCACACCAGCGGCGCCAGCCTCTAAAATAACGAGCCCGAGGCCTTCCCAGCGCGACGGAACAATTAACAAGTCTAGGCTGGCTAAAAACTTTGGCACATCAGTTTGTAGACCAACTAATTTTATTTGATTGTTTAAACCAAACTTAGTAATCAAATCATTTAAATAACCAGCCTGCGGGCCGCTACCGGCAATTGAACATTGCCAATGTATTGCTTTAGGCAGTTTAGCTAAAGCTTTAATCAATAAATCAAAACCCTTCTGCCGGGTCAGACGGCCGATAGCTCCCAGCCGCCAAATCAATTGAGGCTGATCAACTAAACTAGGCCGAGCAATCGGTTGAAAAAATTTATCTAAATCAACGCCATTATAAATCACCTCAATTTTATTAGATGAATAATGATAACGCTGAATAATGTCTTGTTTAACGGCTTTGGATACAGCAATTATGCCGTTAACCGACCAGCGACTGATTATTTTAGCTAGTCTGGTCCAAGTCGGCTCATCATAATCTAAATTATGCTCCACGCTAATAATGGTCGGCACACCGGCTAGCCAAGCGATTGGCCGATAAACATCGGCAAATAACTGCGTCTGCACAATATCTGGCCGATTTTTTCTTAAATACCGCCATAGGCGCCAACCAATTACTATCAGCCGCCATAAACGACCGACTTTTTGTTTCGGTTTTTGGTCACTGGCTAAAACCACCACCTCAATGCCGGCCCGTTCTAGTTCCCGCCGCCAGTTAGCCGAATCATTGGAATCACCTTCTAAACAACACCATTGCGGCTGAAAACGCTGGCGATCCAAGCGACTAAAAATATCAATCATTAGGCGCTCGGCTCCGCCGATAAATAAATGCGGCGTCAAGCAAACTACCTTCAGGGGCTGATTATGGCTTTGCCTTTTTTTCATAAGCTAGTAATTGAATAGCGGCTAAACTAAGAGCCACTGGCAACCAAACCTTGCCCTTATAATAAGAAGTATTGAACAGCTGGAACAACAAACCGCCCAACGCCCCAATAATCAACGGTGTTAGCCATGACCGCGCTTTAGGATTATTTAACCAAGCCCGCCACCAGATAGCTACTAAACTAACAAACAGTATAGCTAAAGCTATTAGGCCAATAATACCATTCTCAGCTGCCACTTTTTGCAAAACTCCATGCGAGTCTATCGGATCGCCATACTTGGCCCGAAAGCGTAAGTTATTGTCAACTAATTGTAAAAATTGGCCGCTACCCCAACCTAAAAATGGTTTTTGTTGGACTTTTTCCCAAGCAATTTGGGTCAGTAAAACACGGTTTTCAGTTGAACTATAGTTAGCCGTCTGCAAACTATCCATCTTTAACCATAAAGGCGTAATCACAACCACTAACAAGGCCGCAGCCAGCAACCAGCCTATCCGCTGCCGGCGATTATTGATCGACAGCCACCACAAAACTAGTTGGATGATCATTACTATCCAAGCGGCCCGAGAAAAAGTCAATAAAGTAATAACAACCGAAATAATAAAAACAATATCCAAGATTCGCCGCTGCCGATCATTTTTGCTAAAGCGCCCCCAAGCTAACAAGAAAAAATTACTAATAACCAAAAATTCGGCCAATAAATTATGATTGCTGCCTAGCCACCAATGACCAAAAATAGCCATGGGCTGAACTCGAAAAAAAGCATCATGCAAATCTTGCCATCTTAAAGACCACAATCCAATAACTGAACTGTAAATACCGGCAATAATTGCGCCTGCTAATGGCCAACGCCACTTCGGCCAAGAATCTAAAGCGTTAAAGGGCAGGGCTATATAAAAAAGATAGACAAAAACAATAACCCTAAGCGAGTATTTAAGAGCCGCTACCGGCCACGGACTAAGAACGGAGCTCAATAAAATAATTGCTAAAAAAATAGCGGCTGGCCAAGCCAGAGGCCAGCGCCAAGCTCT
>JAKPXD010000015.1 GCA_029570385.1 bacterium | reverse complement strand
GCCAACGACCAATAAGTTCTCCGCCAGCGCTGCTGCTTAGCCTCGCCGCGCCAAGCCTGTTGCAAACTATCCCCGGTTAGCTGAGAAAAATCATTATCAATCTTGGGCGTTTGAAATTTAAACATAGATTAGATATTAATCTGTCTTAGAGCGGCAATTCTTTCTTCAACCGGCGGATGGCTCATAAACATTTTAGTCAAGCCGGAAACACCGCGCTTATTATGAAAAGGTGAAGCAAAATATAAATGAGCCGTAGCCCGATTAGCAGCCTCCAGCGGCTCTGGGTCAGCGCTAATTTTTTGTAAGGCGCGAATAAGTCCCTCAGGATAGCGAGTCAATAAAGCGCTGTTAGCATCAGCCAAAAATTCTCGTCGTCGCGAAATCGCCATTTGAATTATTTGCGCAAAGAGCGGGGCCAGAATAGCTAAAATTATGGCAACAATAGATAAAATTGCTTGCAATTGTCCAGCGCCCTGATCATCTTGCCGTCGCCGGCCGCCACCCCAAAATGACCAACGAGCAAACCAATCAGCCAATAAAACAACGGTGCCAACTAAAACTGAAACAATAGTAGCTAATAGAATGTCCCGGTTGCCAATATGCGACAATTCGTGGGCTATTACTCCTTCCAGCTCGGCCTTGTCTAGCTTAGCTAATAATCCGCTAGTAAAAGCGACAGCCGCGTGTTTGGAATCGCGACCAGTGGCAAAAGCATTGGGGGCGCTATCGTCAATGACATAAATTTTAGGCATTGGCAAGCCAGCGGTAATACAAAGATTCTCGATTAGGCGATAAAGCTGTGGCGAATCGCTGGCCTGAACTTCTTTAGCTCGGCTTATAGTTAAAACTATTTTATCACTCCACCAATAACTAATAAAACTAGAAATCACGGCATAGGCCAAAGCAATATATAGCCAGATTGGATTATTATTAACCTGACTAAAAACAAAACCGACCAAAATAAGCAAGCTAGCACTTAAACTGATCAACAACCAAGTTTTATGGCGGTTACTGTCAACTTGCTGATAAAAATTCATAGCGAGGACAACTAGAAATTAACCTTAACTGTTTCTCGTTGGCTATCGTCTTTAATTTCAAAAAATTCAGCCGGGCTAAAGCCCAGTTTTTTGGCAAAAATATTGGTGGGGAATAATTGTAATTTGGTGTTGAAATCGCGAACATTGCCATTATAAAAACGACGCGCCGCTTGAATTTTGTCTTCAGTGTCAGTTAATTCTCGTTGCAATTCTAAAAAATTTTGATTAGCTTTTAAATCTGGATAATTTTCGCTTAAAGCAAACAGATGTCTTAATAGCCCGGAGAGATTATTTTCGGCTTGTTGTTGATCAACTAGATCACCGCTATTCTGGGCGGCTATAGCCTGATTGCGAGCTTCAATCACTTTTTCTAGTGTTTCTTGTTCATGGGTGGCATAGCCCTTAACTGTCTCTACCAGATTAGGAATTAGGTCGTAGCGGCGCTTGAGCTGGACATCAATATCGCTCCAAGCTTCAGCTAAACGATTTTTACTAGTAATCAAGCCATTATAAACGGCAATGAGCCAGATTACGATAATGGCGACCAAAGCCATTAAAGCATAAATAATCCAAGTCATAAATTTGTTTAATTATAAAATATCTAAAATTTAATTAAGGCTAGTTTGATTTGACCGTCGGCCAATGATAAATCTTTAGCAATTATTTGACCGTCGGCCAGCCAACCTTGAACAATTGATTGACTTAATGTTTCGCGGGCAATCAGGTCTTGCCATTCTCTAAAAGCGGCCTCAGCCAAACCACTATCGCCCTGCCAATAAATAATAGTCCTATCTTGTAAACTAAGACCGGCTTGTTTGCGCAATAAGTTGATATTGCGCACTAATTCGCGAGCCAGTCCCTCACAAATCAATTCTGGCGTTAGCTCAGTATTAAGACTAATTTGCCAATCGTCAGTTGCTGTTGGTTGTTGAATTATTTGCTTGACATTTAACTCATCAGCTAGTATTGACCAACCGCTCTGACTAATAGCGGCTAATTTAGTTTCATTAGCGCTGACTGTTAATGAGGCTAAAACTTGACGCACTTTCAGGCCGGCCAAATCACGCTGAGCTAAGGCCAGCTCCGCGATCTGGCGGATGGCGGTCATTTCCAGCAAGCTGGCCTGATCAACTGGTAAATCATCCGGCCAAGACAATAAATGAACTGATTGATTGGCGTGTTGATAATTATAACCGGTTGTTTTTTGCCAAATAGCTTCGGCCAAAAATGGGGCAAATGGTGCCAACGCTATGGCCAGGCCTTGCAAGACATAGCCAGTGGTTAATAAAGCCGCCGCTTTGTCATTATTATTTTTTTCTTTAAAGCGATCACGCGATCGGCGCAGATACCAAGACGACAAATCATCAATGAAGTCAGCTAGCGGCCGCGTTGCTTTCGGTAAATTATAAGCATCCATTTGCTGATTAATTTCAGCTAATAATTGATGCAGGCGAGAAACAATCCAGCGATCTAAAATATTAGATGACAACCAATCACTAATTGACAAAATTCGCCTATTATCGCCGGCATACAAATCATAAAACTTATAAACATTCCAAACTGGCAAAATAATTTGTCGAACTTTTTCTTCAACTCCTTTTTCGCTAAAATTCAAATTTTCCGCTTGAGTAACTGGTGATGATAATAAATAACAACGCAAAGCATCGGCGCCATATTTTTCTAACAATAATCCGGGATCGGGATAATTCTGCAGCCGTTTGGACATTTTTTTACCATCTTCAGCTAAAACAATACCATTAACAATAACATTTTGATAAGCAGCGCCAAAACCAAGACCAGTACCGATAACATGTAAATAATAAAACCAACAGCGAGTCTGATCAATGCCCTCAGCAATAAAGCGAGCGGGATAATTAGTTAAAAAATCATCGGGATTACTAAAGGGATAGTGCGCTTGAGCATAGGGCATAGAGCCGCTATCAAACCAAGTATCTAAAACATCAGGCACTCGTTGAGCTTGACCGCCACATTGGGGACAGGGCACAGTAATTTTATCAACAATATGTTTATGTAAATCAGTAATCTCTTGACCGCTAGCGGCAGCTAATTCACTGGCGGAGCCAAAAACTTGTTGCCAACCACAAGAACATTGCCATAGCGGTATTACTGAAGCCCAATAACGCTGACGGCTAATTGACCAATCGCGGGCACCCTCCAGCCAATTACCAAAACGACCGTCTTTAATATGAGCTGGCGACCAATTAATTTTTTTAGCCTCTTCAAACAAGGCTGGCTTTAATTTAGTAATATCAACAAACCATGATGAAGTGGCATAATTGATTAATGGAGTATCGCAGCGCCAGCAATGCGGATAACTGTGTTGATATTTTTCTTTAGCGAAAAGTTGGCCGTGACTGGCAAGATATTTAATAATTTCCACATCAGTTGAACTATGGTCATCTTTGGGCTTAACATTAAGACCAGCTAATTGGCCAGCTTCAGGCTTGATAGTGCCGTCCATGGCTACATGTTGAACAAACGGCAAATGATATTGTTGACCAAGAGATAAATCATCTTCACCAAAAGCTGGCGCAATATGAACGATGCCGGTGCCGTCTTCAGTGTTGACAAAATCAGCGGCATAAACCTGCCAGCCATTATCTTTATCGACTAAATCAGGCTGATTATAGTAAGCGTCAAACAACGGCTCATAACGAAGACCAACTAGTTGAGAACCCTTATATTCTTCAATAATTTCCAAAACCTGATCTTGAAAAACATCAGCTAAACGCTCGGTGGCAATAATATACTGTTGTTGATCAACTATGATTTTACTATATTTAATCTCCGCTCCAACAGCCAAGGCGACATTGCCAATCAGTGTCCATGGCGTGGTAGTCCAAGCTAAGATATAGGTATTATCCTCAACCGCTGAATCGCCAATCTTTTGACCCGGCAATAATTTAAATTTCGCGATACAAGACAAATCTTTAATGTCTTGATAGCCATCAGCTATTTCTGATTGCGACAATGTTGTTTCACAACGCGGACAAACATGCATTGAACGATAACCCTGATAAATCAACCCTTTATCCCACAGCTGTTTAAAGACCCACCAAACTGATTCCATGAATGATAAATCCATGGTACGATAAGCATTATCCATATCAACAAAACGACCGAGACGATGGATAATCTTTTGCCAATCAGTCACATAGCTCAAAACCTTGGAACGGCAAAGCTCATTAAATTTATCGATGCCAAGCGCTTCAATATCTTTCTTATGTTGATAGCCCAATTCTTTTTCAACAATATTTTCAATCGGCAAACCATGGCAATCCCAACCCCAGCGGCGATTAACCCGATAGCCTTTCATAGTCCAAAAACGCGGCACAACATCCTTGATGATACTGGCAACTATGTGGCCATAATGCGGCGTGCCAGTGGCAAAAGGCGGACCGTCATAAAAACGATATTCACCTTGCGGCGCCTTTTTACTAATGGTCTGTTGAAATATTTGTGCTTGGTCCCAAAAAGCTAAAACTTCTAATTCGCTTTGCGCAAAAAATAAGGACGACTGGTCCATAAAATAATTCAATTATAACTGCCTAACTCTTTAATTTTACTGGAAAATAAAGGGATTGTCAAAAAACCTATTGATGATAGAAACGTAAATTGCGGATATAAGTAATTTGATTTTGATTAACTGAATTGGGTTCATTGGCGTAAAATCTTATTGCGGTATAAGTAGTTCCAGTTCGCCAATAAGTATTAGTTTCTGGAGGAGGCATACTTTCGCCAGTGTGCGCCTCACTATTATTCACCTTTACCCAATTATTATTAGTGGTGGGTACATAACGAGCAACAAAAAAATTATTACTATTATGTATTCTATTGCTACCTTTATAATCAACGGTGCCTAGAGAAAATTTTTTATTTTCATCATTAGTAGTCATATATTCAGCAGATAAATAATATTTAGCGCTAGTATCAATAGGAATTGAATTGCCACCATAACCTAACCAACAAGAAGCATACTTCTTAATTTTGAGAGCATCTAAGCTAGCATCATAACTAATATCAGCACCGCTACAATCCCAATTATTTATATCCCGCCAATCAATACCATGAGCAGCTAATAGATCAGTGGTGAGACCATGGGGCCCAGCAATAACATCACGATTAGGATAGTCAGCCGATTGGTTTTCTAGGGTGGCAACTAAACTAAAGCTTTCACCATTATTAAGCTGACGATATTGGTAATCAATATTATTACCACGAGGATCGCTAGGGATATTATTTAAATAAACTAAATTGCCACAAGTAGAGCTAATGCCTATATTACTAAGACATAGTCCGGTAATTGAAGATGAGGTATATTCTGCAGGAATAGCTGGATAGATACCGGTTGAGTTATGATACATTGCTAAAGCTGTGCTGATTTGACGTAGATCATTTAATCGACGAGCATCACGAGCTTTAGATCGAGCACTATTTAGGGCGACTACCGATAGTGTAGACAATAAGGCGATAATAGCTATAACCACCAATAACTCAATTAGAGTAAAACCTCGTTTGGGACGAAAATAATTAAGCATATAAAAATTGCTCTTTGCTACTGATTTGATTACAATTACAATATAATACAAAACAATATTTTAAACAAATGAAATTTCAATTAGTCGCTAATTTTCAACCAACTGGTGATCAACCACAGGCAATTACCGCCTTAGTTAATGGCTGGCGACAAAATTACCGCCAACAAACTTTATTAGGTGTAACGGGTAGTGGTAAAACATTTACCATAGCTAATGTCATTGCCCAAATTCAACAACCAACCCTGATCATTTCACCGAATAAAACTTTGGCCGCGCAATTACATAAAGAATTCAAAGCCTTTTTTCCGAATAACGCCGTTCATTATTTTGTGTCTTATTATGATTATTATCAGCCAGAGGCTTATTTGCCGCCGACTGATACCTATATTGAAAAAGAAGCTACAATTAATGAAAATATCGACCGCTTGCGTCATGCCGCCACTCAAGCCTTAATGACACGGCCTGATGTCATTATTGTTGCCAGTGTTTCTTGTATTTATGGTTTGGGTGAAAAATTAGATTATCAATCATCTAGCCAATCTTTGACACAGGGACAAACCATTAATCGCCAAACGATAATTAAAAAATTACTGGAAATGCAATATCAGCGCCAAGATATGGCTTGCCGTCGTGGTCAATTTCGGGTCGCCGGCGACACGATTGATATTTATTTAGCCACTGGTGAAGCGATTATTCGCCTTGATCTTTTTGATGATATTATTAACGCTATTTATTTATGGCCAATTAATCCTGAGATTAAATTACCGCCGGCCAGCTTAGCTGATTTAAATACTAATGAGGCACAAAAATTAACTGAGATTACCATTTTGCCGGCTAAACATTTTATGACCCCATCAGACCGAATGACTGAAGCATTGACAGCTATCCGCCAAGAACTAACTGAACAAATAGTTCAGTTAAAAAAGGACAATAAATTGTTAGAAGCGGAAAGATTGGAGCGAAAAACTAATTATGATTTAGAAATGCTCGAGCAAGTCGGTTATTGTAATGGTATTGAAAATTATTCCCGCCATTTATCTGGACGACCAGCCGGCTCCCCGCCAGCCACACTGCTAGATTTCTTTCCCAAAGATTTTTTAACAATTATTGATGAGTCCCATGTGGCCGTGCCACAAATTAATGGTATGTTTGCTGGTGATCGCGCCCGTAAAGAAGTTTTGGTAGAGTTTGGTTTTCGCCTACCTAGCGCTCTTGATAACCGACCACTCAATTTTAGTGAATTTAATAATAAAGTCGGGGCAATTATTTATACTAGTGCCACGCCAGGACGCTATGAATTAAACAACTCGCAACAAATAGTGGAACAAGTTATCCGACCAACCGGACTATTGGACCCGCAAATTGAAGTTCGGCCCAGCCATGGCCAAATCGCTGATGTTATTGCCGAATGTCAAAAAAGATCCATTATCCAAGAACGAGTGCTAATTACCACACTAACCAAGAAAATGGCTGAAGAATTAGCTGACTATCTAACTGAATCTGGATTGAAAACTAGTTATTTACATAGCGATATTGACACCTTGGAACGAGTTAATATTTTACAAGATTTACGTGGTGGCCGCTATGATGTCTTGGTTGGTGTTAATCTTCTGCGCGAAGGTTTAGATTTGCCCGAAGTATCTTTAATTATTATTCTTGATGCCGATATGTCCGGCTTTTTGCGCAATGAAACATCATTAATTCAAACTATTGGCCGGGCGGCTCGACATATTAACGGACAAGTTATTATGTATGCCGACCAAATAACTCCAGCTATGGATTATGCCATTAAGGAAACGCAACGACGTCGACAAATACAGGCCGATTACAATCAGCAACACGGCATCACTCCGACTAGTATTACTAACGCTAATTGGTCAAATTTAGACTAAGCAATCTATTGAGCCAAATAACAAATCCGCCGCAGCCCGCTGTCTTCAACTAACGCATAAATAGTTGGCTCTGACGAATCTTGACTATCAGGATTAATCGTTAATAGGCTGCTAGTGGCGGAAAACTGCCAACCATATTTGGTCTGCAAATCATCATCAAGACCGAGAGCAATTATCCGACCATTTTTAATATTAATGATGGCCGCCTTGTGACAATCGTGGCCACAAGACCAACTAGCTAAATGAAAATGACCGGCCAGATTGACAGCTTGACGTTGGTATGATTGATTAATAGCTTGTCTTTCGGAATCGCTTAATTGATAGCCAGACCAATCAATAGCGGCCGGGCTATCGGTAACAATAGCAGTCCGCCAATCAGCCGCCGATAATGGCTTGGGACAAACAATCTTAGCAATATCTTGCTTAGTCACCGTCGCTGCTGGCGGTAAATCTACTGGCGATGGAAAGTCTGGCGCCGCTACCGGCATTGGACTGGATTGATTGTCGGTATCAGTCGTCGACTGATAACGGCGCGCAACCTTGATACCAGCCAAAACATTAGCCAATACGAAAGCGGTTAATAAAATCCAGATTAAACGCTTATTCATATTCTTTAATTATTACCCTCCTTACGAAAACTAACACTAATAACCGGCTCATATTTTTCTTGATACTCATCAATAACAACCACGGGCTGACCAGCGGTTAACTGATTAATAACTGCGTCAGCCAGAAGAGCCTTGTCATTGGCCATCTCGCCCTTAAGATCGTCCAAACGATCTAGCTCACTACGTAAATCGCTGCTGATAGCTTGAATAACCATCTGGCGTTTGTCGCGAATAATTTTTAATTCCTCGGTTAATTGTTGATATTCTGAAGAATTAGCTAAAGCATCACGATAAACGGCGTTTAAAGTCTTGCGTTCATTTTTTAATTTCTGTAATTGGTTAAATATTTCTTGGGCGGTTTTCATATCTTGACAAAAATACTAAATTGTGATATATTAGCAGGTTATTATAACCACTTTTAAGTATTTAAAAAGCACTCAATGGCTAAAATCATTCGCTACAGCCGTATAACTCTTGCCTATATCTGCCTATTGCTGGGGGTGGCTGGTTTGGTTTTGCCAATCTTACCCGGGTGGATTTTTATGCTAGTTGGCTTAGAATTGCTGATTCGTTATCAGCCAACCAATAACTGGGCGCCAAGAATTAAAAATCGTTACCAAGGCTGGGCGAATAAATGGCAACAATGGCGGTCACCAACTAATTATAACAATAATTAACTAATTCACCAAGAACAAATTATTGCTGCTGTTTAATTTTCTCTTGCAGCAATTGTAAAAAGCCATCCTGATCAATATTTAGCAATTCTGTCTGACCTCGTTGGCGAACCGCTAACTGACCCGAGGCAATTTCTTTATCGCCAACAACCAAGACATAAGGAATTTTTTCCGTAGCGGCCTTGCGAATTTTATTACCCACTGTTTCATCGCTCTCATCAACCTCTACTCGGATATCGTTATATCGCAACTTATCAGCTAATTGTTGACAATAATCATGGTGCTGATCATTAACAGTCAAAATCTTAACTTGAACTGGCGATAACCACAACGGGAAAACGCCGGCATAATTTTCAATTAATAAAGCAATAAACCGTTCAAAGGAACCAAACAGCGCTCGATGTAAGACATAAGGCTGTTCGGCTTGACCTTGAGAGTTAGTATAATTCATGGTAAAGCGCTCGGGCAGATTAAAATCAAACTGCAAAGTGGAACATTGCCATTCGCGACCCAAAGCATCTTTAAGTTTGAAGTCCAATTTTGGCCCATAAAAAGCCGCCTCCCCTTTTTCTTCTTTAAAATTAAGCTTCTTCTCAATGGCGACTTTCTTTAAAACCTGTTCGGTAAATTCCCAACCCTCATCAGAGCCAGCATATTTGGATTTGTTTTCTGGATCGCGTAATGATAAGTAAACACTGATTAAATCGGTGTCAAAACCGAATGATTTAAAAATAAATAGAATAAAGTCAACTACCCGCTTCAGCTCATTTTCCACTTGATCGGCCCGACAGATAATATGGGCATCATCTTGGGTAAAACCGCGCACTCGAGTCAAGCCGGATAATTCCCCCTTTTTTTCATAACGATAAACCGTGCCGCATTCCGCATAACGCAGCGGCAATTCACGGTAAGACCGTGGTTTATTCTGATAAATTTCAATATGAAATGGGCAATTCATCGGCTTAAGCAAGTATTCTTCTGACTCTTTGACTTTAACCCCCCGTTGGCGTTCCTCTAGAGTTTGGCCGGCCTCCAATGGTGGATACATGCTGGCATTATAAAATCCCCAATGACCAGAAGTTTCCCATAAGGTCTTATTGCCGATATGCGGGCTGCGTACTAGACTGTAACCGTTGCGGAGATGCTGGTTTGACCAAAAATCCTCAATTACTTTCCAGAGAATTGCTCCTTTGGGATGCCATAACGGCAAGCCTAAGCCAACTTGTTCATCAATATGAAAAAGATCCAGCTCACGCCCAAGCTTGCGATGATCACGCTGTTCAGCTTCGGCCAATAATTGCAAATAATTATCCAGCTCAACCTGATTATTAAAAGCTAAAGCATAAACTCTAGTCAACATCTTATTTTTTTCACTGCCGCGCCAATAAGCGCCGGCCAAATGATGCACCAAAAAACCAGCTTGACGCAAATCAGCTGTGGAGGCAACATGCGGTCCGCGACATAAATCAGCAAATTGACCGACGGTATAATAACTAACCTCGGTTTCGCCCTGGGCCTGTAGGTCAGCAATAATTTCCGCTTTATAAGTCTGACCAGCGGCTTGCTCGGCCGCTAAAGCGTCAACGGCTGACTTAATTTCTTGATTAAATGGCAAATCAGCAGCAATTAATTCTAACATCTTTTGATTTAACAGCGGCAACTGATCTTCGCTTAATTTATCAGGACCAAAATCAAAATCATAATAAAAACCATTATCAATAGCTGGACCAATAGCCGGCCGGACATTAGGATAGAGCTCGGTAACGGCAGCGGCCAAAATATGAGCCAAAGAATGGCGGATAACTTCTAAAGGATAATCAGGCATATTAGTTAATAAAAAAATCTCATTCCAACAATAAACAAAAGAGTTTATCGCTAGAACGAGACTTTTTAGGACTCGCGGTTCCATCTAGCTTCCCGTTGGCGGGCGCTTAATTAAAGATGGCGACTTAGGGCCGAAGGCCGATATTCTCCCGCGGTTGGTTGGCGCGGCAATCATCGCCAGATAGATACTTCTATAGTATAAACTTTAACCAAAAAGGTCAAGCACTCCAAACCCTTGACATTATTAAAAAAAATGCTAATCTATAAAAACAAGGTCTATTAATTATAGGCCTGGGGGATAAGCCGAAGGCAAACGAATGTCTCTAAGTTGAGACAAATTCGGACTCTGTATTTATGAGTCGCTTCTTATCCCCCAACAATTTTGTTCCTTCGAACTACCCCCCTACCCCTCCTAAAGTGGTCCTAAGCCGATCCTAGTGATCGGCTTTTTTATTTTTAAACATAGTAATGTTTAGCTTTAAATTACTGGTTAAACTAGTCTAATATAAACAACAAGAACAAATGATTATTTTATTATCTCTAAGTTTTGTGGTAAAATAAAAATAATCAATAATTATAAACTTATGTCTTCACGATTAATTATCGCTAGTTTATTATTTATAGCGGCCCTAGGGCTGACTAGCTATGTCCTAATCAATCATAACCGCCAACCAATAAGCACTCCAGCAACGGCAACGATAACCGCCAGCCAACAACAACCGGCTGAATTAATATTCTATTACGGCGATACTTGCCCACATTGCCATATTGTTGATACTTATATTAAAGATAACGGCATTAGTCAAAAACTGAAAATAACCCAGAAAGAAGTCTATAATAATCAAGAAAATGCCAATGAACTAAGAGATAAAGCGCAACAATGCGGCATACCCATCAATGCCTTAGGTGTTCCTTTATTGTGGAATGGCGAAGACTGTTTGATTGGTGATCAATCAATTATTGATTTTTTAAATGAACAAATCCAATAATCGCTTATGAATAAGAAAATCGGACTATTATCGCTTAGCGCGCTACTAACAGCTTTAATAGCCAAGCCAGCCGCCGCCGTCTGTCCGGTCTGTACGATTGCCGTGGCTTCTGGTGTTGGCTTTTCTCGTTATCTCGGCATTGATGACACTATTACCGGGCTATGGATTGGCGGCTTAACTGTTTCGATCATCGCCTGGACTATAGATTGGCTCAAAAGAAAAAATATTCATTTCTGGGGCCGTAATTGGTTAGTAATTATTGCCTACGCCGCCATAGTTATCGGTCCGCTATATTTTTATGGAATGTTTAATAACGACAACTGTATTTGTGGTGTCAATAAACTATTACTGGGATTAATTAACGGCGCAACCGGCTTTTGGGCCGGCGCTGAATGGTATACATATCTAAAAGTCAGACATAATAATCGAGCCTATTTCCCTTTTCAAAAAGTCGTAATGCCCATTGCTCCGCTGATTATTTTGAGCTTAGTTTTTTACTGGCTACTTAAATAAAAATATATGAAGAATAATAAGATTGCTAATCTTAATGAATTTATTGCCAAAATAGACGCCATGAAAAAGCAGGACAAGATGGACTTATCGTCTGATCAAGACTTGACCATCGCCATTATGAATTTGGTGGGCATTGAGGAACATTTTTTCTTTTCCGGCGCTAAAACTGGCAAAACCGCATACTATGACTTAATCAACGAAGTGCGGGAAATGCGCAAAGAATTATTGAAGAAAATAATCAAGGAATATGAGGGCGAAGTCTGGTGTATTTCCAAACACTTATTAGCTGCCAGTTATCGTTTGATGGAGGTTGGCACTAAACAATTATCGGCCGGCAAAAAAGAAGAAGCTTATAGTTTTTTTAATAAAGCCTATGAATTGTATTCTCTCTTTTGGGGCTTAAACATGAAACTAATCGCCACTGACCATATTAAAAAAATTGATGATCAGGCGATTAATAAACAAGACCAATCTAAGCAAAGCTTAATTAGTAAGCTGGGCGCCATAGTCAAAAAAGCGATTGACTGCTGTATTGAATAATTATAAGTAATAGTGTTTAATCGGCTGGAACTGTTCATCGAGCTCATAAACTAACGGCTGGCCAGTCGGTATTTCTAATTCCACTATTTCGCTTGGGCTAATCTGATCTAAATATTTGATCAGAGCTCTAAGGCTATTGCCGCTAGCGACGATGATAATCCGCTGATTATTTTTTAGCAACGGCACAATAACTTCCTGCCAGAAAGGCACAACTCGAACAACGACATCAGCCAAGCTCTCGGCGCTGGGCACAACGATTCCTTTGTACTGTGGATCGTTTTTTTGATTATACTGGTTATCGTCACTAATGGCCGGCGGCCGCACATCATAGCTGCGCCGCCAGAGCTTAACCTGTTCAGCGCCAAATTGTTCAGCCATCTGCTCCTTGTTGAGTCCTTGCAAGTTGCCATAGTGACGTTCATTAAGCCGCCAGTCGGCTCGCCAAATAATATCTTGGCCCATTGCCTGCAATACCAATTCCATAGTCAGCTTAGTCCGCTTTAAACAGGAAGTAAAGCCGAGATCAAAAGAAAATCCAGCCGCTTTTAATTTTTGGCCGGCAGTTTTAGCTTGCTCTCGACCTAAATCGCTCAAATCAACATCGGTCCAGCCGGTAAATAATTTTTGTTGATTCCAAACGCTTTCACCGTGACGCAATAAAACAATTTGAAGCATAATCTTAAATTACTAATAAAAACTATACTAATTATAAGCCAAGATAGTGCCAGAGACAATAAGCAGTTAAAAAACCGCCTATAACAAGATATTTACGCTCTTTTATCAACAAAGTAAAAGGAATAATCAGAGTCGGATACCAAGGGGTTAGCCACTTGGTGTGTATAAAAAATAGCGCCAATAAAGACCAGACAATAAACTTAAGCGGCTGATACTTTTTAAATAAACAGCAATATAGCGTCGCCAGATAAGCTCCGATCAATAAAATTAACCGCGATACGTCAGCTATGCCAGCTGGCAGCTGGTTAGTGGCCATAACTAGCGGTGAACAAGCATAAAAACAGTGCTGATCAGTAAAGGCAAGATTTTTGTGCCAAAAATCTAATGGCGTCAGGCCAATGATAGCAAAAAACAATAGCCAGGTTGCCGCCAATAAAATGCCGCCTAGCCAAAAACGCCGCCAATTAAAAATTTGGTTTTTAAACCAGCTCAGCGGCCACAAAATAATAGCTATTATTTTAATAAAACCCAAAGACAATAACCCCAGTTGGTGACAATGGCTTTTGGACTGACTAGATAATAACCATAACAAAATCAGAACAATAAAAATTTCTTGATGGCCTTCAGTGAGCCAATTAATTATTAAAGCCGGGTTCAGCCAAAAAAACCAATCCAGATAGCTGGGTAAGTTAAGCTGGCGCCGATAACGACTAAATAAATAGCCGCTAAGGCCAAAAGCCAGCAAAACTAATATTTTATAGCTAAAAATAAAAGCTAATAAATTGCCGGCTGAAACTAGAAACGGTAAAGCAATGATTAATAAGAAAAGCGGCCCGTAAGGCGATGGGTGATTTAGCCACCATAACGAACCTAGCTGGAATGATTGGCGTCCTAGATTAATTGGCTCAATATAAGGATTAAAATGGCCATAATAGACCATATCAGCATTAAGGGCATAGGCGGCTGCATCTCTGGATAATAAGGGCACAGTGACTAAGCTGATAATAAAAATAATAGCTGCTGTTAACCACAAAAAATAATTATTGTTGGCCGGCTTAATAATAATTAAAGCTAACCAAGCCAGAAGGTAACAACCAAAACAAAGAGCCAATAAACGGTAGTCGCTAAAGCTGATGTTTTCCAAGTGTTGCTGAAAATAATCTTGACGAGAAATAGATAGCCAAGCGATAATTAGACTGGGAATAATCAATAACATGGCCGCTAAAAATAGCGGCCAGGAAAAACCGGTTATCCATTTCGGTTTTATTAATCTTGCGCTAAGCACAAACTGATCTTATTCGAAGATAAATTTTTAAAAACCACCGATATAAGGTGGTTTTTAAAAATAAACGACTAAACAAAATGATCAAATAACTATATTATTTATTAACAGCCTTTCTGGTGATGGTTCCAAAATAACCAACTGCCGGATTAATTTTGTTAGCTTTTTGGAATTTAATGAGAGCCTCTCTGGTAGCGCGACCAAACTTCTTGGTTTCTTGACCAGCTGATCCAGGACCAGTTTTAGCTAGAACATAACCATTATTGTTTAAATAGCGTTGTAATTCTCGCACATCGTCACCGGTCATACCGGTTTTTAAATCACGATTGAAATTATATTTTCTAACCCCTAAAACAGCCTTAGGCGAAGCCTTTGGATACGAGGCAATAATACTATCTTCAACATCTAGAATTTCTTGATTGGCATACTGCGCCAATTCTTTAAGAGTTAAAATATGCTGCAACTTGCCATCAACCACCACAAAAATCCGTCTATCTGAACCTCGTAATAATGTGCCGTCGGCATAAGTCGTTTCGCCTAAAACTTGCTGAAGCACTGGTTGCTCACTAAAGACAGCAAATTTGGTTAAATGATTAACAAAGAAATTAACTGATCCGCCAGCCTGATCAAAAATGGCTCCAGGCACTAAAACCCAAGACAATAACGCCTCGTCATAATAATAAACTCCTACTCCGGCAATATTATCGGGTAATGGCAAACCGGAAAAAGTAATATTCAAGTTATTAGTAAAATTTCTAACAGGATTACCATTGCTATCAACAGCAGTTAAGATAAAATGTCGTCCACCTAAAGCGTTATCTTCCGGTCCTTCGGTAATTATAAAAGTAACGCCACCGACAAAAGAATTAGGAGAAACGACTAATCGAGCCTGCAGACCATTAGATAAACTTTGCGTTAAAACTCCATCCTGACTACTAACCAAACTTAATGGGACATTAATGGCACTAACGCTCTGGGGAATTAGGCTGTGAGCAATACCTCCGCCTCCGCCGCCGCCAGTGGTAGGAACAACTTGTTCATTCTTAAGAACCGTGATGGGAAAAGTTTTGGTTCTCGTAATTGATCCTTTGGTTAATGTCGCTGTCAACTGAACCACAGTATCTCCAGCTGAAAATTCTGGTCTGGTCACTTGGGCAATATTACCATTAATAGCAATCGCTCCACTATTATTTGAAGACCAACTAATACTAGAGCCATTAATGCCACTAGTCTTCAAATCAAAATCTTCGGTAACTGGACTTGCTAGTGTCAGAGCAACATAATCAGCTTGTACTAAGGCGCTGTCGGGGTCAATAATTACTGGTACTGGAGCAACCTCAACTTGCCATTTAATTTTATGGTGACCATCAAAACCATCAAGATCGGCTACAATATCATAAAGACCATCGGGATAATCTTCTCTAATCAAGAAAGAATTTTTCTGATCAATACCAATAATTGGTTTACTTTTACTATTAGCAGAGTCTTGGAAACTACTAATTAGTCTTAATTGTCCGTTTTTATCCTTTTGAATATAGGCATGCGGTTCTTTACCTTGGGCAATTAATCTACTGTCTTCGTCGGAAAGATTATCCTTAGAATAATACTTTATTAACTTATCCTGCGACTCTTCAGAGAGATTGTCAAATCTGACGGCATACTTGCCTTGCTGAAGATTAGTTTTATAGCCACTAGCAAAATCAATAATATATTTCTTAATTCCGTCTTGCTTTTGGAAAATAAAAAGACTATTTTCTTTATTAATCATCGACTTTCCATTAGCAGTGAAATTGTTAATCTCTAAATAGGGATCATTCTTGACAACGATCAAGTCAAATGTTTTGTCCATAAAGAATGAACCGGAAGAAATGCGGGCTGTCAAAGTAACAGGTAAATCTTCAGTATCTGATCGGTTAATAATACCACCATTGGTCATCACGTTAGTATCGGAAGATGTCCACTTAATCTCTGTATCCTTATATGTTGTTGGTAAGTTAATATTCTCGTATATCTTGTTGCTTCCCAAGGTTAAACTATTATAGGCAGTTTCAACAGCAAAAATATCCGCGGCTGGATAATTATCCACCACTCTAAACTGCCACTTAGCTAATTGACTATTTTTATTTGTTAATAAAAACGAATATTCACCAACTGGAAACTTATAACTAACTGTCAATGCTAAATGATCATCTATTTGACCTTGATTATTGTTGTTGTCTAAAGACTTGCTATCAATTTTTTCATTACGAATTAATCTAGCCCGTCCCTTGGAAATATTAATAAAGGCAAAAGGATTATGACCATCTATAACCCCCTTAATATATTCATCGCTCAAGCCAAATTCTTGTTCATAATACTTGGCCAAATCTTCGGTTGGGGCCTTAACTAGCATGATGGGATATGAACCATCGCTTAAATTAGTAGCAGCGCCCTTGGCTAAATCAATCGTATAGTTTGGTATTGACTTATCCTTTTCTAGCCAATACTTTCCTCCGAAATCTGGAGCTGGCTTAGTATTGACGACAAAGCCATTGTCTTTAAAAAATGGTGCCTCCTCAATACCTTTTAGTGAAACGGCATCGATGGAAGCAGCTCTCACTAAACTATGCGGAACAATCAGCGCCAATAAAGCAAAATTGGCTAATAAACAGATTGCACTACATAAAAATGTTCCCCTCTTGAAATTACTAGCAATTCTTTTCATAAAATAATTTAAATTATTTTTTTAACAATTTTAATAAATTAATATAAAGTATTTTAATACTATTATCTTTTGACTTATTTGTCAAATACTTGCAAAATAACAAGCTTAAAATAAAATAAAAATAGCTAATAAAACAATAATGCCAAAACTGCCAAGAATAAGTTCTAATTTTTGCTTCTTTATTTTAACAACAATATTTAGAATAGCGGCTAAAGAAAAAACCACAAAAAGAATTTTGAAATAAAAATTACCGAAAATTAAAATCGGCAGCATATTATTGGTTGGGTTTCTCTTAAAAAGAAAGTATTTTTCCCAAATTGAAGTTTTGATTGGCTTGATCTCATTCCAATCTAATTGATAAATATTTTGTTGGCCCAAATTATCTTCAGTCAATAAAGTCGCCGGCACTAATGGTGAAAAAATCTCTTTTTCCTCGTCGGAACTAATTAGAGCCACACCTGACCAATAATCTTCCGCCGAAGACTTGGTTAGTTCCAGCTCTCGATTATTAATAATAACGGTCGCAGCGATGGTCTCCGCCGGTAAAACCACCTCGGTTTTGATAGTGGCAGTTTTACTAAAAGCATCTTTTTTAATGCTAATGGTGCCTGTTTTGAACTTATTTATTTCTGCCGATTCTATAGAATAAGCTCTATCACCCTTAACGCTCTTGGCGGCACTGGCTAATTGCCGTGCGTTCTTTTTGGCAGTGGTTCTTTTGGAGGGAGCGGCTGCGGCTTTGGCTGAGCTGTTTTTAACAAGAGCGGGGCGACCAAAATACTGCACCATAAAAACCGTATCCACCTCTTTAAAACGACCATCGCCAATGGCCACGCCAGTTTCCTTAAAATTACGATCAACAATATTCCGATAATGAGTTGGGCTTTTCGACCAAGCCGTAACAACATCCTTGGCTGTCACATAGCCCATAGCCAAATTTTCGCCAATTATTGAATATTTATAGCCATTTTTATTAATCCAATAGCTTAAATCTTGGCCTGACGGATTAAGGTGGGCAAAATATTGATTAATCAACATGTCCTGAGTTTTTTGCCAAGCAGCCTGAGTTAAGCGACTATTCTCAACTAAAACTTCAAGTTTTAATTTTTTTCTAAGTTCATTAGTTAAATCAATAACCTTGCGCGCCTCATTAAGCGATATGTCAGGGCTTAGCCAAGCGGAAAGTGGATAAAAAATAATAAATGACATTAAGATCAGCTTGATAGCCAGCAAGCTAACAACATGAAAAGCAATTCTTCGCGGCCTTAAAATTTCTGGTGCGTAGTCGTTTTGAGCGCAGGGAACAAATAAATCACGAAGTTTTCCAGCCCCGAGCGGATTACGATTGGCCATAACTTCATCACCATCGCTAACTCCGTCAAAATCAGAATCAGGATTATGCGGATCAGTGCCATACAAATTAATTTCTTCAAAATCAGTTAAACGGTCTTGATCTGAATCTAAAAACTTTTGACCAGCTCGACGAGCTTGTTCAAATTCTTGTTTTTTCTTTAAATAATCAAAAAAACTATATTTTTTCATTATATTTTAACCGTATTTTTTTAGCCTAAAACTATAACATAAAAACCAACTACTGTCAAGACAAATGCTCCTTTAGACGCAGTTGTCTTTTGCTGGTCTTTTTGGTTTAATTTTGCTAAAGATAAAAATATAAACTATCTCAAATAAACCGACAGTATTGATAACCAGTAAAGGAATAAACCACCATTTTTGCTTACGCCGAGCGGCTTTCCAAAGAGCTACGCCTTTCCAGGACAAAACCCATGAAGCGATCAATAGGTTTAAATAGGGATTAGTATTAATAACTTGAATTAAATCGGACATAAAAATTGTTGAACGATTAATAAAATTACTTGACTTCATACATCAAGGTCACCTCAGCTCTAATTTCATTTTGGCCAACTTGAACCGATGGCGTGGCTAATTCAGCGCCCGCGATAGAGCTATCTATCATCATTTTAGTATTAGAATAAGCTGCCTGTTGTCGCTCCAAATCAGTGTTCTCATAGACACCCTTGATTTCGCCGAGCTTCATGCCTGATTGCTTGGCAATCAAGGCGGCCTTTTCTTTAGCTTGCTGAATGGCCAACTCCCGAGCCTGATTGCGCAACTCAAATTCATCATCAATGGTAAAACTGACATTGCCAATCTGGTTAGCGCCCTGCTCAGTGGTCCGAGCAATAACATCGCCAATCTTATTCAAATCACGAACTTTCAAAGTCAAATTTTGCGACACCTCATAACCAACCAATTCTTGCCCCTTGGTATTGGTCCAATTATAGCTAGGACTAAGATTATAATTGCTAGTCTTGATATCTTTTTCTTCAATACCTAATTTCTGAAGAGCGGCAATAATATTATTCATCTTGGCGGTGCTTTCGGTCGTGGCTTCAGCCGCTGTTTTTTTAACACCACTCTTAAAACCAACTTGGATATTGGCAATGTCGGCTTTGGCATAAACTGTTCCCGAGCCGTTGGACGAGAAGCGATCCTGATTATTAGTTTTATTGGTGGTAACTAAGGCAGTAATAACAATGGCCGTCACCGCCAATAAAGCAGCTAGAGACATAATAAAATGAGCTTGCTTCATAAATTTATTCATGATTAATAGTTACGCTAATATTATAGCACAAAACTAAATAAATTGGGTATTAATGTCTTAATTCGCTTCATTGAAATAAATAACGAAACTGACAGAATAAAAAAATAAGCGCTGATCTAATTATCAACCAGCTGATCCGGCTTTAATAATGACATCAGCAAAGAAGCCAGAGCGGCTACTAGGAATAAATAACGCAAAGCCAAAAATGGACTAATTAAAATAATAAAGATACACATTAACGCCTTGCCAAAAACAATGGCCATCTCGCGAATAACCGTATATTCGTCAACATAATGACCCTGATCGGCGGCGATATCATAATTGAGGGCATCAAAAGAGGTGCGAGCAAAAACTCGGCTCAAATTATGATAAGTCGAAAACAAGAAAACCTGAAAAGCGCTATTAATTAGAGCTTTCAGCACCCAGCCAAAAGAATAAAGAACAGTGCCATAGCGCAACCAGCGACGACTGGGCAGATTGTCTATCAAGTTGCCAACCATAATTTGTAAAACAATAGTCGCCAAAATAATAACCGAAGAAATAGCCCCGACTTGCAAATAGTTACCAGACAATAACTGCCAAATAAAAATTGGCCAAATGATGGATCCGACTACATTTTCCGCACCATCTCCGGCATAGGCTAAAACGCTACCGCGCATCTTCTTGGACAAAAAATGTCGCCAGGTCTCTCGGTAAGTCCAAGAAAATTTTTCTTTTACTTGCGGTAATTGGCTGAAGGGAATTAAAGAAATTAAATAAATACTGACCGCCAAAAAAAATAATGTACTATAACCAAGATATTCTAGGGCTAGACCGCCGACAATTGGCATCACTGCGCCTAAGGCCATCATAGTGGCCTCCATAAAACTAAGCTGACTAGCCCGAATATGGCGTTCGGTCAATTTAGCTACATTAGTATGAAAAGGAATCCAGTGAGTTAGACGAAAAAATAAAGAAAAGAAAATGGTGGGCGCCAACCACCATAACTGATAACCTTCCACTAATTGATTATGGGGAGCAATATAATGATTGATTAAAAAGAAAACAGCATAAAAAGCGGCGCCAAAAAAAACACTCAATTGCAATGACCGCTTAATACCAAACCGATTCATGATTTGCCGACAACCAACCGCCACCAGACTAGCATACAGCAAATCAGAAATTAGATAATAAACAATAACCCAAAATAGGCTAAAATCTAAAAATTGATACAAAAAAATCGGCAAGAAGAGACCCAATAATTGAGTTGCTGAATTAAGGGTAATTCGGCTAAAATAAATCATCCGAAAATTATGAGTCAAATTTTTTCTGATCAATTTATTGTTAATTGCTCTTAACATACTAAACATTTAATCTAGTGAGTCTACTTGGCATATTATAGTTTGGCCAGCCAAATAGTTGGCCTTAAGCTAGTAAATTCCCTAAATTGAGCTGATCGCTAAATTCAATGTCTTTAACAAAATCAGCCATATGACTAACCATAATAATTGCCCCCTGATAATTATTAATCGCCTCGGCAATTATCGGAATATGACGGAAATTAATATGATTGGTTGGTTCATCAAGAATTAATAAACCCGGTTTCATTAAGACTAAACGAGCAAAAGATAGTAAACCCTTTTGTCCCTCAGATAGCTGCCCAATGTGGCGTTCCATTAAATCGCCAGTTATAAAAAAACCGGCAGCGGTTGAGCGCATTTCTTGTTCATTAATGCCCTCAGCTAAAATACTACGCAATGAATCAATAACTGTCTGCTGAAAATCCAGAGCTGAAAAATCTTGACTATAATAGCCAATAGTCACCTGAGGAGCGATGGTATTATCGGCGGTTGACTTGTTTACCAAACTCCTAAGCAAATTACTCTTGCCAATACCGTTGGGACCGGTAACCAAAAGACGACTCTGACGACCCAGCGATTTATCAATATTGCACCAAACCGGTTGCTGATTCTTAATAACCATCACTTTACGCAAATTAACAATATCACCCTTGATATTCTCTTGGGCCGGAATCTCAAAACGCCGAATAGTTTTATCTTCACGCCGAACATCAACCTTGTTTTCTTCCAATTCCGCAGTTTCTTCTCTCATCTTTTGGGCTAATTTGCGCATTTTACCGCCCTTATTGGCAAAAAAATTAACCTTTTCTTTGCGGTCCTGAATTTTTTTTTCTAATTGGGCGTTCTGCATCACTTCCCGCTCAATCCGCTTTTGGATTTCTGCAACAACGGAATAATAATCGCCAACATAAAGCTCGGTTTGATGAGTAAAAATATCTAAATAAATAACGCCTTCAGTAAAACAATTCAAAAAATCGGCATCATGGGAAATAACAATAACTGTTTTATCATACATGATCAAAAAAGTTACCAAGTGATCAATCCCCTGCCGATCCAAGTTATTAGTCGGTTCATCTAATAGCAAAATGTCCGGATCCTGAATCAAAGAATAGGCCAAAAGCAACCGCGATTGCTGGCCGCCAGAGGCTTGACCAACGATTCTGTCTAAAGGAATATCCAAATTAACCGCTTCCAAAACCTTACTAATCCGGCTCTTGAGATTACCAGGGACAACATCGAAAGCGGTGGCAAAATAATCCTCAATGGTCAATCCTAAATGCTCCTGAGCAATCATCTGGCGAGCCGCGCCAATGGTCGCGCCAGCCGTCACTGAAACTTGGCCATGTTTTGGCTGAAGCTCACCCTTAATTAAGCCGAAAATAGTGCTCTTACCAGCGCCATTTTGACCCATCAGAGTAATTTTAGCCCCCTTACGGACCACAAAACTAGCCTCATCTAATATCGGCTTTTTATGAACATATTCAAAACTGACTTGATCAAATCTTAAAATTGCTTCTTCAGCCATGTCTTTAAAGTCTTTAAAAACTCTTTAATCTTCAATTAGGAGCCAAGGCCAGCTCCTTTTTTATCTACCAATTTATTTTTTATTCTTAGCAACAACTTTTTTGACTGCTTTTTTCGGAGTAGCAACTTTCTTGGCCGTAGTTTCTTTTTTGACATCTTTTTTAACCTCTTTACTGACGGGATGTTCTTCTTTGTCTTTGGCGGCTCTTTCAAGAGATTGATCGCTAGCCGGTTTTGCAGTCAATAATCTTAAAATATTATCAAGCTTAGTATTAAGTATGACCAATTGTTGTTGTTGGTTATTGATAAAGCTAGCCAACCGATCTTGTTCATTGTGCTGGAAACTGGGTCGGGCTGAATGTCGTTTGGCCAAACGACCGCTGTCAAAAGCGGATTTTTTACCAAAACAATTATAACAATAAACTGGTTTATCACCGCTAGGTTTAAACGGCACCTCGCAAGGTTGGCCGCAATCAGCGCAAATCGCCGAATGTATAGCTCGACTAAACCGATGGTTAGGATAAGAGCTATGCTGATTGTTCAAACTTCTTGGTCCATTGAATCGACCACCTCCATCACCTCGATTAAAATCTTTCATAACAACTAATTATTTAATTAAGTTAATTAATAGTATTTTACCACATTGTGCTTAAAATTTTAACCTGAACTTCATCAATACCAGCCATCTCAGCATCGCCTCTATTGATGTTCGCTTGGCGGAAAACTATTTATAACAATAATAATCAAGTTACGGCTCGACGGAAAAAACGACGATACAGCCAATAAACCGCTATGATCACCAAGATTAAGGCTAGATAGCCATAAAAATTAGAAATATACTGCCAATGGCGAGCGCCGACATAACCAATGCCAGTCAATAAAGTAACATAAATTATCTGGCCGAACAAACTGCAAATAATAAATTTTTTAAAATCGGACCGCGCTAAGCCGGCAATTAAGTTGATAAGCGGACCGAAGCTGGTTAAGAAAAAACGGCTGACAAAAATGGTGCGCGTGGAATGAGCTGTAAAAACCCTGTTAATTTGTTGAAATTTATTTGACTTGAGCAGGCGCTTAAAACCAAGACGAATTAATACATCTTGGCCATAAATAAAAGCCAAGCTATAGGATAACAAATCACCAACAACAGAACCAACCAGACCAAACAAAAAAACTAAAGAATAATCCAGATAACCTAAAGCAACTAGCGCACCAGCGGCAATCAAGGCTGAGCTAGCCGGCGCAATATTAAATAAGGCGGCAAGAAAAACAATAAGTAGTAAAGCCCAATATTGGTAGGCAATAAGAATAGTTAGTATTTGGTCTAGCATGAACCAGTAATGATAAATAATAACCATTAAAACTTTACCACTTAATCGCTGTTATGGCCAGTGACTGTGAAGAAACTTCAATCTTAATGGCAAGTAAACGGGCACGATATATGCTGGTAATTATTGATTTTGATCCGCGCAAGAAACAATTTATCATCAACAATCCCGGCACCAAAAATAATATTTAGCCAAAGAAAAAACCAGTTTTTAGAGAACTGGTAAACTCTTTTTAAATGTTATTCCCTCTCCCCCCTTGGGGTTGAGGTGGTTTAGTTTAGATGTCGTGGTCGTCGAACATCTTGACAAACAGAAAAACAAGGGCCCAAGCCAATATAAATGGCAGGATGGCGAGGAACATTCGAAGTAACATGTTCCACCTCCTTCTTTTTTTTATTTATTTTTAAAATACAATTTGATGATATTAAATTATATCATAGTTCTGCTAATTTGTCAATGATTTTATATCAAATTAAATATTAATTATGATTATAGTGCAACAAAAAAACAAGCTTTAGCCTGTCTTTATTATTGCTGACGACGCTTGTCTTTTTCCTAAAACGGTAGTAGTGCTCGGGGACAAGGATTTGAACCTCGATTAACAGGGCCAGAACCTGTCGTCCTACCATTAGACGATCCCCGAAGAATGCTCTTATTTAATCATATCTTGCCTAGCTTGGCAAGAGCTTGACGAACAGCCGGCAAACGACGGCGCATTGCCTCCTCGCCAAGCTTAATAAATTTTGCCGTCTGATCAAACTGAAAAGTATCAATAATATCATCAAAAACCGGACGAACGATAATTAAACGCTGGCGATCACTCTTAATCTTCGCGAGTTGATATTTAACCGATTGCTCTCGGATAATAGTATACGCTTGGACCAAGGTCGTAAACAAGGTCGGCTTGGTTTGAAAATGAGCTGATGGCTGAACCGATAAATCCATGGCAATAATAATCTGGGCGCCGAGCTGAGCGACAACGCTAGCCGGCGTGATATTAATCGAACCACCATCAATCAAATAACGCCGGTTGAGTTTAACCGGCGGCAATAGTCCAGGAATAGCAATGCTAGCTAAAACTGCTTGAGCAATACTGCCTTGACGTAAAATAACTTCCTGACCATTGGCCAAATCGGTGGCCACGATGGCTAATGGTATTTGGCAATCTGTAAATTGTTTTCGGCCGAACAGCTGGTTGACGAATTTTTTAATTTTCTGGCCGGCTAAAAATGAATAGCGTGGATTGCCAATATCCACAAATTGCCGCCAGGCCTTAGAACGATCAAAAGTCAGACAAAGTTCTTCTAACTTGTCAAACGGCTGGCCAAGGGCTAACCAGGCGCCAATAATTGCTCCGATACTAGTGCCGGCGATATAACTAATTTTGATACCAGTTTGAGACAGGATTTTAAGAGCGCCGATATGAGCCAATCCGCGAGCGCCGCCACCACCCAAAGCCAAACCGACCGATGGGCCGACATGCTTGCTTGTTTTTAACTGTTTAGGCTTCGCCAACGATTTGACCATCGAAAATTTCTAATAAATTATTGATTGCTGAATCATCTGACGGCGTAACTGGCGTTGAACCAGTCGATGATTGTTTCTTTTCCAGCTTAATGTCCAAATCAGCTAATAATTTAGTGGCAATCATGACCGGCCGATGATAAACTTCGGCCAAAATTTCTTCTAGCAGGTGTTTGATTTTAGGCTGATTGACTTGATCTTGATGAAATTTATAGCGAAAGAGTAAACAGACTTGCTGGCCATCTAATTGTGGCTGACAAGCCTTAAGTGTGACTGATAAGCCGGCATTACGACCCTTGACCATATCTAAAACCGTTGGCCATTGATTCAATAAATCATCAATTAATAGTGGCGGCTGGCTGGCTGTTGCATCATACTTGATCTCATTAATCGCTTCGCTGATTTTATCGGTCTCTTGATTACCACCCGGCGACTGAGATGGGTTTATTGGACGGCTGGCGGCTGGCGGCTCAGCCGGCTGCAAAACTTTAACAATAGCCAATTCAATCGGTAATTGACTGATAAAAGCCTCCTTGCTTTCATTAAAAGCTTGCAAAAAAACTTGCAATAATTGCACCAGACGATTAATCGACAACCGCTGACGCAAATCTAACAAGCCGAAGGCGTCATCATCGCCCCACTGCGCTTGGTAATTGGGTAATAATTGTGGATTGATTTTGCTTAATAACAATTGACGTAAAAGCTCAATTAAATCTTGTAAAAAAACTCGAACATCGCGGCCGTCAGTCACCAGCTGATTAACCAGGCCAATGGCCTCAATCGCTTTTTGGTCTACTAAGGCGGTTAAAAACTGGCTAATCAAGACCATATCACTATTGGGAGCCAATAAATAAAAATCCTCCATCGTTAAGGTGGCTGGTCCATCTTGAGCCGGTTGACTAATAGCCAGTAATTGTCCGAGCAAGCTCTCGGCATCACGAAGGTGGCCCTGAGAATTCTTGGCAATGGCCGCCAAAACAGCATCATCAGCCGCCCAACCCTCCTGTTTCAAGATATATTGCAATTTCTTCGCCATATCGGTCGGACTAATCTTCTTGAAGTCAAAACGCTCACAACGGGAAATAACCGTGGCGGGAATCTTATGAACTTCGGTCGTGCATAAAATAAAAATCACTTTCTGAGGCGGCTCTTCCAAAGTTTTTAACAAAGCATTGAATGACGAATTGGACAGCATGTGGACTTCATCAATAATGAAGACTTTATATTGTCCACTACTGGGCGCTAGCCGACTGCTGGCAATAATGTTTTCTCGGACATTATCAACACCGGTCTGGCTGGCCGCATCAATTTCAATAATATCTAGCGACTGACCAGCGGCGATAGCCAAGCAGTTGACGCACTGATTACAAGGTTCAGCCGAATCAGCCGGCCGATTTAAACAATTAAGCGCCTTAGCCAATAATCTGGCAATAGTTGTCTTACCGACCGCCCGCGGACCGCAAAATAAATAAGCTGAAGCCACCTGCTGCCGCTTAATTTCTTCAGATAATGTTATTTTGATATGGCTTTGACCGAAAACTTCAGCAAAACTCTGAGGACGATATTGGCGGTAAAGGGTAGACATAACGAAAATGATTTATTAACTGATTTTTTGATAAACAAAGAAGCCGTCTCTAATTTCTTTATTAGTTTTTGATTGGACTAACTTGAAATCATGCTCTTTGAAAAAAGAAGTAAGATTGTCCGGATAATAGGCGCGGATATGTAATAATTCAACCCGTTCTTCCGGTAAAAAATGAATAACTTCGTTGCGTAGTCGGATAACAAATTTTTTATTAAATAAAAAGAAAAATTTAAATAAAATGGCGCCGATAGATTTTTCTTTAACCATTTCCAGACTGAGCTTGCCACAGCTAGGGTCAATACCGACATTGCGCAAAGGACTAATCAACCATTGAGCCATTTTTTTATCGGATAAATATTTGGCATAAAAATTAAATAATTGCAAATCCTCGGAGTTATCTAAGCTGTTGCGAATTCTAATATCTAAAAACAATAAATCGTTCTTTTTAAGAATGCTGTAAAGACTATCAATAATATTAGTTTGATTGACATTGCTGATAGTTCCGCCAAGAAATAAAAACCCCCGACAATCAAAGTCATCAGTTAATTGTTCAATTTCATCACGAAAATCCTCGCTGACCAAATCGGCGCATAAAAATTGATTGTCAATCTTGAGCTCAGCCAGATTATTAACAGCTAAATCCAACATCTGTCGCGATGAATCAACACCGAAATAAGTAAAGTTGTAGCCCTCTTTCTTGAGTCTCTTCAACATCACCTTCTCGCTGGAAGCATCACCGCATCCTAGGCTCACCAAAGCGAAACGCTGTTTTTTCTTGAACTGGCCGGCGACCAAATCGTAATAATCTTCGGTAGAAAAATCAACGGGCAGCGGCGTTGTCGGCTTGTTGTAAGCCTGATAATAAAAATTGGCCCCGTCGTCTAGATAAAGAAACTTCTGCTCCAAGCTCCTGTTCTTAAGACAGTCAATCATCTCTTTGTCCAGTTCCAAATCGGAGACCAATGAATTGATGGGTGTCATAATTTTATAATTAAACGCGAAACTTAGATATGCCCAATTGAACGCCCAAGTCGGGATTGGCTGTATAGCCTTGGCTAAATTGGAATTCGGCTCGAAAGTTTCTTCCGTCACTGGTTATAGATAGAATCTCAGCGGTTTTATTAAATAATTGATCGGCCAGCATTTTTTCAAACAACTTTTTATCAGTCATCTGCCAAATAATAGCATTGGTATGACTATAAACCAAATCATACATTTCGCAATCCAGATCAATAAATTGTTTTTTGTATAAATCGTCTTTCAATTGAACCAAGTTCTTAAAGTGACCGCGCCGCAGGAAGGCCTGCCAATTAGCTATAGCCTTGGCGACAGTTACCCCAGACCGATCATAACCCAAGATCTCTTTAGTCGGCAGAAGAATCGCTTGAGTTTCAAAGGCCATTCTAATCTGTTTGTTGTTTGGCAAATGGCTTATTGTGTTCAGATTATGCTGACGATCAGCAATTTTAAGCAATAAGCAACGAACATCTTGGCCGCCGGCCCACAACAGCCGTTCAATATCATCGTCAAATTCTTGGCCTTGGCAATAAAAATTACTGCGATCTTTAGTGACTGAATCAACCAAGAAGCCAACCTGGGTGCCAAAATCGCGATAGATATCACCCATCAGACAATCCGGGCAATCTTCAACCGTATCGTGGAGCAAGGCCGCTGCCGTCAGAACCGGATCGGCAAATTTCTCAGCCAAAATTTCGGCCACGGCAACCGGATGAGTAAAATAGGGTTGACCAGACTTGCGTTTTTGACCGGCATGCAAATGACGAGCCAAATTCCAGGCCTTCTTTAATAATTCTTCGTCGGCCGCAGTCAGCTGCTTAAAACTGTTAATTATTTTTTTGTCCGGCCACCATCCTAGCATAATTTTTATTCGGCAACTAAATTCTCTAAGGCGGCAAAATTGGCTGGTAAATCCTGCGGAATCAATATGGCAATCCGATCGCCAGGCTGCGCCCGAAAATAACTAACACTCGCTTTGAGCAACCGCCAGCGCTGATGTTCATAAACGGCGTAATAATTGCCATCTGGCGCTTGTTCCAAGCTGGCAACCAAGCGCCGCCTTTCTACCGGGCTAACTTGCTTATAAAGAAAGTGCCCACGCGGACCGATGGTTAATTTTAAGCTATCACCAGCAACCAACTTTGATTTGGAGGCATAATTAGCTGGAACGGCATAGGCTTGGCCAGTGGTGGCAATCATCTGCTCGCCGTCAAAATAACCTTCAATAATTTTATCACCATCATCGATTGGCTGGGTTAAGGAGTCAATTACTTGATGATCAGCCAAAGATGGCTGACTGGTCGTCTGAATAATTGAGCGCAATTCTTGGGCCAATAATTCTAAACGACTGGCGATATTTTGCAAAGCGCCTGATTGATCAAGCGGCTGGCTGTCCTTAACTGGCGACTGATGGCTTGAAGTCGGCTGGGGTTGATCAGGCTGATTAAAAACAATGGCCTGATCCGGTTGCCAAACATCATTATTAACTGGGTCTTGGTTTTTATCGGTTGAACTGGACATAAGCTATAAATTAAATTTGCCACGCTGGCTGATTTCCGCCTCCACCAAAGATCGATCCTGACCATACTTGAGCCGGCTTAACTGACGAATTTTGCCAGCCAGATCCAAGCTTTCTTGGCCAGCCAGCGGCCATGGCGTTTTTAAGGTAAACGGCCGTGAAGCAGTGTTGTTAATTAACAATTTGATATAAGCAGTATATTTTTCAACATTAATCAAATCATAGGCATCAAAAGTCGGCGCGAATTCTTTTTGCAGAACTTCGGCATCTTCGGAACCAATCTTAAACGAAATAATTGTGCCGACGTTGCCAAAAACAGCGTCTTTAATAGCGGTGTCGCCGCGGGCCACCAATTGGCCGATATACTGATGGGCGATAATCAAGCCGAGTCCATATTTTCTAGCTTCTGACAGAATCTGACAAACTGAATTGGTGGTAAAATTTTGAAACTCATCAATATATAAGAAAAAATTGCGGCGTTCTTCTTTGGGCATATCCGCTCGCGACAAAGCAGCCATCAACAGCTTGCCAACCAAAATCATGCCCAATAGATAAGCATTAAGCTCGCCGACTAATCCTTTAGGCAAGCTAACCAATAGAATCTTGCGTTTATCCATGATGTCGCGGAAATTAAAAGCGCTGGTTTGCTGAGCGATAATCGGCCGCATCATGTCATTAGAAATAAAAGAGGTCAATTTGGAGGTGATATAGGGAACAACATTGGCCAAAGCGGCGTCGCCACCGGCTTTTTCGGCTTCCTTGCGCCAAAAATCAACGACTGTTTGATCGGCACAGCGGGAAAGTTTGAGATTGCGGAACTCAGCATCAGCTAAAACTCGAGGAATTTCCATTAAAGTTGAGCCGGATTCGGGATCGGCCATGACTAGCAGCATGGCATTACGCATATATTGTTCAAAAATCGGACCGCCGGTTGATTTCAAATCATAGAGCTTATCAAAAATACCAATCATTTCGTTGATAACAAAGGTTTTCTGTTCCGGGTATTTGGCATCAAACTCTAATAAATTCAAACCCATCGGCCGCTCTAAATCAGCTGGCGCGAATAAGATAACATCTTCGGCCCGCTCTGGCGGCACTCTAGCCAAAACATCATCAACCAGATCGCCATGCGGATCAATGACGCAAACGCCAGCGCCATTCAAAACATCCTGGATAGCCATATTGGCTAACAAAACTGACTTACCAACACCGGATTTACCAATAATATATGTATGCCGTAAACGATCATCTTCCTTGATACAAATATCTTTCTTGATACCGCGAAAAATATTATAACCCAATAATAAGCCTTGGTTAGGTACATCGGCTGAAGCGGCCGCTTGCTTAGCGGTCAGCCATAAAATATTAGGAGTTTCGGCGTTTTGTAGCGGAAAATGAAATAAACTGGATAATTCTTCAGTATTTAACAAAAAACTAGCCTTATCATCAAAGCGACGATAAATAAACTGTTCAATTAATTGCTTGGCCGGCCGCCGGCGCGGCTTATTGCTAAAACTATTGCCGTATTCATAATAATTATACTGATGCAAAGCGTTAGCTAAGTCATTAAGCAAATTATCGGAATGCGCTTGACTATTAGAACAAGCAATTAATCGCACATTAACATCTAAGCCGGCTTTGGCATTTTTTTCTTCCATTAACTTGAGCATATCGCCCTCCATGGCAGTCAACTGCTTATCCAATTGCTTAGCATTGGCCTGTTCCTGATTTTTCTTACTGCCAAAATTTTCTTTAATAAAATCTGACCAGCTATCAAACGACCCATGTTTGAGTGCCGCTGATACTGATTTCTTCTTGTGCGATAATTCAACGATTTTTTTCACTGTACCGTGCCAGACACCATAGGCGCTACGCACGGTATATTGAATTGCCAAACTATCATCAGTAGATAATTTAGACATAACATTAAGCTGAGAATTCATCAAATCAGCTTCTTGTTGATCGTAGGTTTTAATTGGCAAGGCATAATGACGAGTCGTCTTTAAACTACCCACGGCCACATAACTCTGTGGTTTAAAAAGATTATAATCAACCACTTCTTCAAGCATAGCATCAGGATAATG
The DNA here is from genome assembly GCA_029570385.1 of bacterium. Classification (GTDB taxonomy): domain Bacteria; phylum Patescibacteriota; class Patescibacteriia; order Patescibacteriales; family Patescibacteriaceae; genus UBA1359. Next base: position 43,706 of record JAKPXD010000015.1, on the reverse strand, counting down.
AGCGTTGATCTGTTGTTCCAAATAGCGAGCTAACCGCCGCGGACTAACAACATAAAAAGCAATCAATCCTTGATTGGCAACAATCTCAAAAGAAAAATGATCATCGCGTCCCCACAACCAAACTCCGAAGCCACGTTGAGCCCGCAAGCCACCGATACTGGCAAAAATGGTCTCGGCGCAGGCAATTTCTTCGCGCATCTGCTGAACAGTAAAATTCTGATTTTGGTCTCGTTGGCGATCTTTCGGCAATTTAACTAAATAAACTACTTGATCAAAATAGCGATGCCGACTAAACAAGCGCCAAACTAAATAACGCCATAAAATAATTAGCCCCATAACAGCAATAACTGTAATGAAGATAGTTAAAAAAACGACCAATAAGTCATTGCTGTCATTAAAGAAATCAAATAACCAGTTCATAATGATTATTTATCTTTTAAAGCCATAATCTTGTCAGTTTTAATTTTGACTTCTTGCTCTAAGAAAAACCGATTAACACCGGGGATTATAGCTAAGAAGCGGCGAATCAAACTGATTATCTTAGTTAGCTGCGACTTGGCATGATCTAGCAACCGATCAATCTGATGAACCGTCCGTTCACCAGCTTGCTTGAGCTCTTGCTGCTTATCGGGTGGGAGATTCTGATAAATGTCAGCTAAGCCGTCTTCTAAAATATCATCAATAGCTTCTTGACGAACTGTCAATTTAGTCGGCTGGCTAGCTGTTATGGCTGGTGGCTGCTGGGCGGCTGAATTAACTACGGGCTCTACCGTGACTGGCGCCGCTTCACTAATAGCTGATTCGGTTATTTTTTCAGCAGTCGGCTGCCGTTCCTGACTATTATTCAGCGGCATCTGCTCAAAACTAGGCTTCAATTGTTCTTGAGGCATAAAAAAAATGATTGCTTATTTGAAATCATTATACCATAAACCAACTGATTGAGCCACTAATCCAAAGTTGTGGCCGTTGTCGTCTTTATGCTATAATTACTTTAATAATCATTAGCTAAAATTATGGGTAAATATTTACAAGTTTCCAAAAAAATTGAAGAATTGATTATTGACAATCCTAAAACTGCTGGATCACTGAGCTGGCTCAATGTCAATAGTGCTGGCAAACCAGAATTGGAATACTTGCTCAAACGACAACACTTTACCATCACCCACTTGAAAGCTTCGATGGCCAAAAGTCTGGCGGAACGAGCTTTTATAGAAAAAGAAACTAACTATATTTTTATTATTCTTCATTTTCCCATAATCAAAGATGGCTTAGTCTTGCCGGCTGAAGTAGAATTCTTTATGGGTCATGGTTATTTAGTAACTATCCATAATGGTGATCTGCCGCCGCTGATGGACTTTTTTAATATTTGCAAAAAAGATGAGAACTCGCTGCTGGCCTATGAACTGGAATCATCGTCAGTCCTGCTTTATGAAATACTGGATCGTCTAATCAAATACTGTTATGAAGTTTTGGATAGTCATAGCAAAAGAATCACTCATGCCCAAAACACTATTTTTAGTCTTGACAGCAAGCAGCGCGACACAGCTAGTGAAATATTGACCTTGCGTCATAATATTATTAAAATCCGTAAAATTTTGCAAAATCATAAAAATATTTTACAGAGCCTGACTGAAATGAAAAGCAGCCTCGTGCCGGCCGCTGAATTAAAAAAATATTATTCAACCTTGGTTGAACATTCAAAAAGAATTTGGGAAAATCTGGAAAACCAACGGGAAATGATTGAGGTTTTAAATGACACCAATGAATCGCTGCTCAACGATCGTATGAACCGTATTATGAAAACCTTAACTATGATTACGGTTATTCTCTATCCACTGAATTTAATTGCCGCCATTTTTGGTATGAACACAATATTGGCTATGCCCTTTATAGGCGACCCGCTTGGATTTTGGAAAATATTATTTATAATGTTCTTAAGCACAGTAACGATTTTCCTAATTTTTAAACGCAAAAATTGGATATAATAGTCTCTAAATCAGCTATTGATTTAATGGCCACTAATTGTTGACGGATTTTTTTGGCTTGCGGCCAACCCTTAACATACCAGGCCAAAAACTTACGCAACTCCATCAGACCGGCCTGTCCCTTATTTTCAACAACTAACTTAGCATGACGAAGCATCAGCTGGCTAAGCTCTGACCATGACAAATTAATATTTACTTGCTGGGCAATTTCTTGAAAAATCCATGGCCGACTGAGCGCCCCCTGACCAATCATTAAACCATCGGCTTGGCTAGCGGCTAACATCGCTTGAGCACTAAATAAATCAATTATCCCACCATTAGCTAATAATTGACCATTGACATAAGACCGACAAGCCGCAATGGCCGTCGGATCAACGAAGCCGCTAAAGCCAGCCGCTAAACTGCGCCCATGAACAGCCACGGCGGCGATTGGTAAATCAGCCAAATTAGCCACAAATTGCTGAGCGCTGATACCCTGATTAAACGCTCTTAATTTAATAGATAGGGGTCGATCAGTGTTATCTAAAACCGCCCTAACCACCTCTCTGGCTCGCGATAAGTCAGCGCCGAGAGCAGCGCCGGCGCCCTGCTTAATTATCTTAGGCACTGGACAGCCAAAATTAATATCCAGTCCGTCCGGCTGTATTTTTTCTGTAATTATTTGAGCGGCAACGGCAAATTGCTGGGGATCACTACCAAACAGTTGGACAATATAAGGGCGCTCTATTGGCTGGAAGGCTAACATTTCTAGTGTTTTGCGCTGATCATGAACCAAAGCGGCCACACTAGCCATCTCACTGACCACTACTTGCGCCCCATAACTCTTGCAAATCTGACGAAAAGCGCTGTCAGTAACGCCAGCCAAAGGCGCTAAGACCAAAATGGGCTTAGAAAGTTGAGACCAAAAATTAACCATAATATTTAAACCGGTCGCAGTTGACTGCCGTCGGGACTGTCTTCAATCTTGTAGCCAGCCGCTAACAACTGCTGGCGCAAATTATCGGCTAGACTAAAATCACCAGCTTGACGAGCGATTTGGCGTTGCTCAAACATCATAAGAATGTTTTGAGGAATAGCCGCCGCGTCAACAGCCAATATTTGACGACTTTTGGCTAGATTAAAACCCAGAACTTGATCAAAATTCAAAATTGTCGCTAATTTATCGGCCGAGGTCAATTGACTGTTAATAACAGCAAAAGTAACCGCCAGCGCCTGAGCGGCATTAAGATCATTATTAATCGCCTGTTGAAATTGAGCTTGAAAAAAACTAGCCACTTGACCAATTGCTGAACCCAAATCAGCCACTTGCCGATATAATCCATAAAGAGCCTGATTGGCAGCCACTAAACTATCGGGGCTATATTCCATCGGCTTGCGATAATGAACTTGCAAAGAGGCATAGCGATAAGCTAGCGGCGATATCTTGAGATCGGCTACTACTTTAGCCAGGGTTAAAAAATTATCGGCGCTTTTGGCCATTTTTTTACCGCCGACAATGTTTAAAAAAGCATTGTGTAACCAATAACGGAAAAACGGCTGACCAGTGGCCGCCTCTGATTGGGCAATTTCATTAGTATGATGAACATTAATATGGTCAATACCGCCGCAATGAATATCTAGATGTCCAGCTAATAGCTTTAAACTCATCGCTGAACACTCCAAATGCCACCCGGGAAAACCCTTGCCCCAGGGCGAATCCCACTCCATCTGTCGTTGCTGTCCCGCTGGACTAAACTTCCAGACTGCGAAATCAGTTGGTTGGCGTTTTTCTGGATTCCTATCCACTCGCGCTCCCTCACGTAATTGCTCTAATGGCAAATGACTTAATTTATTATAATCAGCCACTCGGCTAGTATCAAAATAAAGGCCATCGCTGGTCTTATATAAATACCCTTTATTATCCAAAGTCTTAGCTAAACTAATCTGTTCAGCGATATAATCGGTAGCTCGGCAATAAGTAGTCGGCGGTAAAATATTGAGAGCAACGAGATTGTCTTGAAAAGCTTTAGTATAAAATTCAGCGATTTCCCAAGCCGTCTTGTGCTCACGGGCCGCCCCTTGTTCCATCTTGTCATCGCCGGCGTCGCCATCATCAGTTAAGTGGCCAACATCGGTAATATTCATTATATGCCGAACATTATAGCCATTATATAGTAAAACTCTTTTTAGTAAATCAGCAAAAAGATAAGCGCGCAGATTGCCCAAATGGGCATAGTTGTAAACTGTCGGACCGCAAGTATAGAGGCCGACGACTGGTGGCTGTTGCGGCCGAAAGAGCTCTAGCTGACGGCTGAGAGTATTATAAAGAAACAAATCAGTCATAGCTAAAAAATCGCCAGCAAGCCAAAAACAATGGCAATGCCCAAAAACTCAATAGCAAAAATTCTTAAAAATGTGGTTCCAGAGCGATCAGGGTCAATAAAAGGCATATAGTAAAATTAAGAATTAGTCCGTTCCTTAGGAGTTACCCAAAAACCCATATACCGGCCTAGCATCAATCTGGTTTGTGCTTCTAGGCCAGGAATAGCACCAAAGAAAACAATCGTAATCGGCAAAAAAATCCACTGGCCGATCATACTAAAGCGCCGCCACCAAGGATTGCCGGCTGGCCGTTTCGGCAATAGTAATGAAGAAATAATCGCCGACAAGACCATGCCGATCATGGCAATTGACATTAAAATTCTAGTTACATTTGGTAAATTATTAGATAAAACAGTTTGATTAAAACGGTCGCCACCGATAAATAACGGCAGCCAACCGACAAAACCAATAATCAGGGCGTTGGTTGCCCAGGAATGAAAGCCATACATTTGGATAAAAATCTTGTTAACAAAAGTTTTTTTCGGAATCTGCTTCCAGCGTTTAATAGTATTAAAAATCAAATAAGGCACATTTTCTACTCCCCAACCCCAGCGTCGTTGTTGTTTATAAAGATTACGCGCCGTCGGTAATACTTTTTGATCCATACAAACATCCATGGATACTGGATAATGCATCGGCTCCACTTCATAATCGCCATTATAGTGGCAAAAACAATGCCAAAATATCCGCGAATCTTCGCTAACCATCTTGGTTGACCAGAAACCGACTTCCTCCAACGCCCGCCAAGACATGGAGTGCGATGAGTAAGTAGATAATTTCTCTTGGCGAATCTGCTGCATCATCTGCCAAAAAGTATTCGAATAAGCAGCCACTCTAGCAAAAAACGGCGCTTGCCAGATATTGTTATGGTAAACCGGAATCGGCTGGTAACTACGGCGGTAGGGTTTATCCGAGGTTAAAAATTTGTAAACCAAACAATAAAAATATTGTTCATAAATAACGGTATCGCAATCAAAAACACTGGTTAATAATAAATTATAATCAAGTCCGAGCCGGTCAATTAATTCTCGACGAATAACCTGAGCAGCCCAGGCCTGATTGGCGCCCTTGCCCTTGAGTTCGCCAACTAAGTTATCCGGATGAACAACGATTTGAAAACGAAAAAAATTATCGCCATATTCCGCTTTAAGCCGGTCAGCTGTCGCTTGAATAGCGGCTCCACCACGCTCTTCAATAGCTAAGACAAAAATCATTTTATCTTTAGGGAAAGAACTATCAACAATCGCCTTTAGCCCCGGTTGAATAATCTCATAACTTTCATTATAACAAGGAAAAATCACTAAATGATATAAATCTGACCAAACCACTTGCCGACTAACAATCGCTGAACCAATCATCGGCTGATAAGTCAAATCAACCGGCTGAAGCGATAAACATCGCTGATGCCAATCAATAACAATACTCTTTCTAGTACGGCGATAGGCTGATATTAAAATAATGGCTAAATAGACAACTAAAAGCAACCAATAAACATCAAAGGCGATAATAAACAAAGCCACCCAAACCGGATGAAAATAAGACAAGATAATTAAGGTCAACAAAGTCCCCCAAGATAATAAACCGGGAATAATCTCTAAAAAACGATAGAACCGCCGCTCCCAGCCAGTTAAATCAGTAGCTCGACCGATTTTTAAATAATCAACGGCCATGACCTTTTTTTAATCGTTGCAGTGAAGCTGGTGATGAACTGGCCAATTGCTGTCGCTGGCTCTGCTCAGCCCGATAGCGACGCAGACACTCTGGGCAATAAACCGGCCGTTTACCATCGGGCACAAATCTAGTGGTCGTCGGCTGATTGCAACCATCGCAAACAGCCGGATAACGCTGTTCAGCTGAAACATGGGCAGCCGCCTTCTTGGCTGCTGGCCCAGCTAAGTCTGACGAGGTTGGTTGAATTGCTTCTTTTTTATTTAGTAAAATTTCAACTTTATCGGCCAAGGCGTTAGTCGGCGCTACCTTCTTAACATCATCATCTTCTTGATTGAGATGCCAACGCATAATCCCCTCTTCAACAATATCGCGTTGACTAGCATAATTTTCACGAGTATGCTCAATAACGGCTTGTAAATTGGGATAACGTTCTTCTTTGCTGAGCGGGGCTAAAGTCTTAGCGGAAAAAGGATCAGAGGTTAATCCGTCAATCATCAGCTTGATATAAAAGTTGAACTTGGGAATATTAACTAAATCTTCTTCAGTAAATAATGGCATGAATTCTTTAGCCAAAAATTCAGCATCAGTGGCGCCGACACGGAAAGTAACTAAGGTGCCGACATTACCAAAAACAGCGGCCCGCACCACATCGCTAAGCTGTTCAATGTATTGATGAGCCAATATTAAACTTAAATGATACTTGCGCGCTTCAGATAAAATATTGGCAAAACTATCAGTAGCAAAATTCTGAAATTCATCAACATAGAGATAAAAATCGCGTCGGTCTTCCTCATTGGTGTCAACTCGGCTCATGGCTGCCAGCTGTAGCTTGGTAATCATCATTGAACCAAGCAGGGCAGAATTGTCTTCACCAATCCGTCCCTTACTTAGATTCATGATTAAAATCTTGCCTTCATCCATGATGTGACGAATATTAATTGAAGACTTAACTTGGCCGACAATATTACGAATCAACGCGCTGGATAAAAACTGACCGACCTTATTTTGAATCGGCGCTACCGCCTCTGAGGCAAATTTGTCATTGTAACCACTGAATTCATTGACCCAAAATGCTTTAACCACCGGATCCTGGACCTTATCAATCACCTTCTTACGAAAATTCTTATCGGATAACATCCGAGTAATGGCCAATAGGGTGGAGCCAGGATAATCTAAAACCGCCAAGATAGCATTGCGCAAAATATATTCCAAGCGTGGTCCCCAAGAATCAGCCCATAATTTTTGAAAAACACCAATCAGCCCTGAAGCAACCAAATGACGCAGGTGCGGCTCAACCTGTTCCACCACGTTGAAAGCAATCGGATATTCCGCATCCGACGGATTGAAATAGATAACATCTTTAACTCGATTATCAGGAATATACTCTAAAATTTTCTCAGCCAAGTCACCATGCGGATCAACCACCGCCAATCCGCGGCCCTTGCTAATGTCTTGGACAATCATATTTTCCAAGATGGTTGACTTACCCATGCCGGATTTACCGATAATATACATGTGCCGACGGCGATCATCTAGCTTGATGCCAAATTTATAACCCTGATTGCGAAAAGTTGTCTCTCCGAACAAAGTAACTTCTTGATTCATATATTTCAATCGTTAATACCTGGTAAATTACTAGGCGGCGGCGCCTGATGACTTTCTGTGGCCACCGACGGCGCGCTTGATTCACTGGACGCTGGTGCTTCAGCTGGCTGTTCATCAACTGACTCATCATCTAAGTTAAATAAATCATCCAAGGCCAAATCACTGGCTAGCGAATCTTCCACTGGCAAAGCCATTGGTGGCTCCATCTTCTTGCTGGTTGTCTTTTGGATTAACGGCGCCTTAACTACTGTTTCAATCGGAAAATGCCAGAGCGAAGCAATTTCTTCAACATTTAAATACCACAGCTTGCGACCAGCTGTGTCGTCGCGGTCTTTATAAGCTCTTATAACCTTATTCTTTTTACGGATAATCTGACTAAGTTTATAAAAATAGTTAGAAGATGTTTGCGTGACTTTAGTATCCGGTTTTAAAGCATTCAAATCATTAGCATTAAACTGCTTAATAAAACCAACAAAACCATTAACCGCCTTAGGCTTATTCATAACCTCACGGCGAGACACATAAATCATTCGCAATTTAACACCATAGCCCATCTTGGATATTTTTTCTTGGATAGCTTCAATCTGCTTTTTTTGCACCGGCAATAAGTTGAGCATGTTGATTTCTTTTTTTTCTTCTTTGGCTGGCTTATCTTCAATATTTCCCCAAAGACTGTAAATCATTTCACTGAATTGACTCATTAACTCTAAAAACCACTCAAAAAAACGGTCAACAATGGTCGGATCATCCTTAGGTTTAATACCTAGCACATTATCAATGGCTGGTTTGCCAATTTTAGACCAATCGGCCGCCACTGGTAATATCAGCAGCTGATACCAAATCTGCTCGCCAGGCCGCAAGGAACTCATTAGATCCATCAGCGGTGCCATCGGATCTTTAAAATGAAATTCCGGCCGACCTAATTGATATTCAAAATCCTTATAAGTTTTAATTGGTAAAGCTTGTTTGAACTCCGGCTCCATTTGGACTGGGATGAACTCCGCTCCCCACATGTCAAAATCAGGGTCAGGAAAAGTGCTGGGAACAGTATTGACATAATCATCAACCTCAGCAATTTCCGCATCTGGATATTGCGAATAAATGGCAGTTTCGACTAAACTGCGAAAAGCAACTGGTGTTCGCACTAAAAATTGAATATAACCGTCAATACCGACGATTTCAAAACTGAAACCGAGTTGGAATTTACCTTCCCAATAAGTTTCAATTAAATTAATAGTGCCATGAGCGCCGGCTAGATAGCACAACATATTCTCCAAAGCCTTGGGCGTCTGCTCGTTAGCCCGAGGAACATCAATGGCTAAAAGTACGAATTTTTGTTTGCTAAAAAAGAGGCGACGACGCCAAGCCAGCCAGACGCAACCCGCGCCATATAAAAAAATTACCGCCGGAATCATCCAGCCATAATACAATATAATCCGCCGAAACATTTCGTCAGCTGGCAAACTAAAAAAATTTAATAATGGTGCTAGATTTAAAACTATTTCCATAGACAAATAAACTGGAGATTACTTCCAGTTTATCATAAGATATAGCAAAAGAAAAGACAACCAATAATGATTAAGTCGCCTTGTCTTGTAAGGAATATGTGCCATCGGGCAAACGCTGAAACAGCTGTTTATTAGATAAGATTAAGCTAACGGTAGTCTTTTTGACCAAGCGTTGTGTTAAAACTTTATCAATAATCTCATCCTTGGATAAAGAATGGCGAGCTTGCTTTAAGATGCGAGTAACAATATCAACTACGCGACCAGCCTGATAGCCGGATTCTTTGAGAGCATAAATGCCGCGACCGACCAGGACATAACGGTCATCAAGAATCAACTCATTATGAACCGTGGCGGCATTGGCTCGCTTGTCAGTAAAAAACTGATTAATTCGACTGGTAATTTCGCGAAAATGCAATGGCTGGTCAGTCTGTTTAAGCACCAAATAAATCTTATCAGTAATCGTCCGTGGACGAATCTCTGGCCAATCAGCCGGCCCCCAAGAACCAAAATTATTGCGTTCAATATCGCGAATAGCCCGTAAAACTGAATATATTGGCTTGTATTTATTAATCAACTGACCGTCTTGAAAGCTATCCTGACCAGATAAAGCACTAGCTAAGTCTAACTTGTTGGCGCTCACTAATTTATCAGCATTAGCCTTAAAAGCATCTAAATCAAAACTCAATTTAATTAAATCTTCGATTAAAAATAATCTTTTGGCCTGACGAACCTGCTCCACTAATTGCTGAGCCAACAGTTCCAAGTGATCAATCGTTTGATATTTTAGTTTAATTGAATCATTAAATAAGCCGGAAGTAACCGGATCAAAATCTTCAGACAAAACCCGAGAAATTAAAAAATCAAAATTGTTAGCATAAATTGGTAAATCATCATCTTTGAGCGCTTCCCGACTAAGCGCTAAAAAACTGCTTTGCAAATATTGCTTATCCATCAACCCGCCATTATCCAACAATAAATCATCCAAGGCTTGACGCAATAAACCAATTTGCTTCTCCAATTCGCACATTTTTTTGATTTTCTTAAGACCAGCCGCCTCAATTTGACGAACTCGCTCTCTGGTCAGGCCATGACTGGCACCAATCTGCTCTAGCGTTTGTTTATTTGACGAATTTAAGCCAAAACGGCGCAATAAGACATCACGCTCGCGTGGATTAACTTTTTGTAATAATTTTTTAACTAATTTAAATAAAGAAAAATTATCAGTTAAAAAAACCGGCCTAACGGTAGCATTTTTAGCAGCCATAGACAAATCAAGCTATTTAGATAAAATATTACTTATATATTTAACATCTTTTTGTAAATAAGTCAATAGCTAGCGTAAAATAAAACAACCCGCTAATGATGGGTTGTTTTAATAATAACTACCAATCTTGAATTTCAATCTTGGTAAATTGCTGACGATGACCAAGAGTCTTCTTATAGCGAGTCTTGTTCTTGTATTTGATAACGGTTATCTTATCTTCCTGGCCATGATCTAAAACTTTGGCAGTAATCGCGGCGTTTAATATCGGCCGGCCAAGCTGGATATCTTGGGTCTGCTCATCGGCTAATAGCAAGGCATCAAACTTGACTTCAGCGGCTGGTTCCGAGGACAACTTTTCAATTTTAATGGTTTGACCGGGACGAACTTTATATTGTTTGCCGCCAGTGGCAATTATAGCAAATTTAGACATATCGCTATTGATTGTATTAAAAAAATAAAACCTTACGGGACAGGTGTGTCATTATATTACGGTTTTTGCTTAGGCTTGTCAAGTAATGAAAAACGAATAACCACGATAGTCATTAATATAATTAGCAATAAAAGAGCTAGGCGCTTGCCTTGGCTCTGTAAAAATAAAGCACTTAAGCCAAAAACTAAAGAAACAGCATAATAAGTAATCGCCGTTCGTTTAGCACTCCAGCCTAAATCAACTAACCGCTGGTGTAGATGTTTGCGGTCAGCGGTCCGAAGCGGATTCTGTCCATTAAATAGACGACGAACAATAACCCAAACCACGTCTAAGATCGGCACCCCCATAATCAGCAAGGCGATGGCAATTTTACCACCGGAAATAATAGCAAGCACGCCCAATAGATAGCCAAGCATTAAAGAGCCGCCATCACCTAAATAAATCTTAGCTGGTGACCAATTATATAACAAAAAACCAGCGCAAGCCGCCGCCAAAATAAAAGCGGCCAAAGCAATATCAGGCTGATAATATTTGGTGGTCAAAGTAAATAAGCCAATCACCAGGCTGCCAATCCCGACTAAACCGGTAACCAAGCCATCAACTCCATCCAAAAGTTTAGTGGTATACATCATGCCCATCAACCAGAAAAAGGTAAATAAATCAACCAGAACGACAAAATGACGGACAATCCCCTGCCAGCTGAATAAACTAATTTGCCAACTATTCAAAAAGATTAATTGACCATCTAATCCAGTAATTTTTTTAATGCCAACGCCACCAACAATTACCGCTAAAACGGCCAAAATTGGAAAAATTAATTGCTTATGCGGCGGCAAATTATAGCGATCATCCAAAGAGCCGCCAATCATCAAAATCAGGCCGCCCAACCAAACGCCTAGCCAATGATGATAAGTTAAATCACCAATTATTAAATAGCGCCGAAAAATCAAGGCGGTCAATGAAATACCGATAAATATCGCCCAGCCGCCCAGAAGAGCTACCGGCTGACTCTGTAACTTACGAATTTGATCTGGCCGATCAATAATAGCTAACCGCCAAGCTAACCGCCTAATCAACGGAGTGGTGACAACGGCTAAGAAAAAAGCTAAAAAACTGGCAGCCAAATAAGGCAACATATTATTTTTGTCTAACTAACCAAGCAAGCATTCCGGCTAAAAAACCGATGCCCAAAGGATGATTTAAATAAGGACTAAAAAAATGCACCGCGGCTACAACCAATAAACCGATAGCTAACGCTTCGCCAACCGGACCATAGCGCCAAGACCGCCAAGCTAATCGTCCCAACCATATAAAATACCACAAAGCCAGTAAGAAACCGAATTTAAAAATAATATCCAGCCAACCCCATTCAAAAGCATAGGTAGTATAATAACCACTGCTCTCATTTTCTAAAATTCGCGGATCAGCTGAACGATAAGTGATGGTGGCGCCCAATCCCTGACCAAAAAATGGGCTCTGACTAATAGCTTGCACCATTTTGGGTAATAATGACCAGCGCGATGAAGCGCCCGCCTCACTATCTAAATTACCTAACCGCTCTTCCAGCAAATCACCGGCCTTGAATGACAACTGCGGTTGCGGCCAAGGAAAGCGGACGATAACCACGATTAAAACTATTGACAAAACACTAGCCAATAACAAACTTAAAGACCACCGCCAAACCACTGGCCAGCGGTAGCGCCGCCAAATCATTATCAACAAAAAAAACATGCTTAACACCAAACCGAACCAAAAACTACGAGAAAATCCGACAATAATTGGCAATAAACTTAAACTAAACGCTAATAAATAAAGCCGACCTGGCCGACCAATTAACCAGCGAGGCCAATGTTTCAAGGGCAGCCGGCCAGCCAATTGCCAAGCGATAATAACTAGAAAAATCAAAAAATAAACCTGTGACTGAAGAAAAACCCGATAAAACTGCCCGGATAAACTAGTTATTTCACCAACTTGTGTATCACGAATCAGGCGATAGATTACCATTCTTAAGCCTGGCGAAAAATGACCAAAGGCATACAGTAAAAAACCGGTTTTAGCCGTTAACCAAGCTAAGCCAGCTACTATCACCGAACTTAATTGATTAATTGACCAGCGAGCAACAGTTAATATCGGTAAAAATATCAGCCAAAATAACCAGCCATTGGCATCAAAAAAAATATTAGCCAATTGATGACCGCGCCACCAAGCATTAATGATGGCAAAAATTATCATGGCCAACAAAATCAACCAACCGCTATCTTTAAGACGTTGCCATAATTGTTTTGGCCAGGCTTGACGGCGATAGATAGCCACAATCAATTGAACAAACCAAACCGCCATAATAATCAGCCAGATAGCCATTCGCCACGACAACTTAAAACCGCCCAAATTTAATGATAATAAATAACCTTTAGAGCTGATTAGTAAATCAATAACTAAGACATACAAGCCCCATTCCAGTCGACGGATGGTCAGCCAAAGAATAACCAAGCAACTAATAATAAAAAGAGCCGTTCCGATGACGGGATAAAAATATCCTAAAGCGGCCAACAACTCTAATAAGATAATAGCCTCCAAAATATAGCGCACTGTTTTCCAAGAAAATTGCATAATTTGCTAATTATTGCCAATTTAAAAATTGACCAACCTGTAGATTATGGCGGCTAATAAAACCGCTCGGCATTTCTAAGACAGCGTCAATCGGCTGATCAGGCCGATACTTAATCTGAGGATTATGGCCTTCCGGGGCAGCATTCTCAGTAAATTGAACTATTTGCCGATCGCGAAGCCAAATAAAATCTAAAGCAAAATTCATCTCGCGCATCACCATGGTTGGCTGCGATAAAATCGGCCAAATAAAAAGCAGGCCACAATCGGGACAAGGTTGATCTTGGCGGCTAAAACCGCGATATTGCTGGCGCTTATCAGTTAAGATGTCAATATTGCCTAAAAATTTCTGGTTGGCCGAAAATAATTTATACTCGCCGCGAAAAACCGGCCGACGGTTGCCCCAATAAACCACTCCGCCCAAAATAACAATGATCAACAACAAACTAGCTACTATTAATTGACATTTAGTCATAAATTGGCAAATGATGCTTGGCTCGCAAAATAGCTTCGGCCTGCTTATACTTTTTAACCCGTGGTAAAAACGGCAATAATTTGTAGGCACAACTGGGTAACCAGCTACTGATATAACCGCCGCCGGCCACGGTAAATAAGAAATCATCATAGAATAAACCAATTTTGTCGTTTTCTAACATAGTCAACCAAACATCCCAATCCTGAAGACGTTTAATATTGTTGTCAAAACCGGGAAAATCTTGACGGCGCACTAAGGCTGAAGTGTGGATATAGGGCTGCCGACGTAATTTTTCAGCATCAAACGGCCATAAACGAAATTTTTTCCAACCGAAACGAAACGAAGAATAACAATAACTAACTTGAGGATTAGTTTCCAAGGCTGACAACATTTTAGCTAAGGCATCAGAACGCCAACAAATATCAGCATCACTAAATAACAGATAGTCACCACTAGCTTCGGCCAGACCCCGATTACGAGCCGGGTTGGATCCTTGATTAGTTTGAACAATGATTTTATATGGCAATTTAGCGGCTTGCAATTTAGGTTCCCACTCGATCAAAACCGCTTCTAAACCATCAGTTGAGCCATCGTCAACAATAATTATTTCCAAATCACGATAAGTCTGCTTGATTAAACTATTCAAACAAGCGCCTAATTTATCAGCCTGATTATAAACCGGAATAATGACAGAAATCATAAATTATAATTAATGCTTATTAATAAATTGAGCCAATTTGGCCGCCAAGGTCGGCCAGAGAAAAGCCGCTAACCGAGCCTGGCCGGCTTGGCCAAGTTGCTGACTAAAGGCCGAATCATCCAGAAGTCGGCTAACCGCGGCGATAATTTCATAACTTGAATTTGGATCAACCATTAAGCCATTTAAACCGTCAACCACCGCATCGGCGACACCGCCGGATCGACCGGCGATAACTGGTTTACCAGCTTGATTAGCCTCTAGATAAACAATACCAAAGCCTTCAAAATCACCAGCCAATTGACGGGCCGGCATAATAAAAATATCGGCTAGCTGATACCAAGCCGCTCGCTGCTGGTCATCGGCATCAGTTATAAAAATAACCCGTGAATTAACTGCCAAATCACTGGCTAATTGTTGGCAAGTAGCTAAATATGGCCCTTGGCCAACAACTAAATAATACAAATTAGGATATTTATTAATCAATTCCGGCAGAGCCCGCAAAACTTGATCCACTCCTTTGCGTTCTACTAAACGACCGACAGTTAATAAAATTTTTTGGTCAACCAAACCATACTGTTGACGCAACTGTTGCCGATAAGTATCGCTAATAGTTGGTGATGTTGTCTGGCTTAAACCGGGATTAATAATTATTAAACGATTAGTAATTGACGGCCAAGCCTGTTTAACTAACCCGGCAACATAACTGTTGGCGGCAATAACTGATGAAGCGCGAGCAATTATTCGGCTAACCAACCAACGTTTACGTGGCCGCTTCATGGCCTGTCCCCAATCCATACCATGAAGAAAAATACCATACTTAATCGGCAAAAAATAAGATAACAACCAAACCACCGTCCCTAGCGGTAAAATTTGACCAACTAAAACATAATCAATCCGTTGCTGTTTAATAGCTTGCCAAATAGCTTGGAAAGATCGCCGCCACGGCCAAAAACCGCGAGCCGCCTGGAGCTGATTGTGATTATTATCCAAAACAATAAACTCATCATTCCGCGGCCAAGCCGCAGCTAGATGGCTGTAATAATGGGCGATACCGCCATGAAAGGGTGGATATTCTAAGGTAACTAATAAATAACGCATACATTAATCAGCTGACTGACGGAAAAAAGATTTAAAGATACCAACAATATCCGACCAACACCAAGCTTTAACCGCAAATAGAGCTACTAAATACACAAAACCGCCCCAAGCCACTAAAATAAAAATATTATTAATAAACTTGGCTTGCCAAACGGCTAAGCCCATCAAACTAGCGGCTACTACAATGCGCAATAGGCCGCTGAATAGCTGGGGCGACTGACCGAGAATTGACTTAATCTGGCCAATACCTAAAACCACCATCAAGATACTAGTCAGCATTACTGTTAAGCTAGCGCCAATAACACCATAACGCGGAATTAAAAAGAGATTGGCAACAATACTAACTATCAGGACAATCAACATATTGTAGGTGTTGCGTTTCTGCCGATCGCAAGCATTCAGTAACGAGCCAATCGGATAACCAATAAATATAAAGGGCAGGGCGGCTAAACCTAAACGGAGCGGCCAGATAGCCTCAGTATAACCATCACTAAAGATCAGTACTAATTTATCCGCTATCACCCAGCCGCCAATGGCAATCGGTAAAGAAATAATGGCTGAATATTGTATCGCTCGAGTAAAGGTAATACTCAGCTGCGATCGGTTGTTATGCCAATAAAGACTTAGGGCCGGATAAAGCGAGGCGACAAAGGCCATGGGTAAGAATTGCAACGCATTAATAATCTTGAACGGCACCTGGTAAATCCCAACCGCCACATCACCGGCTATCTTGGCTAGCATAACTGAATCAAGATAAGTATAGGCTCGTTGAGCAATCGCATAACCGGCAAAAGGGGCCGCTAATAACCAAACTTTTTTTATCTTCGGCCAATACCAAATTGGCCAGGGCTTGACTCGCCAATAACGCCAAAGAATTAGTAATGAATAGATAAAATTATACAGACTGGCCGCGATCAACGACAGCATTAACCAGCGGACGCCGCCGCCGTGGTGCAAAATAACAATACTGCCAACAAGTACAATCAGCTGGAAAATAATTGACGATAAACTTTCAAATTTCAAATTATGAAAAGCTCGCGAACAGGCAAAAAAAGTCAAAGTAAAGGAATCTAACACCATACAGACAATTGATAAATAAACCAATTGCCGAGTAAGCTCAGGAAAATTTAAAATATTAACCAAGCCAATTAAAACTAGCGATGTAAGCAATGCTAACGGCAATTTAATGGCTATGGTCGAGCCAATCCAAGCGTTGGCCTTGCTATTGTCTTTAGCGACTTCCTTGGTTAAAACATTACTAAGACCAACATCAATAAAAATCAAAAAAATATTCGTCAAAGAAATAGCTGTATAATATTTTCCCAAATCAGCCGGTCCCAGGACTCTGGCGTATAGCGTAAAATAGGTTAAAGAAATGATCTTTTGTAAAATCAAGGCTAAAGTGAAATAAGAAGTATTCCTGGCAATATTAGTAACGCGGGTAGACATAAAAAACAGGCTTAAAATTATCTTCAATATACAACATTTAAGCGGAGTGAGCAACCAAAAAAACACCGGCGAACCGGTGTTTTTGTATAATATAGAAAGGTAAAAGAACGCTGATTAACGCTTACTCCACTGCGGAGCGCGGCGAGCGCGTTTGAGACCCGGCTTCTTGCGCTCCTTAATGCGAGCATCGCGAGTCATCAGACCGCTGGCTTTGAGAACTGGCTTAACTGCTTCATTCATTTTGACTAAACAACGGGCAATACCGTGAGCAATCGCTTCAGCTTGACCAGACTTACCGCCGCCAGTCACCAAAACTGAAAAATCCAAACTGTGCTGCAAGCCAGTCACTCGCAATGGTTGAATAACTGCCGCTTGATGAGATAAAATTGGCAAATAAGCGGCTAGAGCTTGGCCGTTAATAACGATAATACCGCGGCCTTTTTCATATAAACGCACCTGAGAGGTCGCTGTTTTGCGCTTACCGACAGCCGTAATATACTTGCCACTAAATTCTCGGGTCAAAGTATAGTCAACCGAATCATCAGTAATCTTGGCTGGAGCCTTTGATTGGCTGTTTTCTTGTTCTAAAATATCTAATTCTTCCATAATAATCGTAGACTAATTAATGATCAGACGCTTGAGCATGCCTGCACGCAAGCGATTAGCCGGTAACATCTGTTTAACGGCGCGGCGCAAAACTTGATCCGGCTGGCTAGCCGCCAAATCACGCATCTTGAGGGTTTTGAGACCACCTTGATAGCCGCTATAATGATAATAATTCTTTTGATCTAATTTATTGCCAGTAAAAATAACCTTGGTAATATTGTGGACATGAACAACAGCGCCAGCATCAATATTGGGCTGGTAAGTCGCCTGATTCTTGCCGCGCAGCAAGGTGGCAATCTGAGTGGCTAGCCGGCCAATCGCTTGTCCGGTCGCATCAATTTCGTGAATTTCTCGTTCCATCATAAACAAACACTTAAACTAATTCAAGACGAACCTGCTCGGCTCCATCACCCTGACGCGGTCCAAGGTTGGTCAGGCGAGTATAGCCGCCATTTCTAGACTGATAGCGTTCAGCTAGGCTTAAGGCTTTGGTTACAGCTTCAGCTTGCGGCAAAACAGCCATTAAACTGCGCCGAGCAGTCAAATCACCAACTTTAGCTATAGTTAATAAATGCTCAACCATCGGCTGAACGGCCTTGGCCTTGGCCTTGGTGGTGACAACAAATTCGTGCATCAGAACGCTAGAGGCTAAATTGCGCAACATCATTTCACGCGGACCTTTCAAGCGACCTAAAATTATACCTTTATTTCGGTGACGCATACAATATCCTTAAAACTCTTTAATGTAAAAATTATTTAGTTTTAGCCTTGGTTGGCTTTTTGGCTGGCTTAGCGGCAACTTCTTTCTTGGCGGCCGGTTTCTTACTAGGTTTCTTGACTTCTTCTTGGACATCGTCGGTCTCAACTATATCCTCCGTCTCTCCAGCCGGCTGATCAGCAACTTGAGCAGTGTCCGCATTGTCCTCTTCAGGCAAATTAACTAAAGCAGAGAACTGACTAATTAAAATATCATTAGCATCGACAAAGGCCTGATGTGGCGAGGTAGTGCCATCGGTTAAAATACGCAAAATCAACTTATCCCAATTAACCATATTGCCGACACGAACATTTTCCACAGTTAAACCGGCGGCCATAACTGGCGTATACATGGAATCAATCTCAATATAGCCGATTTCTTTCTTAGTTTTGAGACGATTCTCCACCATTTCATAACCACGACCATTGCTAACAAAAATCTCCATTGACAAATTGGCTTCCTTAGTGGTCAGATTGGCCAAAACCAAATCTGGATTGACGATTTCCACTTGACTATTAGGAGTAATGTCGGCAGCGGTAACCACTTTCTGACCGCTAACTTCTAGAGTGAGCTTACAAATCTCATCGCTAAAAATCCGTAATCGCAATTTTTTCAAATTCAAAACTATAGCTAAAACATCCTCTTGGATACCAGGTAGACCCATAAATTCATGATCAGCGCCAGCAATCTTGACCCCGACCACAGCTGCACCCGGCAAAGAAGACAACAGCACTCGTCGCAAAGCATTACCGATAGTTGTGCCATAGCCTGGAAAGAACGGCTCAACAACAATCAACTCTTCATTGGGCTGGTTGCCTGGCAAAACAGTTATTTTTTGTGGTAAAGCAATTTTTTCCATAATGGATGTTTTAAATTTGAGCTAAAAATTAACGAGCGTAGAACTCAACAATCATCTGAGTATTAATATTTTTTTCCAAATCTTCTGGCTTAGGTTCATGTAAAACCTTAACCTCTAAATCAGCAACTTCTAAAAATAACCAGCCTGGGGCTTGAAAATTTTTCTTTAATAATTTCTCGCCCAATCCGTTAAAAATCTTATTACGCTGCTGGCTAGCTTTAACTTTAATAATATCACCAGACTTAACGCGGTAAGATGGAATATCCACTCGACGACCATTAACGGTAAAATGAGCATGAGCCACTAACTGGCGAGCCTTGGAGCGAGAATCAGCAAAACCGGCCCGATAAACAACATTATCCAAACGCATTTCTAAAAGACGCATTAAATTTTCACCAGCATCGCCAACCTGTTTCTTGGCGGCTAAGAAAGTTAAATGGAATTGTTTTTCCAGCAAGCCGAACATCCGCTTGGCTTTTTGCTTTTCGCGCAATTGCAAGCTGTATTCCGATTGCCGCGGACGACCCTTGGGACCATGAAAACCAGGCGGAAAATTACGCTTAGCTAGGGCGCATTTGCTGGAACTGCAACGCTCACCCTTGAGCATTAACTTTTCGCCTTCACGACGGCACAATTTACAAGCTGAACCTAAGTATTTGGACATACGGAGATTACAAACAATAATTAGACCCGACGGGGTTTGCGTTGACGGCAGCCATTGTGAGGTACTGGCGTCACATCTTTAATAGAAGTCACTACTAAACCATTGGCATTGAGCGCTCGGACCGCTGCTTCACGACCAGTACCGACACCGTTAACAAAAACGCTAACATCGGTCAAACCCATTTCCTTGGCTCGCTCAACAGCAATTCTGGTAATAATCTGAGCAGCGTATGGAGTAGACTTTTTTGGGCCCTTAAAACCGGCTAAACCGGCACTAGCCCAAGAAACAACATCACCATTTTCATCGGTAATAGTAACAATAGTATTATTATAGGTGGACTTAATATAAGCCGAACCGACAGTCAAAGTCCGCTCAGTTTTGCGGCGGCGACGCTTGCTCTTAGTAGCAGCCAAACGATTGGCTTTATTCTTTTCCAATTTTTTCTTGATTTCATCAGGCAACTCTTCCATTACCGGACCGGTAGCGGCTGGCGCTGGCTGATCAGCAGTGGTTGTCGGAGCCGCCGTTGTTGCAGTCACAATCTCTTCGGCCACCTTTTTTTGTTCGTCAGTCATAAAAACAACTTCATTAATTACTTGAAACTAGGTCTTCTGACCGGTCGGCTTACGGCCGGAACCCATGGTCTGGCGGCGATTGCCGCGGACAGTCCGACTATTAGTCTTGGTTCTCTGGCCATTGCACGGCAAATTGCGACTATGGCGCAAACCGCGATAGGTATTAATATCCTTTAAGCGCTTAATATTGCCGCCGACTTCGCGACGCAAATCACCTTCCACCCGTTCATTTTTTTCAATCAAAATACGTAATTGATTAGCCTGATCTTCGCTTAAATCTTTAGTGCGGATATCGGGACTTAATTTGGCGGCAGTTAAAACCTTCCGCGCCTTAGTCGGACCGATGCCATAAATATAAGTCAAAGCGACTTCAATCCGTTTATCATTGGGCAGGGTAACGCCCGCTATACGTACTACCATATAAATATAAAATTAAAACTAACCCTGCCGTTGCTTGTGCTTGGGATTTTTACAAATCACTTGCACCCGACCAAATCGGCGGATAATTTTACAATCTTTACAGATTTTTTTAACTGAAGCTCTCACTTTCATACTTGCTCTACATTAATTAGAGACGGTAAATGACCCGCCCCTTAGTCAAATCATAAGGACTGATCTCTAGGCGCACCCGATCGCCTGGCGCTAAACGAATCTTGTTAATCCGCATCTTGCCTGACAAGTGGGCTAATAATTCGTGGCCATTTTCTAACTGAACCTTGAAGGTTAAACCAGGCATCAATTCTAAAATTTCCCCTTCACACTCTAGGAAATTTTTGGACGCGTTGGTTTCATTAACAGCTTTGGTCATTAATTATTTTTACTAACATAAAATAATTTATCAAGCCAAAAACTGATAAATTATCGCTATGTCTGACTATTTAATTTGTAAATATGGTCTAATTATAAAGGCAAAGTCGACATCTGTCAAGATGTACTCTTAGCTAATCTAAAACTGATAACCATTAGGAAATTTTTTATACCAGCGGGTTAAGCTAGCAATACTATCATCTAAACTTTTATTGGGCTGCCAAGCTAGTAATTGCTTGGCCTTGGAATTATTAGCATAAACATTAGCATACTCACCGAGACGAGTTGGTGCCTGAGCTTTAACTAGTTGGCAGTGAAGATTAGTTTCGACGGCACTAACAATCTCTTTAACGCTATAGCCTTGGCCATTGCCTAAATTAATAATCTGACTAGAACCGGCCGCCACTAAATAGTCATAAGCAGCGGCATGAGCAGCCACCAAGTCTTCCACGTCAATATAATCACGGATCGGTGTGCCATCCGGTGTGGCTACTTGACCGCAAGTATAAGCAAATGGCTCAATATTCAAAGCGCCACGCACCGCATTCTGCATCAATAACTGGCTAGGTTTCTTGCTATCGCCGATTAAACCCTGGCTATCCGCTCCACAAACATTAAAATAACGCAGAATAACATAGGGCAGCTGGTGTTGCGAACCATACCACTGAATCATTTTTTCCACTATCAATTTAGATTCCCCATAAGGATTGGTTGGATTAGTTGGATGTTGTTCGTCAATTGGTAAATATTGACTTTCCCCATAAACGGCACAAGTCGACGAAAATATAAGCGGGGGACAACCATGTTGACGCAGTTGCTCCAGCAGATTCAAGCTGCCAACCACATTATTATAAAAATAACGCTCCGGTTGAGACATTGATTCATCAACCAAACACAGAGCGGCAAAATGGAGCACGCCGGCAAAATTATAATTAGCGAAAAGTTGGTCCAAATCGGCAGTTTTAGTTAAGTCGCCACGAACAAAGACCAAATCGCCTAGCGGCGCTAAAATATCTAGCGGCTGCCGCCAACCGCGAGACAGATTATCAAAAACTACCACCCGATAGCCGCGGCTTAAAAATAATTTAACGGCATGTGAACCGATATAACCAGCCCCGCCGGTTATTAAAATAGTTAGCTTATCCATAAATTATTCTAAAATAGCTTTAATCCGCCGAACACCAGCACTGCTACTTTCTTCTTTAATAATCCGAAAATGGCCGAGTTCGGCAGTATTATGGACATGAGGGCCACCACAGATTTCTTGACTGAATGGCGACTCAGAGCCAATGGTATAAACCTTAACCCTTTCCCCGTATTTAGCGTCAAAGATACCCATCGCTCCTTGACAACGAGCTTCATCTAACGAAACTTCTTGGCAAGCAACCGGTAATTCTAGCGCGATTTGCTGATTAACGATTGCCTCCACTTGACTGATTTGCTCAGCGGTCATTTTGTCTGGATAAGAAAAATCAAAACGTAAGCGCTCAGTCGTAATATTGCTGCCCCGCTGGTAAACATCAGTCCCGAGAACTTGACGCAAAGCCTGCAATAAAAGGTGGGCAGCTGTGTGTAAACGAGTAGTTGCAACCGAATCATCAGCTAAACCGCCCTTAAACTTACCGGCAGCGGCAGTGCGTGATAATTCTTGATGCTTAACTAGCTCTGATTGAAAACCAACTTCATCAACTTGACGGCCCGACTCTCTAGCGATTTCTTTAGTCATTTCTAAAGGAAAACCATAACTTTGATAGAGCATAAAAGTCTCAGCACCGCTAATCGGCTGACCGGTTTCAATTAAGCGCTGTAGCTCCTTGAGTCCGCGATTTAATGTCACTTGAAATTTAGTAACTTCTTTTTTTAATTCATTAACAATAAAATCATGCTTAGCGACTAATTCCGGATAAGCTGAACCCATTGATTGGATAATTGATTCAGCGACGCCGACTAAGACTTCATCAGTTGAACGCGGCCAATTGTGGGCCAAGCGCACCGCCCGACGAATCAGACGACGCAAAACATAACCTTGATCTTTATTGCTCGGAGTAATCGCTTTTTCATCAGCCAACAAAAAAATACTGGCACGCAGATGATCGGCAATAATCCGGAGTGGTCTGGGATTGTTAGTATAAGACAAGCCGCTGACTTGTTCTAAATAAGCTATAGCCGGTTGAAAAATATCATTCAAATAAATATCAGGCTGATTATTCAGCGTCGCTAATACTCGTTCCAACCCTAAGCCAGTATCAACATTACGCTGAGCTAATGGCTGAAAACTGCCATCAGCCTGCTTATTATAAGACATGAAGACATTATTCCAAATTTCTACCCAGCGCTTATCTGACGGATTATAAGCTGCCGGTGCTGGCTCAGAGCCGGTCCAATAAAAAATCTCCGTATCCGTGCCGCAAGGTCCTGTCTGACCGGCCGGACCCCACCAATTATCTTTCTTGCCTAATTTGGCTAGACGCTCCGCTGGCAAGCCAACCTCTTGCCACAGCTGATAAGCTTCTTGGTCAAAAGGCGCATGCTGATCACCAATAAAAACAGTGGCTGCTAACCGATCTGGCGGCAGATTTAGCCATTGGGGTGATGTTAAGAACTCCCAGCTCCAAGTAATGGATTCCTGTTGGAAATAATCGCCAAGCGACCAATTGCCAAGCATTTCAAAAAAAGTCAGATGAGTGGTGTCACCAACTTCATCAATATCATCAGTGCGCAAACATTTCTGGGCATTAGCCAGGCGCCGACCGAGCGGATGAGCTTCTCCTAATAAATACGGCACCAACGGTTGCATGCCGGCCGTGTTAAAAAGAACGGTCGGATCATTATCCGGCACCAGTGAAGCGCTGGGAATAATAGCGTGCTGTTTAGAAGCAAAAAAATCTAAAAATTTTTGCCGTAATTGGTTAGCGGTCATTGGGGACATAGCCTATGGCAAGAGATCGGCAAATTGTTGCTGAATAATTGATTTGTCACTGTCCTGAGCTTTAGACAGCAAGTCTTGAACAGTCTGACGAGCTAAATCAGTTTGACCACTATCACGATAAATTATCGCTAAAACATATAAAGCATTAATGTTGTTGGAATCACTGGCTAAAATACCTTTAGCCAATTGCTCGGCTTGCAATCGGAAATCAGCGCTCTTATCGCTTTCAACTTTAGCTCGCTCATTTAATAATTGAGCTAAGGCGAGCTGATAATCTGGCGAACCGTTAGAATAATTAACCGCCTGCACTAAGTCGTCAGTAGCCTCGGAGAACTTTTGAATAGCCTGATAAAGATTGGCGCGATAAAAATAAGCCTCAGCCCAGCCTGGTTTTAAAGTTAAAGCTCGCTGATAACCAGATAACGCCTCTTCAACCAGCTTATCTTTATCTTCTTTGGTTGAAGCCTGATAAGCCATAACCACTTTGAGTTGAGCCAATTTAGCCTGCGGCCAAGGATTATTCGGATCAATAGCGATTAAACGCTGTTGCGTAGCCATAGAACCATCAAAATCGCCAATCATCTCATAAAGCGCAGCTAGCGTCTTGAGACCGGCTGGTTGATTTTGAATTAATTTAGCATTTTGATCCAAAAACTGCTTAGCTTGTTGAGCATAGGCTTGAGCCTGATTTTGCGCCGCTAGAGCCTCAGTACTGGTAGCACCAGCCGCGGCCTCGGCAATCTGATTGGCTTTAACCCAAGATAATTGAGCCAAACTAAAACCATACATTTCACGCCATGGAGCTAAACGCTGAGCAGCAGCCACTCCACTAATCTGCTGATCGGTAGAAGAATTCTTAACCGCTCGACCGGCAATAATATCGGCTAAATAAATTTTACTAAGATAAGTTAAGCTAGATAATAAAGCAATCACCACGATAATAACTCCGGCCGTCCAAATAGCGCCGGAATGCTGGCCGGCCTGTCGCCAAGACCAAGTTGGTAGGCGGCGAAGACGCTGATAGGTAACCACCATCAACAATATCCACAACAAACCAAAAATGAGCAGCAAGCTATTGCCAACCGGTAAAAGAGCGCCGCCAACCAATAAAACCATGCTGGCAGCCAAGAGACCAACACCAAAATTAACATCTTCAAATTCTAAATCAGTCTTAACCGTTAAAAGTCGACGCCAGGCTATAATTAGCCCCCAAATTAATCCGGTCAACACCAATAAAGTTCCCAAACCACCAACCACCACTAAGCTTTCAAAGAGCCAACTGGCCGGTAAATCAAAGTCTAAGTTCCACAAAACGGCAGCATTGAAATCAACTGTCTTAAAACGACTAAAGGCGCTATTAAAACTAGCTAACCCGGTACCTAAAATCGGATGATGAGCCAAGCTAGCCTTGGCAATCTGCCAAGAAAAATCGCGCGATAAACTGACCTCGCTCGGCAAAGCTAATTTCAACCAACCCAAATTACCTAAAACCAATAAAACAAAACTGATGGCCAAGGCGCCAACGGTAGCTATTAATTGGCAGCGAGTTAATTTAACTAAACGGCTAAGGCCAAAAATCAAAACAATCAAAAGGCCTAAAATAACAACGGGCCAAATAGTAAAAGAACCCAAGGCGGCCAAAGCAACTAAAGTGGCGACAATGGCTAGACCTAGCCAAATATTCCAAATTAATCGTGTTTTGTGGCTCGGAGCAGGAACAAAGTCGTCACTGTGATCAATAGCTAACAAAAATAATGGCAAGGCCGCTGCTAAAAATAAAGCCAGATTAGATAATGAACCAATTGGATTGAAACCGACCGTTTTAGTAAAAGCCAAAGGAATAATGAATAAACCAAATAACTGGCAAACTGAATAAATAGCAATCAAGCTAAAGCTAATTAAGATGGCCAGCCAACACCATTGACGAAGCTTAGTTGACCAATTATTCACTACTAATAAATACAAGAAGAACAGCAACCAGAAAAAAACTAAGCTACGCATCGGTTGACCATAACCACCAAATAAACTATTACGCCAAGCTGGACTCCAAATAGTCGCTAAAGAAACGGCTAACAAGGAGGCAATAGCTAACCAATCAAAACGACGCCAGCGCCAACTCAAAGAACCGGCCGACAAAACCTTGGCGAGCCAAGCGGCTAAACCAATAATAACTAACAGAGCTAATAAATAAAGACGATCTAAATTGGCGCCCTGCCAGCTAAAATTAATAAATAATCCGGGCAACAATAAACAGATGGCCGATATAACTACCTGAATAATAGTCTCCGGCCAAGAAGACCGAGATGGCCGCCGCCAAAAACGCGAGGCTTTGCGAGCTGGTTTCATAAACTTGTCTTATTTAATCTAAAACTTAATAAACTTAGTCATAGTTTAACAAAAACCACGGTCTAAAGCAATAACACCGCCGCCCAATAATCGACCGTGATGATAAAAAACCGCACTCTGTCCAGGAGTAACCGCTCGTTGCCGACTAGCTAACTCCACCAACCAACCGCCCTGGTAACGAGATAATTGACAATCAACCGGCGGATGGTGATAACGAATTACTACTTGGCAAACTAGCGACCGCCGTGGTCGTTGACGATCAAGCCAATAGAGGCGGGGTAAAAATATTTTATCTTGAAAAAGACGCTGATCATTAGGTTGATTAGTAACCAATAAAGTATTAGTGGCTATATCAATACCCGTGACATAATAAGGACCATCACCACCAAGTTCAACACCGCGACGCTGACCAATCGTGTAAAGCGGCAAACCCTGATGCTGGCCAAGGCGACGGCCATGCTGATCTTTAATCGGCCCGCTGGTAAATTGGAGGTGGCGTCGTAAAAAATTGGGTAAACTATCGCTAACAAAACAAACTTCCTGACTTTCAGCCTTATCAGCCACTGGCAAATGAAATTTTTCCGCTAAACGGCGAATGTCTGTTTTGTGAAAATCACCAAGCGGAAATTGCAACATAGCCAAATCACGCTGATCCAATTGATAAAGAAAATAAGACTGATCTTTGGATAAATCTTTAGCTTGCCATAACTGGATATTAGTACCATCAATCAAGCGGCGCACATAGTGACCGCTGGCAACAGCATCAAAACCAATTTTTTGAGCATATTTCACTAAACGACCAAGTTTAACCTGCTTATTGCATAAAACGCAAGGATTAGGAGTGCGGCCGGATTGATAAGCAGCCAAAAAATCATTAACCACACGCCGCTTAAATTCTTGAGCAAAATTAAGAGCATATAAAGGAATACCGATCTTTTGGCAAACCATCTGAGCGTCCGACCATGATTCCAAAGAACAACAGTTATTGGTCGCTGAATCAACGCTGGTGTCTTTCCAAAATTGCATAAAAACACCAATCACTTCATGGCCTTGATTTTTTAATAATTGAGCTGCGACCGCTGAATCAACACCACCGGATACAGCCACTAAGATTTTTTGTTTTTTAACAGAATTAGCCATAGTCGTTATGAACGGCCGCCCGGCAAAAAATTTTGATAGAGTGGCTGATAAATATCATCTTCGGTATTGAGCCATAGCTGATTAGCACAATCACGACCGGTAAATTGCACGCCGGCGATATCACGAATTATGGCAATCGGAGTCTGTTCGGCGCATTCACCCATAGCATAAACGGCGGCGGCGGCCAAAGAATCAACGATATTAGTTTGAGAAATCTTCATTGGCCGACCGAATAAATCAGGCTGACCGCGATAATCACGCAACGGCTGAAAACCGGCAAAAGCTAAGCCAACACCAACTACACCATAACGTAGCGGCATTGATCGACTATCGGTAATAATTAGGCCCAGCTGTTGTAGTTTATAATGACGAATCAACTGTTGACGCCAATCCTTGGCTAATTGCTCAGGATTATCCGGCAATAAAACATAATATTCCTGAGCATTACTTTCATCAATACCGGCCGATGGCGCAATTAAATGATTATGGATAGTGAGCACGGCATAATTGTGCGGAACAAGCTGGCGCGGCAGATAACTGTCAGCCTGATTAATAATTAGCTGATCTTTATCCGGAACTTGATCAATAGGTATAACACGGCCCTGGTGTAAACTAACCACTTTAGAAGTGATGGCTAAAATATCGCCATTATGCAAACCGCCAGCTTGGTCTAAGGCAGTTGTGATAGCCGTCAGGGCATCATCTTGGGGCGGTAGTAATAAACGGGTGGACAGCGCGATTATTTCCATAGTGATTATAATTGTCCGGCCGCAATCGCTTGGCGGATAGCAGCCATTAAATCATAATAAAATTCTAAATTATGAAGACTGGCCAAGCGCCGGCCCAGCGCTTCATCAATCTTATATAAATAATGCAAATAAGCTAAGCTGTAACGACGTAAAATCGGCAAACGTGAATGAGGATTAATGGGTTGATCCAGCTCAGCAAATTGACTATTTTTAATATTTTCCGTGCGATAAAAATCTCTCACTCGACCCTGATAGTCCACTAAAGATCGATCAGCTTGCCAAAAAAACAAACGACCATGGCGGCCCTCACGGGTCGGAATAACACAATCAAACATATCCACTCCACGCCTGACCGCTTCAACGATATTGTCTGGATAACCAACTCCCATCAAATAGCGGGTTTTATCATTGGGCATCGCTGGTGTTAACCAATCTAAAACCTGATACATTTCTGCAGTTGTTTCACCCACCGATAAACCACCAATATTGTAACCGTCAAAATCAAGAGCCGCTAACTCAGTCAAACTACGCAAACGCCAATCTTGGCTAAGGCCGCCCTGGATAACAGCAAATAGCAACGGCTTACTGGCCGGTAATTGCTGATGATATTGTTTAGCGCGCTTGGCCCAAGCCGAGGTCCGCTCGACTGATTGGCGAATATCGTCATCAGTCGCTGGCAAAGCTAAACATTGATCTAGACAGACAGCGATATCAACCCCACAGGCCACTTGTAAATCCAGAGATAGTTCCGGCGTTAAATACTGACGGCTACCATCCCAAGGCGAATTAAAATAAACCCCTGCTTCGGTCAACTTGACTAAATTTTGGCCACCCGGCCGCTGACCAGCCAACGAAAAGACTTGAAAACCCCCGCTATCGGTCAAGATGGGCCCGGCCCAATCCATAAATTGATGCAAGCCGCCACGGCGCTGAATAGCTTCAATCCCTGGCCGCAATAATAAATGGTAAGTATTGGATAAAATAACCGGAGCGGCTAATTGACGCAATTCTTCAGTTGTTAAATATTTGGCTACCCCCTGAGTCGCCACCGTCATAAAAAATGGCGTTGACACTGCTCCGTGAGCCGTTGTTAAAACCCCAAGCCGCGCGGCTGATATGGCTGATTGCTTATCCAGCTGAAACATGGACTATTTGCGTTTGATAGCTTTAACCGCTAAATAAACAACCTCCGGCTGTCGTGGATTGATAATAATAGACCAACCTGACCGAGAGGTCGGCAATTTTTTAGTTGACCAATTAACTCCACCATCAATCGAACGATAAAAGGTGGTATCAGTAACATAATAAATCTCTTGACTATTATTAACATTAATAGCTAAAGCATTGATAATAGTTGACTGTTCTGGCGTTAACAAATTAATGCGCGTCCAAGCGTCACCATAATTAATTGATTTGAATAAACCATAATCAGTGGCCAGATAAATAATCGACGGATCCTCCAAGGAAACAACTAAGTCGCGAAATTGATTGCCGATTTCAAATTCAGCCAAGGTTTGATTTAAATTTTCCCAGCTACCGCCGCCGTCCATCGTTCTAAATAAACCGCTGTTTTCCGTAGCGACGAACATAACTCGGCTGTCGCGCGGGCTCATAATAATCTTGCGAATCGGATTATCAAAACGCTTAACCGTCTGCCAGCTATTGCCATTATCACCGCTACGCAAAACATCGCCGCGTGAAGTACCTAAATAAACAAAACCGGCATTATGATGGTCAGTCAGAAGACTGGTAATGGCAATACGCGGATCATTATCATGATAGGCTTGCGACCAACTACGGCTGCAATCATCAGAACGCAACAACCGATTGGCCGAAGCGGCAAAAATAGTGCATTTGTCATGATAATCAATCGCCACCGAACTAACATTAATCCGTCCCAAACTATTAGCTATCTGCCAATTTTGACCACCATCATAACTAAATATCAAACCATTATCTTGGCTGGCAAAATAAAGAGCATCGTAATCATTCGGGTCAAGCGCCAACATATTAACGTTCAGAGTACTGATACTGTTGGGACGACCAGTATTGGTTGGGATAAGATCGGCTGATTGCCAATTGTCGCCGCGATTACCGCTACGAAAAACGCCGCCAACATCAGGAGAACCAAGCTGATTAGGACCACGACCAATACTGATTGAACAACCGCCGAGCAGGCTGACCAAAACAAATCCCAGAACTAAATAACGAACTGATAATAAAGATTTAAACATAAAGCGATTAGTTGCCGGCCGCCAGATTATGGAAAACCAAGTTTGGTTGAACATTGGCTAATAAATACTGGCGAGCAGCGCCTAGATTAGTAAATATAGTTAATAAATTGAGCCAAGTTATTTGTTCGGCCGTCGCGACTAGTCGCTCGCGCAGGAACCAGTGTTGAATTAACGGCAACTGCCCTTGCTTAATCAATAATAAATCACGCGCCAGACCCAGCCAAAGCTGCCAAAGCTGCCACTCGGCCATACCGGCCGTAGAGTTGGCTTTTGGATAAATTTGCTGCAAACTAAGTAAACGCTCGGACAATGATTGGCTTGCAATTAATTTTAATAGAACTTCGGCCATCTGACAATAAGCCGTAAATAAATCAGGTTGTTCAAAAAAACGAATAGCTAAATTAGGGCGGCCTAGACAAACTTGGGCTAAATTTTTAGCTAACTCTCGATTGACCCCCCATTCATTGACTAAATAATCATAAATTAAATCAGCCGACACTGGATAAAAACGAAAAATCTGACTGCGTGACGCAATAGTGCCCGGCACAGAAGATAAACTATCAGTCATTAAGATAAAAATAACACTGGGATTGGGTTCTTCCAGGCTTTTTAAGAGCGCGTTAGCGGCTGAATCGCTTAAAGCCTCAGCGCGACGAATAATCGCCACCTGATAATTATCGGCAAAAGACGAAAGACTAATCTTTTCTAATAACTGGCGAATCTGTTCAATGCTGATCATTTTTTTGTCCGGCAATAAATCAATTTCATAAAAATCCGGATAAATACCGGCAGCCGTTTGACGACAAGCCGAACACTGTTCACAAGGCCAGTCAACACCAGGTTGATCACGGCGCTGACACACCAAAGTGCGGGCAAAATTTTTAGCAACAGTCGCTTTACCAATATCGTTTGGACCAATCAAAAGATAGCTCTGCGCCAATTGGCGAGAAGCCAAATGAGCCGCCCAACAACGAACAACTCGTTCATTGCCGACATGCGACCAATGCAGCTGATGGCCCTGAATTTCCATACTATTATTAGATTATCACGGCGAGAGCAGATTGGCAACAAAAATTAATTTTTTGATGAATATCGACAACTTAGAAAAACTCTTACTTAAAAGAAAAGACCGCTATTAAATATCTGCCCATAATAAACTATAAACAAATAAACTATTTATCCAGCTCCGGTTTAGCCAGTTCATAGATAGTTTCTATCTGGTTGGCATTAAGAGCGCCCTGCCAAATAGTTAATTCATCAATATCTAGCGGCCAATTATCTTGGGCAGCCAATAATTTAGTTAATGGACTAATAAGCCAAGTCTGCTCGCTGTGCCAACGCCGCCGGCCATCTAAATAGAATGATAAACGATAAGCATAAGAATCATAAACTAAAACCGCTTGATGCCAATCGCCATCATTAATCGGTAAATTAAGCGGATACCAGCTGGCTCCATTGAAATGGATCTTCGGTCCATAAGTGCCAATACCTAAACCAAACAACGGCTGGCCGGACTGGCTAGCTAAAATAATATTAGCCCGACTTTCATTGGGATAAGCACTACTACGCCACCAAAAAGACAAAGAAACATCACGATTCTCAAGCGGCTGTGGCAAGTCGCCTTGTAAATCACCAGGATGCTCCAAACGAACTCCTAAATTAAAAGGACTATAAATCCAACGGGCCACTGGCGCTAATTGGACTTGAGCTAAACTATCATAGGCAATATTGGAAACCCCTTCATCAAAGCTCCAATAATAAGCTGCAACCGGCTCTGATTGGATTGGCCTTACTGGATATGGATTAAGCGGCTGATTAGACTGATAAAGCTGCCGGATTTCAGCTAGGCTTAAGGCTCGTTGCCAGATAGCAATTTCATCACGATCAATCGGATAATTCTCATCAGCTAAGTCCAATTTAACAATCGGCTGTGGCGGATTGTATTCAGCCGCGTCTTGAAACTTCAAACGGCCGTCAACATAAAATTTTAATTGATTTTGATTTTGAGTAGCCGCCAATAAATGCCAATTATCATCAGTGGGGATAATATTTTCCAAGCGATAATTAGCGCCATAGTGCCAAAATTGCAGCACCCCCGAAGCTGAGGGAGTCAGTCCCAAAATAATTTGACCATCAGCCGCTTGCAAATATTCATGACCACGGCCTTCATTAGGATAAGAGGCATTGCGCCACCAATAAGCTAAAGTCACTTGACTGGGATCAAGCGGCACTGTTAAATCAAGATTAACCGCCGGCTGCTCCCAAGTTTGATAGCCGGCACAATCAAACGGACCAACTCGCCAACCAAAAGGCTGATTATTAATATCAGCCGAACCAACATAGTCATAAAGAGTCGTCCCCAAACACTCAGAAAAATGCCACAGATGGGCCAATCCAGTACTAATAGCGCTCGAGTCAATAACTTGCTGGCTACTAGATCGCGGCTGAACTACTGACTGATCAACAAAATCGGCTTGATTATTATCACTATCCCAGCCATTGCCAAGACCGGCCTCGGCCCCGCCCGGAGCTAAGCTAGCGGCGGTTGATTCAGCCCGTGCCTTGCGCTGTAAACTGTGCTCCTGAGCTAAATCACCGCTAGCCGGTTGACCTTCAGGATCATTGGCTTGATTATAACCGAGTTTATCTAATAAATATTCGTGACTATCAATCAAACGCAAATGTCCGCCATCGTCAGACAGCCCCCAGCCGCCACCATGGCGATAATCAGGCATTATTTCCCCGGAATAGTCAGCGCTAGCCAATAGAAAATAACCGTGAGCGGCAATAGAACTACCGGTTGGCAAACCATCGCCAGTCCGATTAATCCAAGTGGCGCCACTGGCTGATTTGCTTTGCAAACGCCAAGCGCTCAAATCAACCGCTTGATCATTAGGGTTATATAATTCAACAAATTCATCGCCGGCACCAGCCGGTCCGCGCGTGGCCAGTTGGCTAATAACAACTTTAGGCGGCGGACCGCTGGGAACGGCCACTAATTTAGTTTGGGCATCGGCCGCCGAGCTGGCCGGCCAATTTTCCCAATTGCCTACCCGATCACGAGCCCGACAACGAAAAGCAATTTTTTGATTAATTTCTGCTGGTTGGTCAAAAACAGCGCTGGTATAATCAACGGCACTAAGCCATGGCTGCCAAGAATGGTTATCTAAACGATATTGGACATCATAAACTAACTGGCCGCTAGCCAAATCACCACTATCCGTTCCTTGCCACTCCACTATAAAACCAAGCTCAGTAATAGTTTCTGGTAAAACCGAAACCGCTGAACTGGGTTTTATATTGTCTAAAATAATAGCGATGGTGCTGCTAGCCCCAGCCTGGCCGGCTTCATTTTCCGGCCAAATTACTAAATTATTCAATCCGGGCACTAATTTGATTGAGGCCTGCCAGGTGTGATTAGCTGAGAGCTTAGCCACTTGGCTGCCAATTAAAACTCGACTGGCTTGACCAGCTTGACCACTAATGGTAATAGGCGTTGAGCTGACCCACCACGGATTGGCCGGCGGATAATCAATAGATAATCCATCCGGAGCTCCGCCAAGCATTCTCCATTTATGGGTTAATTTAGCTGAATAATTGCCGGCCAGATCGACTGCCTGAACAACGATTTGATGCTGGCCGACAGTCAATTGCTCATAACTAAAACTGGTTTGGCAAGATTGAATCGGCTGATTATCTAATTGACAAGAAAGCGCGACTTCTTCACTAGTCTCCACTGAAAATTCAACTTCCCAGCCAGCCACAGTGCTGGACGGCTTAGTCAACCAGCTAATGCTGGGCTTTTTCTTGTCAATCAGCCAAGTGTAAGTCGCCGGAGTCGGATCAATATTACCAGCCAAATCAATGGCCCGAACTGACAATAAATATTCCCCGCTAACCAAATTCTTTAATTGATAATCGGCCGGACAAGTTTTCCAATTCTGGTCATTGAGCTGGCATTCAAATTTACCAGGCTCAGTGGACGATAATAAAAAATTAGCCGTGCCGGTATTAGTGATGGCTGGCAAAGTAGTTTGAATAGTGGTGTCTGGTGGTGTTGAATCGGTGCTGGTTGGTTTAATAGCCGTTGATGAAGTATTTTTAGAATTAGTTAACGAATTAGTGGTTAAAGTCATCTGATTACTCGTAGAACTGGCAGTAGTTTTAACTGTTGAGGTAGTTTTAGCGGTTGAACGAGTAACCGTACTGGTTGTGGTGGTAGTTTTGTTGGTTGAACTAGCTGTTTTGGTCTTAGAATTAGTTGTCGTAGCGGTAGAAGTATTAGCGGTCACTAAGCATTGACGACCATAAATACCTAATTGAGCTTGTTTGGCTGCTTGGCCGGCCGCCGTAATTAATTGACGGCGAGCTTGGTCCGTGGCTGGTGGACAATTATCTTGATTGGGGCCGCAGAAAAAAACCTTAACCAAACCTTCGGCGGCCAATTGTTGATTGAGAAAAAGATCGCCAACATAAACATAGCGCAATAAACGGCCATAAGCATCCTTGTCCCCACCGCTATCGGCCACTAATCTCAAAACTCCGCCAGCTAATAAAGCCTGATTGCGTTGTTTGGCCTCATTAGCCAAGCACTGACTGGCTTGTCCGGAAGTTTGAGCTAATTCCGGCGCATCAATGCCAATATAACGAACCTTCTGACCATCAGCTAATTCAATAGTATCGCCATCAATAACCCGTTTAACCAGCGGACTGGCGGTAGTCGCCATGACCGGTTGACTACTAGCTGAATTATCAATATTATTGACCGGCTTTGTTGAAGAATTAGCCGCTGGCGACGACAATATTGTCACCGACTGATGAATCGGATTGGTTTTAATAGTGGCTAACCAACGCGACCACCAATTGGGCTCAGCCACAATTTCTGCCTGACTATTGGCGATTGATAGAAAAACCCTTAATAATTCAGTACCATAGCCAATGGCTAAAGGTGCTAGCTGCGACCAATAATCAGCTTGAACCTGATCATCCAAAATTAACCGACGGCGCGCTGATTGATAATAAGCCAACTTATAGCCGCGATAGATGATATAGCCATCATTATCGGGCCAAGCGGCCACGGTTGGTTGGCTGGGCCAATCGCCGGATTCCATCGGACTATTAATGGTATCTTGACTAAAATAATGCTGATTAACAGCGCTGGCTAATTGTCGAAAACAATCATGATAACTAAGACAATTAGGATGAACCACGGCTGGCGGTTGAGTTAATTGCTGGCGGTGTTGCCAAACCCAATTTTCCAAAGAATCGCCTAATTCGTGTGGATCATTACGCACATGAGCTGGAACGCTACTATCTTGCAAAAGATGCAAAACATGCCCTAAGTTAATAAATGCCTGCTGATAATCTCCCGACCGATAAGCTAAAATTGCCTGATTCCAACTAAAAATTGAACCATAAATAAAACTAGCTTGCGCGCGACCGTCCAAGCCCCAACTAGGTGCTGTGTGCAATGACATCAATTGACAAGCGCCGGCGCTAAGCGGCCGATTAGTTTGCGGCCACCAAAAATGGTTCATTGTTCGCAATAACGGCTGATCTTCAGCGGCCGCCCCCAGCATTAACCAATGCTTCTGCTGATCACTAATCGGCAACGAATATTTTTGATTATATAGCTGAACTGACCAATCAGTCAGCCGTGGATGAGTAACGCTATGGTCATAGGCTTGCAGCGGTAGCGGAATAATTAACAGCAACAAGGCGAACAGCCGATAGCTCTTAAACTTGACTGACATATTAGTAAATATCACCAATTTGCCAGCGACCGGCTAAATTTTGATACAGCTCTAACCGTCCATCACGACCATGATCAGTGGTGTAGCTCAATATTGCCCGTTGTCGACAAGCCACGGCCTCAGGCAGACAATCTCCCTGAAAAACTAAACTAACTAGTTGCGGCAGTGATTGATCTAACTGCCACCGTTGTTGGTCTTGCCAGACTCGCTGATAATAATCACGACGCAAACCGATAATATAAGCTAAGGCGGTTTCGCGCTGATTGTTCTGCAGAGCTTGCCAAAATTGCTGGTAAGCCGCCTGCGGACTATCACCGCCCAGACTATTTTTGGCATCATTAATAAATGGCTGAAGCCATCTTTGTTGATAAAGATGACGCTGAATAGCTGGCCAAACTAAGGCGGCAAAAATCAATAGAAAAATCACCGCAGCGGCGGCCACTAACCACCAGATATAGGGTCTGGTGAATATTTTTTTCCACATAACTCACTATGGGGAGTCTTATTAAGCCACCCGGCCAGATCAGCAATTGATCAATGCTCCCCCCTTAAACATTGATCTTAAGCCAATCTAGCCGGGCCGCCTAACAAAAACAACCCGCGGACGCAGATTGTTTGCCCCCTCCTTGGATATTATTTAATTTTATTCTACCACCTCAACAACTGTTGAACTGCTGCTAGTGCCAATCAGCGGTGTAGCTTGACCGGGCCAATCTTTGGTCCAATATTCATTTTGACGCATAACTCGGTAAGCATCACCGGGATTACCTAGAAAATACCGCTTGCCGTCGCCAGCAACATACCAAGCTGATTTATCACCCTCCATTTGTAATAAAATCTTGCCCTTAACTGACTCAACATATTTTGGATTAATCGGCAACATACCCTTGCCTAAAGGATTGTAGCCGGTAACAGCTTCAAGCTTGTCATCAAAACCATCATTATCCGAATCAGCTTTGTTGGGATCGGTACCCAGAGACTTTTCAATCGTATCAGATAGACCATCGTTATCAGAATCTTGACCGCCTAGATTAGCATCCGCTAAAGGAATACTGGCTAAATTCTTGTTAGTCACGCCAATGCCTAGTTTAATAATCAATCCATAAATATTGGCATCAGCTAAATTCAAATCCATCCGGCATTGTTCATGGCCTTGTTCTATTTTGGTTTTTTCATCTAATAATGCCTGATAGGCAGCCGTTTTCTGTTTAAGCTGATTGTCGGCCGCCTGCATTTTTTGACTATTAGCTTCGAACTCGGCTTGGATCTTAGCTAGATCCTTTTTCTTTTGAGCCAATTCGGCTTGAGTAGCCGTCAATTCACCCTGAGCGCCTTCCAGACCCTGCTTAACTTGGCTAATCTCTAACAATAATTTGGTGTTGGCATTATAAATCCGCACCATAATAGCGACAGCGGCAATAACTACCATAAACACTATCGCATAAAACAGATAGCGCTGTAGGCGGCGCACTTTGACTTCTCTAATAATCTGCTCGGGGGCAATGACCGGCTGACCGCAATTGGGACAGACGGTGCTATTATCAGCCATTTGGCGATTGCACTTGGTGCAAATCATAAGTGAGGGGTTAAGCTAGCTTACTAAAGCCATTATAATACAGACTGGCAACTTGGGCAAATAATTTTTATTGGCTAAAAATAAATACTTTTTTAAATTAGCCAGTTAGGTCTCTGTTTCTTAATCTTTTAGGCCAAAACTAGATAAAATTAGCTTGCTTTTTTGTGGGCGGCGATTATAATAAAATCATATGACCACAAAAAGTAAATTACGGCAATTGATATTATTACTGGGCGACTGGTTACTGCTTTACGCTAGTTTGGCGGCGGCGCTATTAATCCGCTATCGGCATTGGCCGGAACCCGATCTTTGGCAGCAACATACCGCTATCTTTAATTGGCTGTTTATTGTCTGGCTGCTAATTTTCTATGTAGCCAATCTTTATAATCTTAATATTCTAGCTAAGGGGCCGCGTTTTACCGAACGAGTCATTAAGGCCATCGTGCCAGCCGGCTTATTGTCATTAATTATTTTTTATCTACTGCCGGCGGTAACTATCGCGCCCAAAACCAATCTATTAATTTTTAGCTTAATTTATACCGGCTCGTTTCTGGCTTGGCGACATCTCTGGCGCCATAGTTTACGCAAAACTTTGCCGCGCAATAATGTTCTCCTGATTGGCTATAACCAAATGGCCGATGAATTGTGGCAATTATTAAATAATGCACCGCATCTTGGATATAAGCCAAGGCTATTGTTTACCCGGAATGACGACCAATCGCCAGTTGGCTGGACAGTTATCCGTCAAGCTGACCAACTGGCTGCGGCGATTAAAGATTACCATATCAATACATTAGTTATCGTCGATCATTATCGCGCTGATGAGCAAATTAATCAAATTCTTTTTAGCTTATTACCTCTCAATCTAACTTATTTGACTTTATCTAGTTTTTACGAACAATTGACCGGTAAAGTGCCTTTGGCCGCTATTGGCCAATTATGGTTTTTAGAAAATCTTAATTTAACGGAAAAGCGTTGGTATTTAACCGCTAAACGCGGCTTTGATGTTGTTGTGGCAACCATTGGGCTAATTATCACCGCGCCGCTATGGCCGCTAATTGCCCTGATAATTAAAATTAGCAGCCGCGGACCGATTATCTTTCAACAACAACGGCTAGGCCGCAACAATCAATCTTTTACTATTTATAAATTCCGCACGATGAAAATCACCGGCAATGACTTCCAGCCAACCGGCGATAATGACCAGCGCATTACGGCTGGCGGCCGCTGGCTAAGACAAACCAGGTTGGATGAAATTCCGCAATTAATCAATATTATCAAGGGCGATATGAGTTTTATCGGTCCTCGTCCGGAACGGCCGGAATTAATCGCCAATCTGACTAAAGAATTGCCATTCTATCACGTCCGCGGTTTAATCCGTCCCGGTATAACCGGTTGGGACCAGGTGTCGGGCGAATATCATTCACCATCACTAGAAGATACCTATAAAAAACTGCAGCACGATCTCTTTTATCTAAAAAATTGTTCAATCTATTTGGATTTGACGATTATTTTAAAAACGCTAACGACGGTTTTATCTAGAGAAGGAAAATAGAATTATGGCTAAAAAAATCTTACAAATTAACAAGTTCTACTACCCTTGGATAGGCGGTGTGGAAACCGTAGTGAAAGATATTGCCGACAGCCTCAATGGCCAACCGGATTGGCAAGTGGATGTTTTGGCTTGCCAAGCCAAAGGACGACGAACAATAGAAAATATCAACGGCGCTACTGTCTACCGGGCGGCCAGCTATGGCAAATTGCTAGGTATGCCCGTATCGCTAGATTTTTTTCGTTTGCTGAAAAAGCTATGGAATAATTATGATCAAATAATCATCCATCATCCTTTTCCGTTAGTAAATCTAGCTCTACCGTTTCTGCCGAAAAAACCGCTAGTGATTTGGTATCACTGCGATATTGTTCGGCAAAAAATCAGCAAGTTGCCGTTTCTCCCATTTATCAATTACGGATTGCGTCAAGCTAGACTTATTTTAGCCAGCAGCCAAAGATTGATTGATTTTTCCAAGCCACTAGGCCGCTACAAAAATAAATGCCGCGTGGTTTATTTTGGTCTTAAATTAGCTGATTATCAAGTGGATGAAACCATTAATAAACAAGCGCAAACAATTCGCCAGCAATATGCCGTTAACGATAAATTAATCTTGAGCATTGGTCGACTGGTTTATTATAAGGGCTTTGAGTATCTAATTGCGGCCATGGCAGATAATGATTATGGCCTACTAATCGTCGGCCAAGGCCCGGAAGAGGCCAAGTTGCGCCAATTGATTAACCACTACAATCTAAACGAACGAGTTCAAATAATCCCCGCCGTAGCCGATACCCGCCCCTATTACGCGGCTAGCGATCTATTTGTCCTGCCGTCTTGCGCGGCTAGCGAAGCTTTTGGCATCGTCCAGCTGGAGGCCATGGCTTATGGTAAGCCGGTTGTCAATACTGATCTGCCAACCGGCGTGCCAGAAATCAGCCTGGATGGCCAGACCGGCTTGACAGTGCCGCCGCAAGATTCAGCGGCTTTAGCGACAGCGATTAAAAAAATATTGGATAACCCCGAGCTAGCTGAAGGATACGGCCAAGCGGCCGGTCAACGAGCCCGAGCAATATTTGACAAGCAATTATTTACTGAGAAATTAAACCAATTATTGTCGGACCAATAACCGCTCCACCGTCGCCCAAACTTCATCAACAGCAATAGCTAGCATATTGGGACAGGGCTCTAAATGACAACGAATTCCCTGACAATAGTGGGCTGATTTATAAAACAAATTTACTTGAGGGCCGCGCGCTTGCCAACGATTGATACCGGACCATGGATTCATGAAAGAGATAGTTGGCACGCCTTGAGCGGCCGCCAAATGGCCAGGACCGGATTCATTACCGATAAACAATTTGGCTTGACCAATTAGCTGGTAGCTGGCCGGGATATTGAGCTGACCAATAGCGTTAACTAAACGATCAGTGGCCGACAAAGCGGCGGCCAGTTTATCAAATAATAACTGATCTTCCGCGCCGCCAATAACCACCAGTTTATAACCAGGATAATTATCAATAATCCGCTGAGCCAGAGCGGCAAAATTAGCCACCGGCCATTGCCGATAACTACGGCCGGCGCCCAAATGGAGAATAATAAAATCGGTTAACTGCTGTTGTTGGCTAAAATTGTTAACGGCGGCTAAATCATTGGTTGACAGCCGAATAGCCGCCGTTGGCATCGCTCCAGTATAACCTAGCAGTTTGACCAAAGAAAAATAAATCTCCGTCTGCGGCTGCTGTCGCCGGTAGCTGGCGGCTTGAGTCAACAGGAAACTAAGGACTTTGGGCCGATAACCTAAACGATAGCTAGCTCGTGACCAAAACATGGCCAAAACATTCATGGGGCTGCCCTGCAAGTCAACCACCACCTCGGTTTCCTGAGTTTTGATAAAACTGGCTAGCTGTTTAATCTTGGTCAGACGCAAGAAATCAGTCAGTCGGCTATGATGGACATCAGGTAAAGACTCCAGCGGCAGAAGCCGGTCAATGGCCGGATTATTAGCTAAAACCGCCTTATTCCAAGGAGAACAAGCGACGGTCAACTCGGCCGCCGGAAAAAGCTGACGCAAAGCCTCAATGGTTGGCAGAGCTAGAAAAGCATCGCCAATCCGATCAAACTTCAAAACCAATAGCCGCTTAACCTGATTCGGCTGGACAGCCGGCCGAGATAGCCCGATAAATAGTAGCCAACCAAAGGCGTCAATCAAGGTCGCCACCAAGCTTAAAAAATAACCGCGGTAGTCTTTCATAAAATTATTTCTTTCTGGCTACAAAA
The DNA here is from genome assembly GCA_029570385.1 of bacterium. Classification (GTDB taxonomy): domain Bacteria; phylum Patescibacteriota; class Patescibacteriia; order Patescibacteriales; family Patescibacteriaceae; genus UBA1359. Next base: position 1,732 of record JAKPXD010000015.1, on the reverse strand, counting down.
TTAAGACTGGTGGCCAGATAGCGCAATGGAGTATAATTAGTCAAAAACTGATCAAGCTTCTCTAGAGAAGAACTAAATCGACCATAATTAACAACCACTTTAGGAAAAAATCCCAAATGCCACAAATCTAATAACTGATAATTATATTTAGGCAGAGTGCTCTTGACATACTTCTCCTGATAGAGCCGATCATGATAATAATTGCCTCGTAGATGGGCTAATCTTTGCCCCCAAGAATAAAAGTAGGGCAGGTTGAAACAAAAGAACAGACCATCGGGACGTAAAATGCGATTAATTTCTTTGAGCGAGGCTATTTCATCGGGCACGTGTTCTAAAACTCCAAAACTAAAAACAGCATCAAAAGACTGGTCGTCAAATGGTAACCTTGACTGATGATTAAAAGCAGTAAAATCTATTGATTTGATAGCCAAAAGCGGACGATCAGATTGACATTCAATAACATCACCAGCTTGAACATCAAACCCCAAATCGTCTAACAAAACTGAATTCTGACCATGACCGCAACCCCAGTCTAAAACTTGAATTTTTTCGGTATTAAAATATGCTCGACAAAAATTTCTAGCATAAAAACAAAACTGCGTATAGCTAATTTGAGTCGCCTGATTTCTTAAAAAATCATATTTTTTATCAGTAGACAAAGCAGCTAAAATCTCAGAGAAATTAGGCTCCTGCAATTGAAAAAAACTTTGCCGGCGTAATTTTTGATAATTCATAAAATAGTTATGGACGCCACTTTAAAATCATTAATTTTTTGATTCTTAACCAATTTGATCGCTTAGTCTGAATAGCTGCTCGACGATGCCACATTTTAATGGAGCTCTGACCAGCCTCTATTTTGCCTTTCACCGCCCACCAGCCCAATTTACCGCGGCGCAGAAAAGCATTAACGACCATGCCAATTTGACCCAAAAATAACCAGTGGCCATTCTTCAGTATGTCAATTAATGGCCAATTTCTAATAATCACCCAATAACTGTTGCGATTAGGCCAAAAAACCTTGCGAGCACTAAACTTATTGGCGGTCTGACCACCCTTGTGATAAACAATGGCATCAGCCACAAATAAAGCTGACCAACCAGCCCATTGTAAGCGCAAAGAAGCATCTAAATCCTCGCAATAAGCAAAAAACTCTTCAGCAAAAAAATCACCGGCCTGACGCCATAAATCTTCCACAGCCTGACGACGGCATAAAAAGGCGCCGCCACAGCAACCCAATATTTCCTGATTTTTTTGATAATCGGTTACCGGTTTATTACCGCCACGATTAAAGCCTAGACCGTTGCGACTATAATCTAAGCCAGCCGAATCCATTAACTCTGGTTGAAAATAATTAATCATTTTTGGCTGGAAAAAACCATAGGCTTGATTTTCGGGATTATCTACCACCATTAATAACTGATCCAGCAAATCCGGCTCAACGGTAGTGTCATTATTCAAGAAAAAAATATAACCACAATCAGCCTCCTGCAAAGCTCTAGCTACGCCGATATTATTACCACCGGCAAAACCGGTATTTTTCTCGTTCAAGATATGAATATACTCAGGAAACTCAGCGGCCAGTTGTTTACCTTCATCGTTAGTTGAAGCATTGTCAACCAGAATAACCTGAAAATCTTGATTTTTTAAGCGTCGCAAAGACTCCAGACATTCCACGGTGTCAGAATAACCATTAAAGTTGAGAATGATAAAATAAATTTTAGATGAAGGCATA
>JAKPXD010000024.1 GCA_029570385.1 bacterium | reverse complement strand
TGGTTTGAGCGGCGTTATCAATTTAAACAGGCCACGATTAAAGAGGTTGATCAAATAACTTATAAACAGGCTATTTTAATTGGTTTGTGTCAGTCTATAGCCATGATTCCGGGCGTGTCTCGTTCAGCGGCGACGATTATCGGCGGTTTGGCTATTGGCTTAAGCCGGTCAGTAATTGTTGAATTCAGTTTTCTTTTAGCCCTACCAACCATGTTGGCAGCGACCGGCTTAGATCTATTGAAGAGTTCTTGGTCGTTAGGGCGGCCAGAGATTATTACTTTAGCGATTGGTTCATTGGCGGCTTTTATAACTGCTTGGTTAAGTGTAAAGTGGTTGCTCAATTTTATCCGCCAGCGTGATTTTCGATTGTTCGGCTGGTATCGGCTCGCTTTAGCAGTTATTATTGTTATATATTTATTAGTTCGCTAAATTAGGCTATTTTTGTTATAATATTAAAATAAAAAATAAATTGGAATTTTATGCGCATCGCCATTTTTGATATTAAAGCCGGAGAAAAAGCATATTTCAACAAGGCGTTAGCCGGCCATGAATTAGCTTTCAGCGCCGATAATTTGGCTGAAGATAATGCTAAGTTAGCTAAAAATTGTCAGGCCGTAATGGTTTTTGTGGCTTCCCGATTGACGGCCGAGGTATTAGCTAAGATGCCGAAATTAAAATTGATTGTTGCTCGTTCCACCGGTTTTGACCATATTGATTTAAAGTATTGCCAAAAACATGGCATTGCTGTTTGCAATGTGCCGTCTTATGGTGAAAATACCGTGGCCGAACACGCTTTTGCCTTGATTCTTAGCTTGTCGCGCAATATTCATAAATCGTATTTACGGACGATGCGCGAGGATTATCGGGTTGAGGGACTCAAGGGTTTTGATTTGCAGGGTAAAACCATTGGCGTTATCGGTGCTGGTAAAATTGGCCTGCATTTAATTAAAATGGCTCGTGGTTTTGATATGCATGTCTTGGCTTATGATTCGCGCCAAGATCATTTTTTAGCCGAAGTGCTTGGCTTTAAGTATGTTTCTTTAGAAGAACTATTAAGGCGATCAAATATTATCAGTCTACATGTACCGGATAATAAATTTACTCATCATTTAATTAACCGACAAAATATTGGTTTAATCAAGAAAGGGGCTTTATTAATCAATACAGCTCGCGGTGGAGTGGTGGAAACTGAGGCCCTAATTGAGGCTTTAGACAAAAAGATTTTGGCCGGCGCCGGATTGGATGTGATTGAGGGCGAGAATTTGATTATGGAGGAAAAACAGTTAGCCTATGATCAAGAAACAGCTAATGAGATGCTATCTTTGGTTAAGAATCATATTTTGCTTAGCAAAGACAATGTTATTTTTACCCCCCATATTGCTTTTTATAGTCAAGAGGCGATTGAGCGGATTCTGGAGGTCAGCGTGGATAATCTTAAGGCTTTTGTGGCTGGCCGGCCACAAAATTTAGTCAAAGCCTAATTAAACATGGAACAGGTTTTAGATCTACACCTGCATTCTCGTTTTAGCCGCGCTTGTTCAGCTAATTTGACGCTGCCTAATCTTGAGCGGGCTGGCCGACGCAAAGGTATTGATATTATTGGAACAGCCGATTTTACTCATCCGCAGTGGTTTAAAGAAATTAGTGAACAATTAATTGAGATTGGTCAGAGCGGATTATATCGGCTAGCCGAAACAACTGATAGCCAAATTAAATTTTTATTGAGTACCGAAGTTGCTTTAATCTATAAGCAGGGCGATAAAGTGCGTCGTCTGCATTTAGTTATTCATGCACCTAATATTGAAGCGGTGCGTCAGTTAAATCAGGAATTAATTAGTCGTGGTCTAAATTTGCGCAGTGATGGGCGGCCAATTTTGGGGTTAACCGCGCCGGCGCTGGTCAAAATTTGTCGTCAGATTGACCCACAATTTATAGTTTATCCAGCCCATATTTGGACGCCGTGGTTTTCGATTTTTGGCTCTAAATCCGGTTTTAATAAATTGGAGGAATGCTTTGACGAACAGACTGAATTTATTTACGCCTATGAAACCGGCCTATCTAGCGACCCACCGATGAATTGGCGTTTTTCCGAACTGGATAAGTTAATTTTATTATCTAATTCTGACGCTCACTCATTGGCTAATTTGGCGCGAGAAGCCAATGTTATTGACTTGCCTGATTTGAGTTATCAATCATTTTGTAATATACTTAAAAATAGAGACAAGCAAAAAATTATTAGCACCTTGGAATTTTTTCCCGAAGAGGGCATGTATCATTTGGACGGCCATCGTCAATGCGGTTTTGTTTGCTCGCCAACCAAAACCAAAAAAATACATGGCCTTTGCCCGCATTGCCGCCGACCCTTAACGATTGGCGTTTTGAGTCGAGTTGAAGAATTGGCTGATCGGCCTGACGGCTATCGGCCTGACGGAGCGCCCAATTTTGAGAAATTAGTGGAGCTAGACAAAATAATTGCTGAGAGTTTGGGGGTAAAGAGCCGCAACTCTAAGAAAGTGCAGGAAATTTATGAACAAATGTTACAAGTTTTTGATAATGAATTGGCGATTTTAAGAAAGGTTCCATTAGAAGAAATCGACCGGCAATTCGGCGGCTTATTGGCTGAAGCCATCAGACGGATGCGCCAAGGACAGCTAACAATTGAACCAGGCTTTGATGGCCAATACGGCACGATTAGACTTTTTAATCCGGCCGAAACAAGACCAATTACTTTATTCTAAAGATATGAAAAAAGCTTTTACACTCATTGAACTGTTAGTGGTTATCGCCGTTATTGCTTTATTATCCACTCTTTCAGTGGTAGCTTTAAGCAGCGCTCGGGCTAAATCGCGGGATGCCCGCCGTTTGTCTGATATTAAACAGATTCAGACCGCTCTGGAAATGTATTTTGACAGCTCGGGTAATTATCCGACATCGTTAACGGCTGGATCTCCTTTATCTTATGGCAGCTTGGTTTTTTTATCAAAAGTGCCAAGTGATCCAATTAGTAATAATCAATATGCCTACACTCAAACCGAGGGAGGTCATGAATACACTTTGGATTTTATCCTGGAAACGAAGTCGGCGGATTATGAGCCGGGAAATTATCAGGCGACTTCCAAGGGCATTCTAGCTGGTGGAGGCGGTAGCACACCGCCAGCATGGCAGTGTGGCGATAATTTAGTAGACGATGGTCAAACATATTCGACAGTTGAGAACCATAACTATTGTTTAATGACAGCTAGTTTAAAT
>JAKPXD010000018.1 GCA_029570385.1 bacterium | reverse complement strand
CAAAAAAAAGCAAGCCCTGGACCGATAGCCGCTGATTGGCTTGTTTTTCTGTCGGCTTTATGATTAAATAAATAACACTATTTGACTGTAACACTTATCCATTTTTATCGTATATATAATCGTAGCCGAACATGACGAAATTTTTAGTTAAACAATCCAGCGACCGCCTGTTATTTTTACGTCTCAAGATCAAAGACCAAGCCGCCTTTATTCAGGCTTACGAAGCCCATCAGGCCGATATCTATCGTTTCATTTATTTCAAGGTCAATTCTGAGGCTGAGGCCCAAGATCTGACTTCCACTGTTTTTTTGAAAGTTTGGTCAGTCGTTCAGGCCGGTAAATTAAAAGGTTATAATACGCTGAAAAGCTTGCTTTATACGGTAGCCCGTAATACTGTCATTGATTTTTATCGGGACAGCGGCAAGCTCAACAAGGTTTCTTTGGATAATCAGGATGAGCCGCTTGACATCGCTGATGACAAGCCGAGCGCCCATGAGCTAGTCCAGCAGGACAGCGATTTACAGATTATCTACCGGGCCTTGGGCGAACTAAAGCCGGAATATCGCGAGGTTATCATTATGCATTTTGTTAATGAATTATCCATCACCGAAATTGCCCAAGTAACCGGCAAGAAACCGGGCAATATCCGCGTCATTATCCATCGCGGTTTAGAGGCCTTGCGCAAGCTGGCCAACGAGTAGAGTAGAAGAGAATTGCTAGATTGAATATATGAATGATCATTTTGTCAGCCAACAATTAAAGAAGTTGCGTCAAATCACCCCCAATGCCGACTGGGTCAACCAGCAACGCCAGGTGATTATGGCTCAGGTTTACAATGGCCAGCCGCCGGCTCGCTTAACATTCAGCCGTTGGTCAAATTTTTGGCTATCCTTTAAACATACTTTTTCTCAGCCCGGAATAGTGGTCAGTGTTATCTTAGCCGTAGTGTTATTGGGCGGCGGTACTACCAGTTATCTGGCTAGCCGTCACGCCAAGCCGGGCGATTCATTATATATCGCTAAGCAATTAAGCGAACGGGCTCAGCTATTGGCTGTTAGTTTTGATCGAGCTGAACAGAATAAGCTAAAATTGGCGCTGGCCAGTCAGCGCGTTTCCGAAATGGCGGCCGTAGACCAGCAAGCTAATCAGCAACAGGCAGCCGCTATTAGTCGAGAATTTAAACAAACTGTCAGCGATGTCAAAGATAGATTAGCTCAGGCCGAAAATAAGGCGGCTACTGTGGCTTTAGTTAAGGCTAACCAGCCGAAAGCGGTTGCTAACAACAAGACTGACGATACTTTTAGTGCCGCTACCGGCAAAGATAAGACCGGTCGAATAGAGGTCAGTCAGCCAGTCACCACGACCGCCACTAAGACACCGAGCCAGATTTTGGAAGAAGCTGAGCAATTATTTGATCAGCAAGAGTATTCGGCCGCTATTGATAAGCTGGAGGCGGCCAGTCAGCTGATGGACAGTGCTAAAAAATAGTGTTTTAATTGGGTTGTTCCTTATATTGATATAATTTCTATCAAGCAAGTTTAGGCTGATTGCCCGGAGCATGAAGCCAGCCTACCCCTCCTGGCTGGTTTCATCCTCCGTGGCAATTACTCTATGTAAGCTTGATAGAGTAGTTGAGTGTGAGGCTTAGCGGCAAGCTAAGATGGCAGGACCGCAGGTCGAATCGACACCGAAGTCGATGGTCAGCAACTGCCCGGCACTTAACAATAAAGTTTGCGCTTGTCCAATTTAACCGTTGTGCGCGGTTTAATCATTGGCAGCGCTTTATTAGATAAGTCAACTTTTAAGGCTTATCATTAATTAATTCCTTTTGGTAAATGATAAAGATTTACCAAATACAAACGACATTATGAATAGAATTTCCAAAGTTTTTATTTTGGGTCTAGCCATTGTCGCTTTAGCTGGTTTCGGCAAAATTGGTACTACCAAGGCTGCCGCTCAACCAGGCAGCCTGATTAAGATGAACGGATTATCGTCCGTTTATTATCTCGGTGCTGACGGTAAGCGCTATGTCTTCCCCAATGCTCCTGTTTATTTTTCCTGGTACAAAGATTTTAGCGGTGTTGTAACCATTTCACAGAGTGAATTGGAGTCATATCCTTTGGCGGCCAATATCACCATGAGACCGGGCACCCGCTTAGTCAAGATTACCACTAATCCAAAGGTTTATGCCGTGGAACCAGGTGGAATCTTACGCGCCATCCCTGATGAGGCAGCTGCCAAAGCTTTGTATGGCGATAATTGGAACAAGCGCGTTAGCGATGTCGCTGATGCCTTCTTCACTAATTACAGAACTGGCAATCCTTTAGCTGCCAATGAAGTGCCAGCTGGCTCTTT
>JAKPXD010000011.1 GCA_029570385.1 bacterium | reverse complement strand
TGACTATTATTATACTACCGAACAACCGACTGAGTTCCGTTTTACCACCAATATTAAAGATAATGATTTGAATCAACAGACAGCGATTATTAATCGCCCGCCTAAAACCGGCCTACCCCACTTCTTAGCTGAATTAGGCAGCTGTAGTTTTGAATTCCTTTTAGATTACGGTTCTTTCCGCGATATTCAGCGCCATCGCAACGGCGTTTGCCGGATGCCATTATTAACTGCCAGACACGGTTTTCATAATTGGTATTTAGAACAATTACCCCATGATTTGCGCCAGCAGGCTATAGTGTTAATCGCCAAGCAAATTGAGGCTGTTGCCGCTCTACCGACTGACGAAACGACTAAACAATACTATTTAGCTCTCGGCTTTTTAGTGCCTTGCAAAGTCACTTACGGTCTACCGGCTACAGTTTATACCGCTGAATTGCGCTCTAACCAAACCGTTCACCCCACTTTGCGCCAAGTGGCTCATCAGATGATTAAAGCCTTGCAAGAGCGTTGGCCCAAACTACAGCTCCATGCCGATCTATCGCCTAGTGTTTGGGATATTAATCGCGGTAAACAAACCATTGAAGAAAAAACTAATTGTTAAAATAAAAAGAGGCGCAATGAGCCTCTTTTTAAGCATATACAAAAAACGCCCCATAATATAGGCGTTCTGCGGAGTCGACGGGACTCGAACCCGCGACCTCTGCCGTGACAGGGCAGCGTTCTAACCAACTGAACTACGACTCCAATACCAGTGTCGCACTGGCACCGACAAGCTTATCATATCATTTTTGGCTCGTCAATAAGTTATTTTTTATTATTTATAATGCTTTAAACCGCTGATCTAAAGCGCGCACCGAAAACCAATATACTTATAGTAATCATTTGGAGGAACATTTAAAATAAGTGTCAAAACACCAGCTCTTGCTCCATTATTGCGCCAATAGCCACCGCGACGAAAACCATAGTTAATAGTATTGGTGCTAGAACCAATACTAAAAATTTGGCCATACCCCTGATTACTATTATAATTATTCATTGGTAATAACTTTTCTGGAGCAATATCGCCGTAATTAGTGAGCACAGTATATTCAAGCCACCCAGCTTCACTTACCACTCCGCTTGGCTGATTTTTGCCCATAATAGTCGCATCGGTCCAATCATAAACATTACCGGCTAGATCCCAAATAACTTCACCATTAGATAAAATGTGCGTTCTTTTATTAACTCCGTCAAGCTCACTGGTTCCGTCCATAGCCGCACTAGAATTGCTATTACCGCGTGTTATCTGACCTGAGCCGATAGCGCCTCCGGTCCAATTACTGGCTTGTAGCTCTAGATTACGAACAATGCTTAACCATTCATCTTCAGTAATTAGATGGGCACCAATTGATTCACATTCCAGTTTAGCATTAGTTTGAGTAATATTAACCCAGGGGGTGCCGCTAGGTCGAGATTCTGGCTCATAACTGGCACTGTAGGCGGTATTACCATTGTCAATCCCCTTAATTTTGGCCTCATATTTCATAACACAAAATGAATGGGTATTATATAAAGTATTGCCGGGAACTCGCACCCAATCGGTTGGACAATCGGCAATGGTTTCTTCATCATAAATTAAGTTAAAGCTTGAATTATTGATTAATGGAGCATAAAGATAATGTTTGTCTTTAGCCGGATCCGCTGGTATATTTTTCATATAAACCTCAGTGCCACAGGTCGAGGTAATACCTAATTCACTAAGACAAAGGTTAGTAATTGGAGTTCCAACGGGATTGGGTGAGTTAGGATAAATGCCATGGCTATTATAATATAGCTCTAGAGCTGTAGAAATTTGTTTAACATCGGATAAACGACGAGCATCTCGGGCTTTGGCCCGAGCATTATTTAAAGCAATAACCGATAATGTGGACAACAAAGCAATGATGGCAATGATTACTAATAGCTCAATAAGAGTAAAAGCCGCTAAAGAATACTTTGACTTTTTATTTATAACTAAAAACATTAACTACGGATAATAGTAATTTATATCTATAATACCATACTAATACTTATTAATGGCCGAGTCAAAATTGCCAAATAAGCTAAAATCTGTTAAATTCCAGCTGTAAACAAAATCTATGGCTTTATCTATCGGTATCGTCGGCCTACCAAATGTCGGCAAATCCACTCTTTTTAATGCTTTAACCAAAAAACAGGTTGACGCCGCCAACTATCCTTTTTGCACCATTGAACCCAATATTGGCATTGTTAAAGTACCTGATGAACGGGTTGATCAACTATCGGCCATGTCTCATTCGGCTAAAACCATTTATACCACCATGGAATTTGTTGACATTGCCGGTTTAGTTAAAGGCGCTCATGAGGGTGAAGGTTTAGGTAACCAATTCTTAGCTCATATCCGCGCCTGTGATGCCATTTGCCAGGTGGTTCGCAATTTTCAAGACGACAATATTGTTCATGTCGACGGTCGCATCAATCCTGAATCTGACCAGGCCATTATCAATCTGGAGTTAATTTACGCCGACCTAGCCACTGTTAATAAACGATTGGACAAGGTCGGTCGCGAAGCTAAAAGCGGCCATAAGACAGCTATCCAACAAACGGCTATTTTAACTAAATTGCGCGACTACCTAGATAACGGCCACAGTTTGCGTCAATTTGATTTTACTGCCGACGAACAGGCGTTGATTAAAGAATTAAACCTTTTAACCAGCAAGCCGATTATCTATGTTATCAATAGCAGCCAGCCGGAAACTGAACAATTACCAGCCTGGGATGGCGCGGTTCTGCCGCTCAACGCTAAATTGGAGGCTGACATTGCCGCTCTACCAGAAAACGAACAGGCTGAATATATTCAAGAGCTGGGTCTCAATCAAAGCGGCTTGAACAAATTAATTGCTCAAGCTTATCAACTGCTCAATCTAGTCACTTTTTTAACCACCGGCGCCGATGAAACCAGAGCTTGGACAGTAATTAAAAATACACCGGCTCCTTTGGCGGCCGGCGTGATTCATACTGATTTTATTAAAGGTTTTGTTCGGGCTGAAGTTATTAATTGGCAAGATTTACTTCGAGCCGGCAGCGAGGTTAAAGCTAAGGAATTGGGTTTGCTGCGGCTAGAAGGTAAAGATTATTTGATTAAAGACGGTGATGTCTGTAATTTTCTAATTAATAATTAAACTTTCTCTAAGCCAACAATCGCTCGCCAAACCACTTGTCCTGGCCGACCATAAAGCAAATTGCCGTCTAAGGTGTACTGCTTAGGCCAAGCTTGCCGGGCCAATTGGCTATATTTAACCTTACGCCAGCCAGCCATCTTTGGTTGGACCAAATGCTTTTGGTGACCGTCAATAAATACCGGCCAAATCATCACGACTCGCCCACCCGGAGCGATTATTTTTTGCCAATCAACTAAAGCTTGACTATATAATTGATTCAATTCCTGAGCAATAACCATAAAATTACGCCGGCCACGCTGCGGTCCTAAATATGGTTCAGTCACAATCCGTTTAATTCTTTGATTAGCTAGCTGGACTGAGGCCTGACGAGCGTCGGCTAAACTAATTTCTGGGTCAATCTCAATTGGCCAACGGTTAGCTAACCACTGCCAATTAATTTGACTATTGGCAACGGCTACCCCCGAATTATCCAGACCAATAATTCGCCCGGCTTTCATTAAAGCTGCCTCCTGCAAAATGGTGCCAGAGCCGCAAAATGGATCCAAAACACTATCACCCGGTTCAAAGCCAGCTAAATTAAGCATAATCTGGGCAAGCTTGGGCGGTAACATGCCGGACTGATCATCACGAGCCGGGCGGCCATAATCACGAGCCGATAACGACTTAAAAGGCTGGACAGCCACCGTCACTCCCCATTGCCAACAATTATCTTGTCGCCATAAAACTACTTCTCCGCCGCTAGTTAGTAAATGATTCTGCTCAACTACTACACTGGACAAAGCCGCTGCGCGACTAATTACCCAGCGCGCCGAACGACCAGTATCTTGGATAAAACGCTTGATTTGTATACCTAAATCACGGCTAAGCGGCTGGCGATCATAATTAGATAAACCGAAACAAATTTTTTTGTCAGCCGGGGCGACCGCCAATAATTGCTTAGCTATTACTTGAGCCGCCGCTTCATTAAGTTGATTAAATTGACCAATAACTCGACCAAACTTAATGGTTCCACCAAGATATTCTAATAAATCCGCCGATAATTCGGCCACTTGACTGGCTAGCGCCAAATTATCGTTAACCACCTGCCAGCGACCCGACAATTTGACTGCCAATTCAGTTAAGGACAAGGCTGGATGGCTGCCCAAGATAAAAAAATAATTCATATACCGCTACGCTAACATAAAACCGCCAGTCTTGCAATTTTTTAACTTCTGTGTTAGGGTTAATGACACAAAAAGACAATCTTTGCCTTTTCCATGTTTGAACCAACCATTGGTTTAAATGGTGCTATTAATAATTAGTGGCACCAAAGGCAGGCCGAAAGCAGTTACCCCTCTGCCTGCAGACTTATGGTTGAGGGTTTTATTTTTATTATTAATTATTCTTTACCCATTACTTATGGCTAAAAACAAAAGCTCTCGGTTACCGCGCTATGAATTGCTGTATATCGTGTCTAACAAATTTACAGCCGAGGAAACCGAGCCGATTGCTCAAAAAATTGAAAATCTAATTACCGCTAACGACGGCACAATCGTTTATCGCGAAAACTGGGGTAAACGCCGAATGTCTTATCCGATTAAAGGTTTTCTCTTCGGTTATTATCGTCTTCTGGAGTGCGATTTAGCAGCCGATAAAATTGCTGAGGTTGAGCGCTTTTTGCGCTTGTCCAGCGATATCTTGCGCCACCAAATTGTCAAACGCCAACCACGAACTGTTGAAGAAATTCTAGCCGCTAAAGAAGAAATCGCCAAGCGTGAAGCCAAGCTGCAATCAGATAAAACTGAAGCTGAGGCCAAAAAAAATAATCCGGAAAAAGAAGCCGCTACTCCGGCTAGCGACAGTGAAGAAGTGGCCAAAAAACATGATCAAGATATTGACGCCAAAATTGATACCTTGATCAATGAAGAACCAATCGTCAAATAAATTTTAATCTTCTAAATTACGCCTATGGATCTAAACAAAGCCATGCTCATCGGTAATTTGACTCGTGATCCGGAAATCCGCAACACCACCACCGGACAGCCAGTTGCCTCATTTACAGTGGTTACTAATTATGTTTGGACCGACCAAACTGGCCAGCGTCAAGAAAGGGCCGAATTCCATAATATTGTCGCTTGGCGCCGCTTAGCCGATATTTGCCGCCAATACTTGCACAAAGGATCAAAAGTTTATGTGGAGGGACGACTGCAAACCCGCGATTGGCTAGCCCAAGACAATACCAAGCGCTATCGGACCGAATTAGTAGCCGACAATCTGATTATGCTAGATCGAGCCGGTTCAGCTAGTGCACCATTCTCCGGACCGGCCGCTGAACAAACCGACAACAACGAACCATCGCTGGAGTCATTGCCTGATAATCCGGCCGAAGAAGAAATCAAAATTGAAAATATCCCTTTCTAAATTATTTAATTGCTTACTATGAACAGTCGCAATAGCAACAAGCCTTGTTATTTTTGCCAAAATGGCATCAAAGAAATTGATTATAAAGACACCTTCCTACTGCGCCGCTACGCCAACGCTTTAGGCAAAATCTTACCTAAACACCGCACCGGCACCTG
>JAKPXD010000008.1 GCA_029570385.1 bacterium | reverse complement strand
GCCAACCAAACCGATATTCGGACCCTCTGGAGTGGCAATCGGACAAATACGGCTATAATGAGTAGCATGAACATCTCGGACTTCAAAACCGGCCCGCTCACGAGCTAAACCGCCAGGACCAAGAGCTGATAACCGGCGCTTGTGCTCCAATTCAGCTAATGGATTGGTTTGATCCATAAACTGCGATAATTGTGAAGACATAAAAAACTCCTTAACCACGCTGATAACCGGCCGAGCATTAATTAACTTATTAGGAGTAATTTCGCCAATATCCAAGATACTCATGCGGTCGCGGACGATTCTCTCCATGCGCGACAAACCGACACGAGTTTTGTTTTGAATTAATTCACCGATGGCGCGAACACGGCGGTTGCCAAGATGATCAATGTCATCCTCGGGTTCTTGAGTAATATTCAACCGAATAACTTCTTTAATAATGGCCACTAGGTCTTCTGGCCGCAAGATGCGAGTTTCTTTGTTGTTAGGAATATCAAAATTAAACCGTTGATTCAACTTGTAACGGCCGACCCGATCAAAATCATAACGATCAAAGCGGAAAAACATGGAATGAATCAACTGCTTGGCGTTCTCAGGGGTGGCCAAATCACCGGGGCGGATACGCTTATAGACCTCTTTGAGGCCCTCAGCCTCATTTTTAGCTAAGTCTTTATCAATAGTCGCGTCAACATAACTGATACCGTCGGCAATATCCACATCAGACAAGACCTTTTTAATATCTTCGTCTTCGCTATAACCGAAGGCTCTCAGCAAAGAAGTAACCGCCACCTTACGCTTGCGGTCAATACGCGCCCATAAAACATTATTAACATCAGTCTCCATCTCAATCCAGGCGCCGCGATTCGGAATAATTTTAGCGCCATAATATTTACGACCGCGGATATTTTCAGCCGTAAAAATAACACCGGCGCTACGGATTAATTGAGAAACAACGGCCCGCTCAATGCCATTGATAATAAAGGTTCCATTCTGAGTCATTAATGGAAAATCGCCCAAGAAAACTTCTTGAGAAACCGCTTGGCCGGTTTTCTTATTAACTAGCCGCGCCTTGACCCGCAAAGCCGCTTCATAGGTGACATTTTTAGCTTTACTCTCGGCTTCATCAAACTTCGGTTCGTCAAAATAATAATCAGCCAAATAAAGTTCTAGGTCACGACCCATAAAATCGCTAATCGGCGAAATCTCGTCAAACAAATCAGCCAGTCCCTCTTTAAGGAACCAAGCATAGGATTTTTTTTGCACCTCAATCAAATCAGGCAGCGGCATTAAAGCGCTTTTATCAATAAAATAACGGCGCTGACTGGTTTGACTGGCGGTTTTAAGCGTTTGCGACATATTTTTGACAACAAAAAATTCTCAAAGCCTAGTGGCGAATGAGCTAGCTAAAACTATATAATTGTTTAATTGGAGCCGCGGATAGGGGTATATCTTATGGCGATAATCAAAGATAGCCGACAAAATGACCACAAGCTACGCTTTGGCCACGTGCTGGTCATTTAGTGTTTTTCTCTGATCTAAGCTTAGAATTGAGATTGACAAGCTTGTCTAATAAAGAGTTAGTCAATCTGATATTGTTAATATAACAAAATTATTGCCAGCCGTCAATAGCTAGTTTGGCTAATTCTTCGCGAACCACTTGACGATCGTCCCAAGGTAATTTTCGGCCGGCCGCCAAACAAATAGCCTGTTCACTGCCCTTGCCAGTAATTAGGACAATGTCGTCCTTTTTAGCCAAAGATAAGGCCTTGGCAATAGCTTCCCGGCGATCCAAGATTGTTAATAGATTTTTGTTGTGAATCTTACCGGCATGCTCAGCGCCAACTGCCACCTGATCAATGATTAAACGCGGATCGTCATCATACGGATCTTCATTAGTGACGATAACATAATCAGCCAGCTGGCCGGCAATTTGGCCAAGTTTTGGTCGACGAGCGACGTCTCGCCCACCGCCAGCCGAACCTAAGACATGAATTATTTTTTTATGATTTACTAATTCCAGGGTTTCATAAATCTTACTTAAGGCCACCGGCTCAAAAGCATAATCAACAATTACGCTAAATGGCTGGCCCTGGTCAATCATCTCGAGCCGACCAGCTAGCCCTGGAATAGCCGCTAATCCAGAACGGATAATCGGCCAATCAATTTCTTGGCTTAAGGCAACGGCTATGGCGTTAAGAGCATTAAAAGCATTAAAGGCGCCGAGTATCGGTAGATGGATTATTTGATCCTGACAACTAAAATCAGTGCCGTGAATCCCAGATTGCAGCTGGTCAATCGATAAAATTTTTAGTTGTTCCGGCCAATTATGTTCTTCTATCTCTTTAGGTCTTTGAGTATAGCCAAAGGCTTGATCGGAACCGAAGCTTAAAAAATAAGGCGCATATTCATCATCAAGATTAGCAATAACCGTTTTTAAAACTTTGTTGAGCCCAATACGTTTAAAGCCGTGATCGGTGGACTGAACTCGCTGCTGATCATTGATATATTTATATTGACAGGCGCGCAAATGGCTAAATAGGCGGCCTTTAGCCCGACGATAGTTATCAAAGCCGCCATGGGCTTCAATATGTTCAGGATAAAGACCAGTAAAAACAGCTATATCATAATTAATGAAGCGATGTCGATATTGCAAAATACCTTGCGATGTCGTCTCAACAATAGCATAATGGCAGCCATTGCTAACCATTTGCCTTAAGAGCCGCTGGGTAAAAAAACGGCCGACCATGGTCATCTTTTTATCGTTGAGCCAATCCTTTTGACCGTCGCTAAACATGGCTGTTGAGGTATAGCCGACCTTATAGCCAGCCGCTCGAAGCACCTCAGCAATTAGGAAGACGCTAGTAGTCTTGCCGGTGGTTCCAGTAACACCGATAACGATTAATTGTTGGCTGGGGTGATGATAATAAGCGGCCGCCAGCCAATTCAAAGCAAAATGATAGCTAGGAATCAAACGGCGGAAAAAACTATGATAAATAAATCTTTTACAGCGAGCTAATAATTTATTCATAAGGTTGTGAATTTAGCGAAACAAACGACGCAATTGACGAATTAGTTGATAAAAACGATAGACATATTGATTAACCGGCCAATCAAAAGTTCCGGGGTAATTGACAATCTTACCGCCAAAACCTTGTTTAAAGCGAGTAACGCCTGGCCACTTCTGCTGATTAATGCCAAAAAGATCATATGTTTGACAGCCGCGCTGACGAGCCGACAAAATAGCCTGCCATTGTATTAAATAAGGAGCCATCAGTTGCCGCTGCTGATTATCAGAAGCGCCGTGCAAGTAAACTGCGCGCCGCCCCCAATAAGCAAAAATCCCAGCCGCTAGAATCTGCCCCTGCCACTTAGCTACTAGCAACTGGCTAAAAGGCGCTTTGATGATGGCTCGATAATATTGCGGCTGATGCAGGTGAAAATTGTCACGCTGACCGGTAATTGCCATTAATCGCCAAAAATCGGCAAAACCATCTGGCCCGACTGCTTCAATCACCACTCCCCGTTTGGTAGCTAAACGGATATTGTAGCGGGTCTTGGGATGCAGCTGCCGTAAAAGAGCTTCCTCGGTTTGACTAATATCTAAGACTCTGGTTTGGCTAGGCTGAATATCGGGCCCGCGGACCAAACCAAGCTCATTGAAATCCAATCCGTCTGGCTGATGATCCGGCTCAATCCGCCAGAAGATAGCCCGTCGGGCAACTAACCATGGCTTGATGTCGGCCAGCATCTGCGGCCACCAACTGGATAATGATTGATCATCGGCCCAAATTGGTCCGCGCGGCGAATAATAATAGGCATATTTGCCGATAAGCTGCCGTCTAATTAAGCTAGCGACGGCCACTAATTTTTGCTGGTCGTAATAACCAAGGCGCTCAACTTTATAAAATTGTTGCTGCAAACCAAGCCAATCAGTGCTTTGCAACAATTCGGATTGACCGTATTGCCGAATAAATTCATCAGCCGCTTGATTGTCAATCGGTTGCCACATAAATTAACGAAGCTGTTGTAAGGCTGACTTAAGCCGTTGAGCCGGGTCACTAATACTAGCATCAACTTTGGATAAGGCGCGCCGAGCATCAGGAGCGCTATAGCCTAAAGCAATTAAGGCTTCCAAGTCATCACTACTGGCAGCGGCTTGGCCGCCATCTAAGCTAGCAGCCGGTAAAAGGCCAGCTATTTTGCCACGTAATTCTAAAATCAACCTTTGCGCCGTCTTGCCGCCAATACCAGACACTTTAGTTAATAATGATTCATCACCCAAGATAATAGCTTGCTTGATTTGTTCAACATCGGCTAAAGATAATATGCCTAGGGCCGATTTGGGGCCGATACCGGAAACGGAAACCAATAATTCGAATAACGACAGCTCATCAAGACTAGAAAAGCCATAAAGATCGGCGGCGTCTTCGCGAACGCTATGGTAAAGATAGGTTTCAATAGGCTGGCCGCTAGCCGCCGCTTCCCAAAATCGCTCACCGACAAACACCTGGTAGCCCAAACCATTGTTATCAATAATCAGTGATCCGGGTCGCTTAACTAAAACTTGGCCGCGCAAAAAAGCTAGCATAAATTAATTTCGCTTAATTCTAATTAATCCCGAAGTCGGCACAACCTCAATGCCAGCTTCTTCCAATTGATCAAGCAGCAGATTCATGCCTAAAGAATCGCTAGCCATATGGCCGGCAATAACAACATTAATATGATTTTTCTCGGCCTCGCGGCGATGCTCTTCGCTCATATGCATCCCGACTACGGTGCCGATACCGAAATTGGCCATTTTTTCATAAATATCTTTGGAACCGCTGGTGCCACCGGTAAATTCAGTTACGGCAATCTTACCGCAATGATTATCGGCTTGGCCGGCAAATAAAGTTGGGCCAGCTTTATGCTTGGCCGCTAAAGCATATTCAGGGATAGCGGACAATAATTTAACCAAGTCACCAACCCTTTTTAACTTGGCCTGTTTATTTTTAATCAAATCAACCAAATAACGAGCACCAAGATTATCGGCTGGGGTATGGATACAGATAAAGTCTAGTCCTAGCAATTTAGCCATATCTACCGACCGATCATGATTGGCCGGAGAAACACCGCGGCTGACCTCACTAATCCGCGGCCTAATAACTGATTCGGCAATATTAATCGGCACACCGTAATCGGCTAAAACATCAGCTTGCAAATCCATAACTTCGGATAAACCAGCCAGTCCCAATCCCTCAGGGTGGTGAGCAATCACTAAATCAATATCCCCCAATTGCTTGGCGGCTAATAATTCCGGACCCTCCATATCAATACCGGCTAGAACTTTCCTAATTTGACCGCGCGTCAAATCAACCAAGATACGGCTATCGGCGTAAGGATTAGTTAGTTTTTCTAAATCAAAATCGGCTTTAGCTGTTTTAGATAATTGCCGGTATTGTTTTTTCGCGTAGCGCAGATGCTCCCTAACTGACGCTTGTCCGCGCAAATCCGCTTCAATACCCAACTTAATCGCCAACTGATAAATTTCGACTGTCGTCATAAATTATTTTAAAATATTACCCTCAATAATTGATCGCTCATTGTTTAATTGCCACTGCTGCAAATTATCCACAGTTTGTCCGGTCTTATCTTTAATCCAAGCCGACCAATTAGAAAGATTGCGCTGAAAAGATGGCCAGCCAATAACTAGCAAGCCGCCAATCATTATAATTAAAATAATGATCGCCAACGACCAATAAGTTCTCCGCCAGCGCTGCTGCTTAGCCTCGCCGCGCCAAGCCTGTTGCAAACTATCCCCGGTTAGCTGAGAAAAATCATTATCAATCTTGGGCGTTTGAAATTTAAACATAGATTAGATATTAATC
>JAKPXD010000007.1 GCA_029570385.1 bacterium | reverse complement strand
GCCAACCAAACCGATATTCGGACCCTCTGGAGTGGCAATCGGACAAATACGGCTATAATGAGTAGCATGAACATCTCGGACTTCAAAACCGGCCCGCTCACGAGCTAAACCGCCAGGACCAAGAGCTGATAACCGGCGCTTATGCTCCAATTCAGCTAATGGATTCGTCTGATCCATGAACTGCGATAACTGTGATGACATAAAAAATTCCTTGACCACGCTAATAACCGGCCGAGCATTGATTAATTTATTGGGAGTAATTTCACCAATATCTAAAATACTCATACGATCACGAACGATTCTCTCCATACGCGACAAACCAACACGAGTTTTGTTTTGGATTAATTCACCGATGGCGCGAACACGACGATTGCCGAGATGATCAATATCGTCTTCAGGTTCTTGAGTAATGTTTAACCGAATAACTTCTTTAATAATAGCCACTAAGTCTTCCGGCCGTAAGATACGAGTTTCTTTATTGTTAGGAATATCAAAATTAAACCGCTGATTCAGTTTATAACGGCCAACCCGGTCAAAATCATAACGATCAAAGCGGAAAAACATGGAATGAATCAATTGTTTAGCGTTTTCAGAAGTAGCTAAATCACCTGGACGAATACGCTTATAAACTTCCTTAAGGCCCTCGGCCTCGTTTTTGGCTAAATCTTTATCAATAGTCGCGTCAATATAACTGACACCGTCAGCAATATCCACACCGGACAAGGCCTTTTTAATATCTTCATCCTCGCCATAACCAAAGGCTCTCAATAAAGAAGTGACCGCCACTTTACGCTTACGATCAATACGGGCCCATAAAACATGATTGACATCAGTCTCTATCTCGATCCAGGCGCCGCGATTAGGAATAATTTTAGCGCCATAATATTTGCGGCCGCGAATATTTTCAGCTGTAAAAATAACGCCGGCACTACGAATTAATTGAGAAACAACGGCCCGCTCAATGCCGTTAATAATAAAGGTGCCGTTCTGAGTCATTAATGGAAAATCACCCAAAAAAACTTCTTGAGAAATTGATTGTCCGGTTTTTTTATTAACTAGCCGGGCCTTGACCCGCAAGGCCGCTTCATAGGTAACATTCTTGGCTTTACTCTCAGCTTCGTCAAACTTGGGTTCGTCAAAATAATAATCAGTCAGATAAAGCTCTAGGTCACGACCCATAAAATCGCTAATCGGCGAAATTTCGTCAAACAAATCAGCCAATCCCTCTTTAAGAAACCAGGCATAGGATTTTTTTTGCACCTCAATCAAATCAGGCAGCGGCATTAAAAAGCTTTTATCAATAAAATAACGGCGCTGACTGGTTTGATTGTCGATTTTAAGCGTTTGCGACATATTTTTGACAACAAAAAATTCTCAAAGCCTAATGGCGAATGAGTTAGCTAAAACTATATAATTGTTTAATTGGAGCCGCGGATAGGGGTATATCTTATGGCAAAATCAAAGATAGCCGATAAAATGACCAAAAGCTACGCTTTGACCGCGTGCTAGTCATTTAGTTAGTGTTTTCTCTGATCTAAGCTTAGAATTGAGATTGACAAATTTGTCTAATAAAGAGTGAGTCAATCTAATATTGTTAAGATAACAAAATTATTGCCAGCCGTCAATAGCTAACTTAGCTAATTCTTCTCGAACCACTTGACGATCATCCCATGGTAATTTTCGGCCAGCCGCTAAGCAAATAGCTTGCTCGCTACCCTTACCGGTAATCAGGACAATATCGTCTTTTTTGGCTAAAGACAAGGCTTTGGCAATGGCTTCTCGGCGATCCAAAATTGTTAATAAATTCTTATTAAGAATCTTGCCAGCATGCTCAGCGCCAACAGCTACCTGATCAATGATTAAACGCGGATCATCATCATAAGGATCCTCATTAGTAACAATAACATAATCGGCCAATTGTCCAGCAATTTGACCAAGCTTAGGTCGCCGAGCAACATCTCGTCCACCGCCAGCTGAACCTAAAACATGAATTATTTTTTTATAATTTACCAATTCCAAGGTTTCATAAATCTTGCTTAAGGCCACCGGTTCAAAAGCATAATCAACGATGACGCTAAATGGCTGGCCCTGATCAATCATTTCGAGGCGACCAGCTAACCCTGGAATAGCCGCTAAGCCGGAACGAATAATTGACCAATCAATCTCTTGACTTAAAGCGACAGCAATGGCGTTAAGAGCATTCAAGGCATTAAAGGCGCCCAGTATTGGCAAGTGGATCATTTGATCCTGACAAACAAAATCAGTGCCGTGAATCCCGGCTTGCAACTGTTCAATCGGTAAAATTTTTAATTGTTCCGGCCAATTATGCTCTTCTATTTCTTTAGGTTTTTGGGTATAACCAAAAGCTTGGTCAAAACCGAAACTTAAAAAATAGGACGCATATTCATCGTCAAGATTAACGATAACTGTTTTTAAAACCTTATTGAGTCCGATACGTTTAAAACCGCGATCAGTTGATTGAACTCGCTGCTGATCATTAATATATTTATAGTGACCAGCGCGCAAATGGCTAAACAAGCGGCCTTTAGCCCGACGATAGTTGTCAAAACCACCATGAGCTTCAATGTGTTCAGGATAAAGACCAGTAAAAACAGCTATATCATAATTAATAAAGCGGTGACGATATTGTAAAATACCTTGCGATGTTGTCTCAATAATAGCATAATGACAACCATTATTAACCATTTGTCTTAAGAGCCGCTGGGTAAAAAAACGACCAACCATGGTCATCTTCTTATCGTTAAGCCAATCTTTTTGACCATCGCTAAACATGGCTGTTGAGGTATAACCAACCTTATAACCAGCGGCTCGAAGCACCTCAGCAATCAAAAAGACGCTAGTTGTCTTGCCGGTAGTTCCGGTAACCCCGATAACAATTAATTGCTGGCTGGGATGATGATAATAAGCGGCAGCCAGCCAATTTAAAATAAAATGATAGCTAGGAATTAAGCGACGAAAAAAACTATGATAAATAAATCTTTTACAGCGAGCCAATAATTTATTCATAGAATTATTAATTTAGCGCAATAAACGACGCAATTGACGAATTAATTGATAAAAACGATAGAAATATTGATTAATCGGCCAATCAAAAGTTCCGGGGTAATTGACAATCTTACCGCCAAAACCTTGCTTAAAGCGAGTCACGCCTGGCCATTTCTGTTGATTTATACCAAAAAAATCATAAGTTTGACAGCCGCGTTGACGCGCCGTCAAAATAGCCTGCCATTGTATTAAATAAGGAGCCATTAACTGCCGTTGTTTATTGTCAGAAGCGCCATGCAGGTAAACGGCTCGCCGTCCCCAATAAGTGAAAATTCCCGCCGCCAGAATCTGACCCTGCCACTTGGCTACTAGCAACTGGCTAAAAGGCGCCTTAATTATGGCTCGGTAATATTGCGGCTGGTGTAAATGAAACCTGTTGCGTTGGCCAGTAATGGCCATTAATCGCCAAAAATCGGTAAAACCATCTGGTCCGACCGCTTCAATCACTACTCCCCGCTTAGTGGCTAAACGGATATTATAACGCGTTTTGGGATGCATTTGCTGTAAAAGAGCTTCCTCTGTTTGACTAATATCTAGAATCCTGGTTTGGCTAGGCTGAATATCTGGCCCGTGAATTAAACCAAGCTTATTCAAATCTACTCCGGTTGGCTGACAATTAGGCTCAATCCGCCAAAAAATAGCTTGTCTGGCCACTAACCATGGCTTAATATCGGCCAGCATCTGCGGCCACCAATTGGACGATAATTGATCATCGGCCCAAATTGGTCCACGCGGTGAATAGTAATAAGCATATCGGCCGATCAGCCGTCGTCTGATTAGACCAGCAACGGCCACTAATTTTTGCTGGTGGTAATAGCCAAGGCGTTCAACTTGATAAAATTGTTGCTGCAAATCAAGCCAATTAGCGCTTTGTAATAATTCGGATTGACCATATTGCCGAACAAATTCATCAGCCGTTTGATTATCAATCGGTTGCCACATAAACTAATGAAGATATTGTAAGGCTGACTTAAGGCGCTGAGCCGGATCACTAATGCCGGCATCCACCTTAGATAAAGCGCGCCGAGCATCAGAAGCGCTATAACCTAAAGCAATTAAGGCTTCCAAATCGTCACTGCTGACAGCTGCTTGACCACCATCTAAACTAGTAGTCGGTAAAAGACCGGCTATTTTACCACTTAATTCTAAAATCAATCTTTGAGCCGTCTTAGCGCCAATACCAGACACTTTAGTCAATAATGATTCATCACCTAGTATAATAGCTTGCTTAATTTGTTCAACATTGGCTAATGACAATATCCCCAGGGCTGATTTAGGACCGATACCGGAAACGGAAACTAATAATTCAAATAACGACAGCTCATCAAGACTAGCAAAACCATAAAGATCGGCAGCGTCTTCACGAACGCTATGATAAAGATAAACTTCAATGGACTGACCACTGGCCACCGCCTCCCAAAATCTTTCGCCGACAAAAACCTGATAACCCAAACCATTATTATCAATAATTAACGATCCGGGTCGCTTAGTTAAAACTTGGCCGCGCAAAAAAGCTAGCATAAATTAATTCCGCTTAATTCTAATTAATCCCGAGGTCGCTACAACCTCAATGCCGACTTTTTCTAATTGATCAAGCAGCAGATTCATACCCAAAGAATCACTAGCCATATGGCCGGCAATAACGACATTAATATGATTTTTTTCGGCCTCGCGGCGATGTTCTTCACTCATATGCATCCCGACTACTGTACCAATGCCAAAATTGACCATTTTTTCATAAATATCCTTGGAACCACTGGTGCCACCGGTAAATTCAGTTACGGCAATCTTGCCGCAATGGTTATCGGCTTGGCCGGCAAATAAAGTCGGGCCAGCCTTATGTTTGGCAGCTGAAGCGTATTCAGGAATAGTTGATAATAGCTTAACCAAATCACCAACTCTTTTTAACTTAGCCTGCTTATTTTTAATTAAATCAACCAAATAACGAGCGCCCAGATTATCGGCCGGAGTATGAACACAAATAAAGTCTAGTCCCAGTAGTTTGGCCATATCGACTGCTCGATCATGATTGATCGGAGAAACACCACGGCTGACTTCGCTAATTCGCGGCTTAATAACCGATTCGGCAATATTAATTGGCACACCATAATTAGCTAAAACATCAGCTTGTAAATCCATAACTTCTGACAAGCCAGCCAATCCCAAACCTTCAGGATGATGAGCGATAACCAGGTCAATATCACCTAGTTGTTTAGCGGCTAATAATTCCGGCCCCTCCATGTCAATACCGGCCAAGACTTTTTTAATTTGACCGCGCGTTAAATCAACTAAAATACGGCTATCAGCATAAGGATTGGTTAGTTTTTCTAAATCAAAATCAACTTTAGCTGTTTTAGATAGCTGCCGATATTGTTTTTTAACATAACGCAAGTGCTCTCTGACTGACGCTTGTCCGCGTAAATCTGCTTCAATACCTAGCTTAATCGCCAATTGATAAATTTCGGCTGTAGTCATAAATTATTTTAAAATATTGCCTTCAATCACTGATCGCTCATTTTTTAATTGCCACTGCTGTAAATTATTCACAGTTTGCCCGGTTTTATCTTTAAACCAGGCCGACCAATGAGAAAAACTATGCTGAAAAGATGGCCAGCTGATAATCAATAAACCGCCAATCATTATAACGACAATAACAACAGCCAACGACCAATAAGTTCTCCGCCAGCGCTGCTGCTTAGCCTCGCCGCGCCAAGCCTGTTGCAAACTATCCCCGGTTAGCTGAGAAAAATCATTATCAATCTTGGGCGTTTGAAATTTAAACATAGATTAGATATTAATC
>JAKPXD010000002.1 GCA_029570385.1 bacterium | reverse complement strand
GGTTCGGCACCTCGATGTCGGCTCGTCGCATCCTGGGGGTGGAGAAGCTCCCAAGGGTTGGGCTGTTCGCCCATTAAAGCGGCACGCGAGCTGGGTTCAGACCGTCGTAAGACAGGTCGGTCTCCTATCCACTATGATCGTGGAAACTTGAGAAGGCGCTTCCCTAGTACGAGAGGACCGGGAAGCACGAAGCTCTGGTGTACCAGCTGTCCTACCAAGGGCACCGCTGGGTAGCTATCTTCGGTTCGGATAAGCGCTGAAAGCATATAAGCGCGAAGCTGTCTTCAAGATTAGGTTTCATAGACTCCCGGGAGATGACCGGGTTGATAGGTTCTAGGTGTAAGCACAGTAATGTGTTGAGCCGAGGGATACTAATAAGTCATTTGATTTTCCCACAATTTTGTTTTAAAGGTTGTATTTGAACATTGATTGACGATAAAATATAAAAGACACCATAATTCTGGTGCTTCAAACGGAAGGGTTCCACCTGATCCCATCCCGAACTCAGTAGTTAAGCCTTCCAGTACTGATGATACTTGGGTCGCATCAAGCCCTGGGAAAGTAGGTCAGCGCCAGAATTATGGTGTTTTTTTATTCGATCGTTGCAAGTATTGATATATAGCCAGAATTGTTGTAGACTAATTAGTCAATCTAGATTTTGATTGACAAAAGAACATTAAAAAATAAAAAAAAGAAGAGGAGTAGATCATGAAAATTATCAGAATTTTGTCGATCCTGGTATTGGCCATTTTGTCTCTTGGCAATCTGGTCATATTCTTTGTGCTCTCGGAGAGAGCTCAAGCGACATTGACCAAGGGATCTACGCTAGCATTAATGGTATTGCTAGCGATAATTTTGTTTTTCTGTGAAAAAAGATTAGCCGTCATGGCTGAATCTTTTTTCAGAGCCAACTATCCCATAGCCTGGAAAGACTACGGTAATATTTGGCCGGTTATCGTTGCCCTATTATGGGCTGACATGTCCATAGTAATCTTGTATTTCTTGTGTGCATTATCGGCATCTTTGGGTCTCTTCATAGCCCCTCTGGTTGGGCTAATTTCTTTCTATGAATTAGAAAGAAAGTTAAACCGCCGGCGACCCTGTCCAGTGGTTAACCAAAAATTTTGGTTAGCCATTGATGAAAACAGTAGCCTGGCTAGCATGGCTAGCCAGTACTCACCCCAATATTGGGGCTATGGCTGGTTTAGACACAAAAAAACCACCCTCCCAAGTCGGGAGGTGCGTCAATTTGTGTTAATAGAGGTTTCGGGTGAAAAACTGGAAGAGGTGATTACCGAGATTAGCGCCTCTGGCCTAATGATACCCGAGGCCGAGTGGGCGGAAGCGTTTTTAACAACCTTCTTGCCCAAAAAATACGGCGTGATTGCCGTAGCCGACCCGGTCTTTATTGACTGGGACGGGGGTAAGTGTTACCCCCTGATTAAAAAAGATCAGCTGATATTTTGCAGTATCGCTGATCTTAATCAGCATTTTATTTATGATAGTACCCAAATCTACCACCAGAAAGTCTGGTTGGTAGAAATTCCTAACAACGGCCGTTAATCAACGGCCTTTTTATTTGATTTTTTATTATTTTATCGCTAGACTTAAATTAGTTTATTTTTTAAATTTGTCTTATGTCAACTCTCTCACCATCATTGGATAAATTTGTCGATGAATTATTGGTAGCTCAAGGAATTGATCAACTAGAACCAGAGATTCGGGATCAATTGGTTCAAGATTTAACCGACAGGCTTAACGATCGCCTAGAGGCGGCCATAGTTGCCGAGTTACCGGAAGAAAAATTGCCAGAGTTAGAAGTTATTATAGATAAAAAGGCTGGAAATGAAGAATTGCAAAAATTTTTTGCTCAAAATATTCCTGATTTACCGGCAATTTTAGCCAGAGAATTGGCAGCTTTCCGGCAATCTTATTTGGGTTAAGTTAACTAGTTGTAATTATATGGCCGAGAAATTAAGAGTAGCCTTTATTGACAATTCTCAAGCGATTGATGATCAAGCAATTGACGCTGGCGAGGCTAAAATGACGGCTGACAAGGAGAGTCTTAAGGGTTTTAGTGGTTTTTTGAAAAAAATTTGGAAACATAATCTGGCGAGAAATTATTATCGTCAGAAAGAAATTAATACAGCCAGACAACAAATTTTGGAATCTGGTAATCTTTTTGCCGCAGCTGAAGGTAGTCAAGATGAATTTATCGCTGAACAAGAGGCTATCGTTGATCGTTTTATGGCTGATCATGCCGAAATGATTCACCAAGAGGCCGGTGAAAGTCGGCGCGTTATTGGTGAAACGCCTGAAGATAAAATTTTTAGCGACTCACTGCGTAATTTGATTGATAAGTTTGTGGCTGGGGAAATTAATGAAACTGAGCTGGAAGAAGAAAAAGTTAGATTATTAAATAGTTTGCCCGATTTTGATGATAAAAATGGTCGACTTAAGGTTGGTTGCGCCGATAATCTATTAGCCATCGCCAAACAAGCTAAACAATCTTTAAACCATCAATCCGGTCTAGCCAAATTAGATTATGATTTAGAGATTATTGTTGGTCGAGCTGTTAGTGGAGTGCGTACTGAAGCTAAATATAATAAAGTTGATCGTATTTTAGAAAAACTGGGCAAGACTAAAATTGGAGCGTTAATTAATGAATCAACTCTAGGATTGGCTGTGGCCGCGGCTACAGCCACAGCGGTTAGTTTAGGCCAAACAGCTGGCCAAATGGCGGCTAGAGCTTTGGGTGGCCTAGGTTTAGGTGCTTTATTAACCGGTGGTTTAGCAGCCATGCGCGAATCTCAAGAATTAAAACGAGAAAGAAAGCAGCATAGTCGGGAGATGGCCCAGGGTAAAAGATTTAAGAAAGATGATGTTCGACGCCAAGAAATGGAGAAATTTAATTACAAGACCATTAAATCGGTGGATATTTTATCCGGCTTGGAAATTAATTTTAATGAAGCTGATACCGATAATCAGGCTGAAATTAAACAGGTTGTAACTAATTTAGCTGACTTAGAGGCTCGAATTCGTTTATCCGATCAACAAAAGATAGATTTAATTGCTTTTTCTAATTTGACTAATGTTGAGCAAGAGCGTTTAGAGCTTGATTTGGCCAGAGCTCGGCTTAAGGTTACTTTAAGACGTTTGGCCGATCACGATAAACTTAATTTTGTTGATGGTAATCTTGATGATTATCTTAACAGTTTGATTGAGGCCAAAAAACAAGAGTTGTTAGGCGGAGATAATGGTATTGCAGAAAAAGATCGTTTATTTAATAAAATGCGTAAAGCGAGGATGGTCTCTACTGGAATTAATGCGGCCGGTATTGGCTTTGCTGTTGGCTTAGCTTTCCAAGAGGCGGCTAGTTTTTTCCGTTCCGATCAACAAGGTTTGATTGAAGGAGCTATAAAAGGACGGCAGCCGACTAGCGGTCATCAAAGCGTAACATTGCTAGAAAAAGCTAGGGCAATGATTTTTGGTCAGCCGAAACTGCAACAAGCCCAAGAGCTAGTTAGGATTGGTGATCATCAATTCAAAGTGCCGGTCGGCACTGAAATTCGGCCAGAGGCTGATGGCGAATTTAGTATTTTTAGCGGTGGCAAAAAATTGATTGGCGATTTGCGGTTAACTAATGGACAATTATCAGCCGAATCACAAGCTGATTTGGCCAAACACGGTATCAATTGGCTAACCCAGGAAAATCGAGTGGCGGGATCGCTGGGCGCTCAAGAAGTGATTGAACAAAACAAGAAAAATTTTACCAATATTGTTCGACGGCTATGGTATGATAATGACACTAAATCTTTTGATAAGAATGAGTTGCGGGTTTTTTGGGGCGGTAAATATGGTAGTGGATTAGACCAAGATGGCAATATTTTATTAAATATGCAAAAGATGGCTCCTGATGGTTCGTATCATACATTGGCTGGTCAAAAATTGTCCGCGGATGCCCAGCAGCTAATTAAAAATGGCGGACTTAAATTGTTATTATCTTTATCCAAGGGTACGCAAAATCAGGTTATTGAGATTCCGATCAATTCTGATGGCTTAGCGGTTATTCCCAAGGGCAGTCTGGCGGCCAGCCTATTTAGCCATGCCAACGGAGTGACTAAATTTACCGGTCAATTTATGGAAGTGGCTCAAACTATGGGATCAGTTGAGAATGGTGCTGAGGCGGTACGAATTTTAGCCACTCAAGTTGGCCAAGGTATGCCTGATGGCTCCACTATTATTAACGAAATAGTTCATAGTATTGATATTCCGGCCGTTACAACTTGGGAAGTTCCGCCGATTATTCCGATTATGGGTCGGCGGCCGCTAGAACCGGCAATAGTTGAGCAATTTATTAAATATAATGGCTATCATAGTCAAGAATTGTCTAAGGAAGAAAAAACTAGCTATGAGAAGTATTTTTCTCCTAGATTAAAGAATGATCCACAAGCCAAATTAGAACAACAGCAAGAGTTAGATTGGTTTTTTGAGCAGAAACAAACCAGAGAACCAGAACATTTTAATAATATTAATCAAGTGGTTGAAGCCGATCAGTTATTAAGCAATTTACCAAAAGATACTAAATTAATGGTTTGTATGGCTGTTGGAGCTGCGTATGAATCAGAGAATATTTATAGAACATTAAAATTATATTCTAAACAAGATAAGGCAGTTCTAGCCAAAACAGTTTTTGTTTTGAATGTTAATTGGTTTGATGACGATAAAAATGATCCGGATAAATTACAAAAAATCCAAAAAACCATTGCTGAGATTAATAAAATAAAAAGTGAATTTCCGCAATTGCAAATTGCCGCGTTTAACCAGGAATATATTCGAGAAGTAATGATTAAGGAGCGAGGAGCTAATATTCATGGTCAATTTATTAAGGATGTTCACGATGTGGCTCTGCGTTCCATACAGCTGTCTGGTATTAATGGTGACATTTTTATGTTATCTAATGATGCTGATTGTAAAGGAATGTCGGATAATTATTTGGCAAAAATGCTAGATGAGATAGAGAATAAACCAGAAAAGGATGCCTTTTTGGGTCGAATTGAATGGGACACGGAGCGCTGGGCTGATCACCCGGGTTTTCATTTGTCAGTTCGTTTTATGCAATTTTTGGATGTAGTTTGTCGTTATCCGAGCGGTGATCAACCACGCCATATTCCAACTTCTGGAGCCAATTCAATGATTAAGGCTTCCATGCTGGCCGCTATTGGCGGAGTTGATCCAGAGAATAACATTGGCGCTGGCGCCGATGTCAATTTGGGTCGCCGTGTTAAATATGCCCGCGGATCTGACGGTCAAGAAGCCATTGACTATGTTCATGGAGCTTGGTTAGATACTAATGGTGATAGGGCTTTTAATTATTATGCTCATGGCCGATCAGTCGTAGAAATGTGGTCAGATTTTAATCAGGGTGGTTACAAGGGACGAGGAGAAGAGGGGTTTGGTCAGCCTGGACGGTCAGAATATAAAAGAGAAAATAGCGCTAATGAGATTGGTCCTCAGCTGAGAAAAGACGAAAATGGCAATTTTGTTGCTGAAAACATTGATAAGGATTGGAATGAAATCATTAAGCGCTTTGAATGCCAAATTAATGGTGGTCTAACAGCTTATTTTGGTTATGATCTAAAATCATGGCAGCGTGTTTTAAATTTTACTTTTGGCAATGTTAGACCAGCCAGATGGACCATAAAGAATAATCGGGTAGAAATTACGGCTGCCGGCAATGAATGGCTTAAACAACAGGTGATTGATTTTCAAGCTAACAGTCGGCAAGATATACTTTATAAGCGAGGTGGACAAAGAGGTTAAATTAGTCTTAAAACAGGGCGGCTTCAATTAGTCGCTCTGTTTTTATTTTATATTAAGCTTGGGTACTCTTGACAGTATTTTTATTTTGTGCTATGATTCTAGGTCAACTTAAAAAAGAGTTGCTTTAGTAAGTTAATTGCGGTGGGTTAGGCACGACAAGCATGGGGATTTTTCTGTAAGCTGTATCTGGTTGAGACTGGGTCTGTCCTAGAGAAAAGTTTCTTGCCTGCCCTACCGGAGTTAATTTGTATAAACAACAACCAGGCGAGCTCTCAAAGCTCGTCTTGTTGTTGTGATTGCGTGCTAGTGGCTATCGGCTGGGTTGAGCTAACGGCTGGTGTAGTGGTAATGGCCGGTGTGGTGGTCGTCGGCGGTGTTGTTGTCGCAGTAGTCGTGCTGGCGGTAGTTTTGCCAACTAAACAGACTTCTCTCCAGGGAACATAGTGAGAACTGAAGCGTTTGCTTTTAGTTTCGCCGTTAGCATAAGTAACGGTATAGTCAAAATAGGTATCAGCGCCGTTGTGGGCTCTCTCAGTGCATTTTATTTGGCCAGCCGGCAGAGTGTCAGTTTCAATTATCTGTTTGGCCGGTGGCTTAACGATATTATAAATTATTGGTTTAGTCTGTTGGACCACGCGTCCATCTTTGGTGCCCCAAATGCTGAATGATAATTGATTGCCGGCGATTTCACCAAGAATTAAAAGATAATTATTGGTATCATTAATAAAGCGCAGATCCGGCCAAGGGTCATAAACAGCGGCATCGGTGCCGGCCGGCTCGTAATAACTGACACGATATGAATGATTTTGTCGTTGAGTGATTGGTAGGCCACTAGCCAGAGCAGCTCGAAAAACCGTAGTGCCGACCTGGCACAACCCGCCGCCATATTCGGCCACGGTTTTATTTTGTTTAATAACCAGTTCTTGCTTATAGCCGGCAGCAGCATTAATATCGCCCAGAGTTTTAACCACCGAAAATTCAGTCCCTGGAGCAATTAATTGACCGCTAATCTGATTAGTGCCGATTTTAATATTATGGATACGATTGGCTGACGAGCCGGTAAAAGTAGAGGTGCCAGTTCCGAGTAGATCAACAATACCTAAGCTAGCCGGATCAGTATCGTTAAGAGGATTTTTGATTTCATCAATAATTAATTGGACAGTTGAAGTGCCATACCGTATAGCCTGGCTAATAGCTTCTGAACTAGATGCGACATTGAGCTTTTGTCCGTCTTTACCTGGCCGAAATTGAGTTAACCGCCCGCCTGATCTTTGAAATTGACCGGCTTGTGGCTCATGATCAATTTCGGTGGCCAGTTTAGTGGTTAAATACTGGCTAATACTACTGCTGGCCGGACCGACTGTGATTTGACCAGCCTGTATTTCTAAAGCTAACCAGTCAGCTAAGACCGCCTGGTTGATTGACCAATCACTACTGCTGGCGGTTAGTTTAATTGGGGCTAGAGAAAGATATTGTTCAATTGCCGGTTGAAGGTTGCCGATTAATGATTGTTGGATTAACGGTTGGTCGTCATTGATATTTAAAGTGATGGGTTGTTGCTGCAATTCTAAGAGCTGTTGCCCGAATTCTTTGAGACCAGATGGATAATCAATTATTTGACCAGTTATTTCTGGAGTTATTTGGTAGGTGCCATCTTGATGAACGGTAATTTTAGCTGGCTGGCTGGCGGTGATTAGCGATTGGAAGTTAGCTTGTAATTCTTGGATTAGCAATTTTTCATTGATGGCGATAACGGCTTTAGTCCGGCGGCCAAATAGCCAGCCGGTGATAATTTTATTTAATTTTTGCCACCATACATCAGCTCTATTATTCTCCCAGGCTTGATTAATAGTAGCAATATTGTCAAATGACAGGAGCGGCGGCGCGCCTTCAGTCAGGCTAGCTGTTGGATAGATAGTGACTGTTTTGGTTGGAATTTGGAAAGTCCAGCCTTGTTCAACCAAGTTGTTCCAGCGGGCTAGTAATAAATCATTGGCTTGTTGTTTGGTTAAGCCAGAGATATCTTGACCGGCCGCTATAGTATTTGGATAAAACCGTTCTTGAAAATGGTCGATAACTAAGTATCCAGAGGTGATAATTAAGCCAACAATGATTAAACTAATTACTGGCCAAATTATTTTATGGCCGGTAATTTTTTTAATTTTTAATTTGGGGATAGGCATGTCAGTCTATCTTCAGTAATTCATTGAGAATATCTTTAGCCAGTTGTTGATCCGCGCTGTCGGGCTGGCTGGGGTTCATAAGCAGGCAGGTTAAAATTGTGCCAGGCTGGCTACCGGCGGGCAGTTGATCGGTTGGAAAAATAAAATTTCTTCCAGATTTATCGGTTAAAATCGCCTGGTCTTGGTTAAGGCGAGCTAATGTTAATTGGCAATGCATATTGATTAAGACTTAACCTTGATGACGATTTGTTTAGCTTGCGGGGCTTTTGGCAAGACGATGGTTAAAACACCGTTATCCATTGTAGCTTTGATTTTATCGGCTTGGACATCAACCGGTAAAATAATTGAACGAGAGAATGGACCCCAATAACATTCTCGGAATAAAAAATCAGCCTCAGCAATATCTTCAGGCAGATCGCGTTTGCCGCGAATGGTTAAAAGATCATTCTTGAGAGAAATTTGGATTTCCTCCGGTCGAGCGCCAGCAATGGTAGATTTAACAATTAAATTTTTTTCAGTTTGATAAATATCTAAGGACAATTGGCCTTCATGGCCACTGATTGTCAACCAATCGGCAGCTTCGTTGGATTGAGTAGTCCGGCGGGCTGATTGGTTGGCGGTTGAAGTTGTTTTGGTCATATTAAAAAATTATTGACTAAAGTATTTTTCTTGATCTTCATCGTCATCAAATTCCAGCGCTTGTTCTGATTGATTTTGGTTGTCTTCTTCATCGTCATCATTTTGATTAGTCGGTTCTTCGCTATAAATATCGGCTAGAATTTTTTCAGTGGCAGCTAACGGCAATTGATCGTCGGCAGTGTCAGTTTGTATCGCATCATCAGCAGAATCGTTTTCGTTCGGTTCATGGTCTGACCAGATTTCATTGACTAAAAAATTGTCCGGCATTGAACTGGTGGCGGGGTTATGCAATGGTTGGCCGCTTACCGGTTGGTTTTTTTGCGCCTGATATTCCTCAGGACTAATATAAATTTCTCGAGCCTTAGCGCCATTAACCGGTCCGATAACTCCTTGTTCCTCCAGCTGATCCAATAAGCTAGCGGCTCGTGGATAGCCAATTTTGAACATTCTTTGCAGATAGGTGGCTGAAGCTCGGCCGCTATTGATCACCGCTGCTTTAGCTTTTTCCAATAAATCATCATCACCATTGATGGTTGTCGTAGTCAAGGTGCCGCCATTGGGTAAATCAGGAACGCTATGTTTCTCAATAACATCTTTGAGATATTGCGGTTCGCCACTGCGAGCCTTAATATAATTAACTACTCGTTTAATTTCGTTTTCACTGACAAAGGCGCCCTGAATGCGGACTGGTTTAGCGATACGTGGCGAGCTAAAAAGCATATCACCCTTACCCATTAACCTTTCAGCTCCGGCGGTATCTAAGATTGTCCGTGAATCAACTTGTGATGCGACGGTAAAAGCGATACGCGCCGGCATATTGCCTTTGATGACGCCGGTAATAACATCAACGCTCGGCCGCTGAGTGGCTAATACCAAATGAATACCGGCAGCGCGCGACATTTGCGCTAAACGAATAATGCTAGCCTCAACTTCTTTACGCGACATCATCATCAAATCAGCCAACTCGTCAATAATAAAGATGATATAGGGAATTTTTTGGTTAGGGAATTGCTGGTTAAAACTTTTAATATCCTTAGCGTGATTTTTTTGGAACATTTCCAAGCGGCGGCTCATTTCGTTAAGGGCCCAGCCTAGGGCATTGATGGTTTTACTCGCTTCATTAATTACCGGTGTTAGCAGATGCGGGATGCCGTTATAAATACTGAGCTCAACTCTTTTGGGATCAACCATTATTAATCGTAAATCTTCTGGACTGTTCTCGTAGATTAGGCTTAGAATTATGCAGTTAAGCATAACTGATTTACCGGAACCAGTAGTGCCGGCCACTAAAAGATGGGGCATTGAAGCTAGGTCTTCCATCCACACTTTACCAGTAACATCTTTGCCTAGAGCAATCATGGTATTATTTTTGCGTTGGCGGAAGTTGGGGCTATCAAGCATATCGCGTAGCCCAACAGTCGCGATAGTCTGATTGGGCACTTCAATACCGACCAATGACTTGCCGGGAATTGGCGCCTCAATACGAATCGGGTGCGGCGAGGCTAAGGCCATTGATAGATTACCAGCCAGACCGGTAATTTTTTCTAACCTGATGCCATCGGCTGGTTTAATAGCGTATTGAGTAATGGTCGGGCCGACAGTGATTTCGGCGACATCAACTGGAATATCAAAATTTTCCAATGTTGTTTTAATACGTTGGGCACTAATAACGGTATCGCCGCTTTCCGGCTTGTCCAGTTGGCGATCCAACAGATCAATCGGCAAATCAATCTTGCTAGTAGTCTTGCTGGGTTTATCTTTTTTAGTTTCGTTATCAGCCGGAACGGTTGTTTTAGCGGTTGTTGGCAGCGGCTTAATTTTGGCTGTTTCGGGTTGATGGTTATCGAGCAACTCGTTTAATTCAGGTTCTGATGTATAGACGGTAGCCAGCTCTTCTTCGGGTGATAAATTTTTATTATCAGCGCGGCGAAAGAGATTGATAATATAATGCCAGCCGCTTATTAATGGTTCAATTAGGACTTTATTAAAGATACTGCGTCGTCCTAACAAGCAACTTAAGTTGGTATTAAAAATAAAAATTAGGCTGATAATTAAAATAGCAATAGTTAATACTAAACTAGACCAATAGCCAAAAAGACTAGTCAATCCCCAAGTTAGACCATAGCCGACATAACCGCCGCCTTGACCGTCGGCAATGTAACTGTGCCAATGATTTTCGGCCAGACAAAAATGAAAGAAGCTTTGTAGGCCGGCGAAAAGCAACCCCCAGCCGACAAATTTAATGGTTGTGATGCGCAATCGTTCCCGATAATAAATAAAGACGGCCAAAGCCAGTAGAAATATCGGCAGAAACCAGCGTCCCCAGCCGAGCAGTTGACTAATGGCGTTATACAAATATTGGCCGATTAGGCCCTCTGGCTTAATTAAACTTAGTAGACTGATGGCTGCCAGCAGAGCTAGCACAATGGCACTGATGCTTTTTTTAGACTCGGCACTAAGGCTGCGTCCGCCCAAAGATAAATATTCCAGTCCAGGCTGGTTAGCATTTAAATTACGTTTTTTCCGTTTAGCCATATCCTATTAATAAGCAACCGAAACGCTGGAAGCGGCGGTTGAAGCTTGCTTTCTTGATGTTGAAAGTATACCATTACTGATGAATTTCAACAACTATTATTTTATTATTGATGGTGTTAATTTTAGTATTTTATGAATTGGTTAGCCTGGTCACAATTTTTAGCTGGCCGTCCAGCTTTTCGCCAGCGGCAATTAGAACAAGCGGTTTTTCAGCAACTCGTAACTGATTGGTCAGCGGTTACGACTTTATCGGCGGCTGATCGTCAGTGGCTAACTGATAATTGTCCGCTAGATATTAAGGCTCGAATTTTTGGTCAGGATAATGATCAAGCCCAAAAAGCACAGATAATTTTTAGCGATGGCCAGCGAGTTGAAACCGTGTTAATGCGTCATGGCGATGGTCGGCGAACCGTTTGCCTATCATCACAGGTCGGCTGTCCGCTAGGCTGTCAATTTTGCAGCACTGGACAACAAGGTTTTCAGCGCAATTTATCATCTGGCGAAATCGTTGAGCAGGCGCTACTGTGGCAAAGGTTATTGGCTGTGACGGGTCAGCGGATTGATAATTTGGTTTTTATGGGCATGGGTGAGCCGCTGCTTAATTTAGCCGCAGTATTAACGGCTACTGAGTGGTTGCATCGGTCCAACGGTTTTAATATCGGTTGGCGACATATAGCGATTTCCACGGTCGGTTTAGTGCCCGAATTGAAACAGCTTACTAAGTATGGCCAACAGATAAAATTAGCCTGGTCGCTGCATGCCGCTAATGATCAATTACGCCGTCGTTTAATGCCGATTAATCGCCGCTATGCTTTAGCAGCTGTTAAACAGGCTTTTTTAAATTATGCTCAGGTGGCCAATCGGCGAGTTATGGTTGAGTATTTATTGTTAGATCAAGTTAATGATAGCCTGGTCCAGGCCGAAGAGCTAGCTGA
Organism: bacterium; assembly: GCA_029570385.1. Classification (GTDB taxonomy): domain Bacteria; phylum Patescibacteriota; class Patescibacteriia; order Patescibacteriales; family Patescibacteriaceae; genus UBA1359. The sequence goes on along the minus strand of JAKPXD010000002.1, from coordinate 34,875 downwards.
CTTTCTGGCTGATTTCCCCAAAAATTTATTAGTCATTAATTTGTTGACTTATAATCCCGGAGCTGGTCAGTTTAGGCCTAGTCAGGCCAAGGTGCGTCGCCATTTTGCCAATATTTTACAGCGGCACGGCTATAAAGTAACTGAACGCAACAGCTTGGGTCAAGCAGTAATCGGGGCTTGTGGCCAATTGGCCGGTTAGAATTGCTTTTACTCCTAGCCGATGATAAAATAAGCTTATTAGATGATTTATGGCTCAATTTTATTTAACCACCACCTTGCCTTATATCAACTCCGAGCCGCATCTCGGTTTTGCTTTAGAAATAGTTAGAGCTGATGCGTTGGCTCGCGCTCATCGTCTGGCCGGCGATAATGTTTTTTTTAATACTGGCGTCGATGAACATGGTTTAAAGGTTTGGCGTAAAGCCCAAGGGTTGGGCCTGGAAACTCAAGCTTATTGCGACAAATTAGCCGCCAGTTTTAACGATTTAAAAAAATTGCTTGATTTAAGCTACGATAATTTTATCCGCACCACTGATCAGCATCATCAGGCGGCAGCGCAAGAATTTTGGCGACGTTGCTTAGCTAGCGGCGATATTTACAAACAACATTATAGCGTTAAATATTGTGTTGGTTGCGAGATGGAAAAGACTGATTCCGAATTAGAAAACGGTCATTGTCCGCTGCATCCCGACCAGGACCTGGAATTGATTGATGAAGAGAATTATTTTTTTCGTCTATCCAAATATCAAAATCAATTACTTAAGCTTTATGATAGTCAACCGGATTTTGTCGTGCCGGCTAATCGTTTAAAAGAAATTCGCAATTTTGTAGCTAACGGTCTGCAGGATTTTAGTATTTCTCGTCTAGTTAGCAAATTACCCTGGGGGGTAGCTGTACCGGATGATCCGGAACAGGTAATGTATGTTTGGTTTGATGCTTTAGTTAATTATATTTCAGCTATTGGTTGGCCAGATAAACCGGAAAAATTTAATCAATGGTGGCCGGCGGTGCAGATTGCCGGTAAAGATAATTTGCGGCCGCAAGCATTAATGTGGCAAGCGATGTTGATGTCAGCCGGTTTGCCAGCTAGTCGGCAGATTTTTATTGATGGCTTTATTACGGCTGGCGGTCAAAAAATGAGCAAAAGTTTAGGCAATGTCATTTCGCCGGTGGAGTTAGTGGAGAAATTTGGCGCTGATGTTGTTCGCTATTATTTGTTAGCGGAGATTAATGACCGTGATGACGGCGATTATACTGATGAACGATTTATGGAAGTTTATCAGGCTGATTTGGCTAATGGTCTAGGTAATTTATTTTCCCGACTAGGCAATTTGGCTTGGAAAAATGGTCTCAATCCGTTAGCACCAAAGATTGGCCAGCTGTATACAAAAGTTATTCAGTCAGTTGAAAACTGGCAGTTTAATCAAGCAGTCGGCTACATCTGGCAAGTTTATCGGCAGATTGATAAAAAATTAACCGAGCAGCAGCCTTGGAAATTGGAAACAGCCGCGGCGCAAAAGAGTCTGCAACCCTTAGTGGAAGATTTAGTGGACGCTGCCTATTGTTTACAAATATTTTTACCAACTACAGCTAAGACAATCCTTAATTTTTTTAGTCAACCAATAACCGGCAAGCCGAAGCCGTTATTTCCGCGTTTTGATCAGTTTAATAATAATTTTAAAAAATAATAAATAATATGCTGGCAGTTGATATTTTCTTTATCGTCGTTTTGGGCTTAGCTTTTTTAGCTGGTCTGCGGCGTGGCTTATTTAAGGTGGTTGGCTCGCTTATCGGTTTGGTAGTCGGCGCTTGGATAGCTAGCCACTATTATTTGGTTGTTTTTGATTGGCTAGTACAACATTTTTCTGAATCTTGGCTAATTAATAAAATTGCGATTTTTATTATTTTATTTTTTGTCGCCAGCAATTTGACGGCTTGGGCGTTCTCTTTTTTGGGTGGGGTTTGGGAGGCTATAACGATTATTCCACTAATGAAGACAGCCAATCGGTTGCTGGGCGGTGTTCTAAATTTAGCCGAGGCCGCTTTGTCTTGGTCATTGATTCTATTTTTTTTAAGCCGTTATTTACCAACTAGCACTGAGCTTGGCCAGCAATTAAGTCAATCAATAATTGCTCCCTATTTAATGACTATCGGCAAGATTTTGTGGCCGCTTTTACCAGTGGTGCTGAAGCAGATGCAAGCATTGTGGTAAATTATAAGGTTATTATTTTAGTGTTTGCTTATCTTATTGGTTGTTAAGTTCCTAGACAGTTAAGATTATTAAAAAAAGAGGGACATAGAGCCGGCGAGCCGGATATGTCCCGTAAGAACTTGATTTTGTGCGGCGGCTTTTAGCCGCCGTTTTTTTGTTTAGCCACAGCGACAATGTCGCTGTGATAGTTTTCGTCGACTTGGTTGAACTCTTTTTTGTCAAAGAGTTTGATCTTGGCGACCACCATCTGTCTGGTGGTCTCAGCACATTGAGGGTGGTTCAAAATGATATCTGCTTCTTCAACTGTTTTGCACCCCAGTGCCGTGACGTGTAGGTCATCCGAAGACAACCCCTGACTTATTGAAACGATCGGCATTTTATTGCCTCCTTTTTATTTTTTGTCCTATTTAGGGACACTTTGTACTTATCATTAATTCTTTGGCTTGTCAAGCGCAGGCTTATTTTATGGGCTAAACAGGGTGGACGAAGCCAGTAAATTATGATAGATTAAAGCTAGTTGAGGCTTTAGTTTTATTTGGATAATTTTTTGTTTATGCGCCTAGTTGATACTCATGCTCATGTTAATTTTAATGCCTTTAAGGACGATGGTGATGAAGTGATTAAGCGTTCATTAGAGGTCGGCGTCGGCATGATTTTAGTCGGTTCAGAGGCGCGGACTTCCAAGCGAGCGATTGATTATGCTAATCGTTACGAACACGGAGTCTGGGCAGCGGTTGGTCTGCATCCAACCCATTTGTTTGCTGCCCGCGTTAAGGGCGATGATTATAGTTTTGTAACGCGTGGCGAAGAGTTTGATAGTGAAGTTTATGGCAAGCTAGCCGACTTCAGCAAAGTGGTGGCAATTGGCGAAGTTGGTTTAGATTATTATCATTTAGATGAATTTGATGTCACGCCAGACGAGATTAAGGACAAACAGAAACAAGTCCTTAGCCAGCAATTAATCTTGGCCGCCAAGCGTGAATTACCGGTTATTCTTCATTGTCGCGATGCTCATAATGATTTATTGCCATTACTACAGGATTTTCGCCGCCAATACCGCCAGCTATTACCGGTATCTCGCCCTTGGGGAGTGGTTCATTGTTTTTCCGGTAACGAGAGCTTGGCTAACGAATATTTTGCTATTGGCTTATTAATATCTTTTAACGGCCTCATAACCTTTTCTCATGACTGGGATTATTTAATTAAAAAATTACCGGCGGATAAGTTTTTAGTGGAAACTGATTGTCCCTACTTAACGCCGGCACCATTTCGCGGCCAGCGCAATGAGCCTGGTTTGGTTAGTTTAACGGCGGAACGGATTGGGCAATTAAAAGGCTGGTCGCTGGAGCGGATTGCTGATATAACGACTGACAACGCTCGTAATTTATTTAATATTGATTGGTAATTATATGGAAATAATTTTGGCTATCGCCGTTGTTTTGTTAATTGGTGTATTAGTCTGGCTCATAGTAACTAAGCGTGATAGCGGTGGTAGGCTAATTGCTTTACAGGAGAAAATGGGTTTATTGGTGACACAAAACAGTGAGTTAAAAAATCTATTAGATGAGAAATTGCGTGAAACTCATCAAGCCAGTCAAAATCAGTATCTAAATACTATGAACGCGGTCCAATCTATCGCCAATCAGTCTAATCGGCTGCTTAGTGATGTAACTCGCAATTTAACTGAGCTGCAATCCAGCAATAAACAGATTCTTGGCTTTTCCAGCCAGCTGCAGAGTTTGCAGGATATTTTAAAAAATCCGAAGCAGCGCGGCGTTCTTGGTGAATATTTTTTAGAAGAAATTTTAAAAAATGTTTTACCACCCGGCACTTTTCAAGTTCAATATCCTTTTAAGAATGGTGAGATTGTTGATGCTGTTGTTTTTGTTCGCGATAAGTTAATTCCGATCGACTCTAAATTTTCATTAGAAAATTATGAGAAAATTCTTAATACTAAAGACGATGAGCAGAGAATTAATTTGGAGAAATCTTTTAAACAAGACTTAAAAAATCGGATTGATGAAACAAGCAAATATGTCCGGCCGGCCGAAGGAACTATGGATTTTGCCTTTATGTTTATTCCATCCGAGGCGATTTATTATGATTTATTGGTTAATAAGGTTGGGGCTATTCAAATTGAAACCAAAGATCTGATTGAATATGCCTTTCGGGATAAGCATGTTATTATTGTTTCGCCAACGAGCTTTCTAGCCTATTTACAGACGGTTTTGCAAGGTTTAAAGGCTTTGCAGATTGAAGAGAATGCCAAGACTATTAAAGTTAATGTGGAAAAATTGGCTCGGCATTTAGCCTCGTATGAAGAATTTTTGCGCAAGCTAGGAAATGGACTGGGAACCGTGGTTAATCATTATAATCATGCTTATCAAGAGTTTAAGAAAGTTGATCGCGATATTGTTAAGATTACCGGTGCCGAGGCTCAAGTAGCGCCATTAGAAATAGATCGGCCACAAAATGATTAAGTTATGGTTAGTCGTTTTGTAGAGCGCCGACAACAGGCTGATTGGAATATTGAAGCGGCTATTCTGCAAACGGTGGTCTATTTTTCCCTATTTAAATACCCACTTAGTCAATGGGAGGTTTGGTCATTTTTGCCGTATAAAGCTGATTTACTAACAGTCCGTCAATCATTGGCGCAGTTAGTGGCTGTCGGTCAGTTAGCTGAAAAAAATGGTTATTATTATTTACCGAGCCAGGAAGCGGTGATTGAATGTCGACAACAGCGCTATCCAGTGTCAGTTTATAAATTTAAAAAGGCGCAGCGTATAGCTAATTGGTTACGCTGGTTGCCGGGTGTTCAGTTTGTGGCTTTAGCCAATTTGATGGGAGCCTATAATCTCCGAGCCAGCGGTGATATTGATTTATTTATTATCACTCGTCCGGGTTGTTTGTGGGTGTGTCGTTTTTGGGCGGTGCTTGGATTGCAGCTATGCGGTTTGCGGCCAACGCCGGAAAATCGTCGCGATAAAATCTGCCTTAGTTTTTGGCTGTCTAACAATAACCTGCGTATTGATCGTTTCAAATTGCCTGATGAGGCCGGTTGTCCCGATTGGTATTATATTTATTGGCTAGCTAATTTACGACCGTTGGTTGAACAAGGTATTAGTTATACTAGGCTTATTAAGCAAAATCCGTGGCTAAAAACTTATTTGCCTAATTGGCGTCCCGGTAGTTATTCGCCAACGATTAATCGGCAATTTGTTAGCCGAGCCGCTGTTGTTGTTTCTAGGTTAACTGCTTGGCTAGCTGCTCCCTGGGAGAAAACAATGATGTATTGGCAACAACGATTTTTGCCATTGGCGGTTAAAGATTTAATGAATAAAGATCAACGAGTGGTCGTGGACACCACAGTAATCAAACTGCACACTATTGATCGTCGTCATCATTTTCGCGAACGTCTGTTGGTTGCCTTGAAAGAAATAAAAACCGGATTTATAGAAAAGATCAAGGCTGATCCGTCGGATTATCGTCCTAGCCATAGCTGGTTAATTAAAATTAGCCAATTATTGTGCCTGGCGTTGTGTATAGTCATACCGTGGTCAACGCGTTGGATTATTAAAGCCGGTAATTTAGGCGGTGTTTTTTGGGAATACGGCACAATTAGTCTTTATGCCAGCGATATCCTGCTGGTTATGGCTTTATTGGCTACCTACTTAGCTAAACCCCAAAAACAGCTGCGATTAAGTCGGTTGGATAAATATTTTATTTATTGGCTTATTGGTTTATGGTTAGTTAGCGGTATTAGCTTATTAATTAATGGCGTGCAGCTGGAGTTGGCTGTTTTTAGTCTGCTTAAGTTGATGATTTGGAGCGGTGGCTGGTGGTGTTTATTGGCTTGGTCAGATTGGCCGTTGCGTCGCTGGCTCAGTTGTATTTTAATTGGGTTGACGGTTCCGGCTATTTTAGGTATCAGTCAATTTATTACTCAGCAAGCCGTAGCTAATAAATGGCTAGGTTTGGCTGCCCACTTGCCTGGCGATTTAGGCGTGGCCGTTATTGAAGCGACTAATTCCTGGGGACAAGTAACCGGGCGCTGGCTCAGGGCTTATGGCAGTTTTGATCAGCCAAATATTTTAGGAGCGGTTATGGCCATGGCTGTTTTGTTGGCGATGATTGGTTGGCGTCGTCTCAGCAGTAATTTAGCTCGCGGTTTTTTAACCGCCGGCATCGGTCTGTGGTCGCTGGCAATGCTTGTTAGCTGGAGCCGAGCGGCCTGGCTGGCGGTATTTATTGGTTGGTTGACGGCGATTTTATTGACAACGCGCCAATCGAAGGTTAATCGTAAATTTCTGGTTATTTTTTTGATTAGCTTAACAGTTTGGCTAGGTTTATGGTTGTGGCCATTTCACGATTTGGGGCATAGCCGTTTAACTGGCCAGACGCGCTTAGAACAGAAATCTTTAATTGAGCGTCAAGATGGCTACCGGCAAGCTTGGTTAGTTCTAAAAAATCACCCCCTGGGAGTGGGTTTAGGCAATTATACTGGTTTTTTAAGTCAGCAATCAGCGGTTGTTGGACCGGCCTGGCTTTATCAGCCAGTTCATAATGCTTTTGTTTTAGCAGTTAGTGAAATCGGCTGGCTGGCTGGCGGTTGGTTGTTAGTTGGCCTGTTAGTGTTAATAGTCGCAGTTGGAAAGCACAGATTAATAGTCTGGCCATTAGCAACGGCGATTATTTGGCTAATGTCTTTAGATCATTGGTGGTGGAGTTTACATAGCGGATTGATTTGGCTCTGGTTGTTGGTGGCAATTTTATTAAAAATTGGTCGACAGCCAAGAAACCTGCTATAATTATTTTGTATTAGTTGAATATAATTTTAATTTATTTTATGAAAAAAAGCTTATATTTATTAGGTTTAGTCGCCGCCATTACTCTGGTTGGCGGAGTTAATGGTTTTATTCCCCAAGCTGAGGCCGGAACCCAATGTTTTATAAGATTTAATGTTTTGGATAGTAAAATTTATAGTCTTGAAACCGTTGAGACAATATTGCTTAAGGCTAATCTGATTAACAGGGGCGATTTGACTGGATCTACTCAACAAGAGCGCCGCATGCCATTTGATTCTAAGGTGGGCGACAGTCAGGTAGTTAACGAAACTCTTGATAATTTACAGATTAATTTATGCGGCAAGGTTGATGGTTGCGATACCAGGACTTTGGATATGGAAGTAATTTGTGAGTTGAGTACATCACCGACTGGCAACACTATTCGTGATGCTCAATTGGCCTATCGTAGTCGGATAACCGAAATGAATGCTTGCCAGCAGGGATTCTTTAAGAAGATTCGGGCCTTGAACAGTCAATATGTCAGGGATGTCCGGGCGGCTAATGTTCAATATTATCAACAATTGGCACCGAGAACCGCCGCTTTATTAAAATCTTATCGTGCAGCCGATGACAAGGACAAGCGCGCCATTTTAGACGAGTATATCACTCATAATCAGATATTGCGTAGGGATTTATATACGACACAAACAATTATTTTTGAAACATTTATTAATTCGCGGACTGCTCTCCAAAATAATTTTAATTTTTGCGGCTCATGATTGACTTTAAGCACATTTTAAGCGTCATGAATTTAGATAAACCATTGGTGGTTTTTGATTTAGAGACGACTGGGTTGGCGTTAGCTTATGATCGGATTATTGAATTGGCTTTTGTTAAAATATTGCCCAATGGTCGGGTTATTGAAAAAGATATTTTTTTTAATCCTGAGATTGACATTCCGAGCGAAGTTACAGCTATCCATGGTTTAACCAACGCTGATTTAGTGGACAAGCCGCTTTTTCGTGAACAAGCTCAGGAGATATGGGATGTTTTTAATGACTGTTATTATGGTGGTTTTAATATTGCCAATTTTGACTTGCCAATGTTGCGGCGAGAGTTCTTGCGCGCCGGTTATGATTTTAATTTCACCAAAAAACAAATTATTGACAGCAAAATAATTTATCATGCCATGGAGCCGCGCGACCTTGAAGCGGCTTATAAATATTATTGTCAAAAGAAGCTAGTTGATGCCCATAGTGCTCTAGCCGATGTTCATGCTAGCGTAGAAATTTTAGATCAGCAGCTAATTAAATATGACTATCAAACAATCCGTCAGATTAGCGAGGCTCCAGACGACCGTTATGTTGATGAAGAAAAGCGTTTTTATTGGCGTGGCGGTGAAGCCTATTTGAATTTTTCTAAACACAAAGACCGCTCTTTAGCTGATGTAGTTAAGGTTGATCCGGGATTTTTGCAGTGGATTATTGGCGCTGATTTTTCTCCGGAAACTAAACAAATAGTGGAGCGAGCATTGCAAGGCGAGTTCCCGAAAAAGAGTGGCGCTGTGGCGGTTACTAAAGACAATTTGCCGTTAACTAAGAAATCAGCTAGCGGTTTTACTGATAAGCCAAAATTATTTTAAGCCGATGTCTGTTAATAGTAATAGCCGTGACCATTTATTGGCGGCTGATTTAAGTGATGCCAGCGATCAAGATTTAGATTTGAGCTTGCGCCCAAAAAAATTGTCGGAATATGTCGGCCAGCCAGCTGTCCGGCAAAGCTTAGAGATATTTTTGCAAGCCGCTCAGTCGCGCGGTGAGAATATTGAACATGTTTTACTATATGGCGCTCCTGGATTGGGCAAGACCACACTGGCCTATGTTATTGCCAATGAATTAGGGGCTAATTTACGAGTAACTGCCGGGCCGGCCATTGAAAAGTCTGGTGATTTAGCGGCCATTTTGACTAATCTGCAAGATGGCGACTTATTGTTTATTGATGAAATTCATCGTCTGCCGCATAGCGTTGAAGAAATACTATACCCAGCTATGGAGGATCGAGTTTTGGATATTGTTTTGGGCAAAGGACCGTCAGCGCGAACTCTTAGGTTGGATTTACCGCATTTTAGTTTAATTGGCGCCACCACTAAGGTTAGCTCATTGTCAGCGCCGCTTCGGGATCGTTTCGGCATAGTCTATCGATTAGATTTTTATAACTCGAATGATTTACAAAAAATTATTAGTCGCAATGCTAAAATTTTACAATTGGAAATAGAACCGCAGGCGCAAAGCTTGATTGCTGATCGGGCTCGCCGAACGCCGCGGATTGCTAATCGTCTACTAAAAAGAGTCCGTGATTATTGCCAGGTGCGCGGCACTGGAGCTATTACTTTAGCTTTATGTCGGCAGGCTTTTGATTTATTAGCGGTTGACGATTTGGGATTAGATGAGGTTGACCGTTATTTGCTAACTACTATTATTGAGAAATTTGGCGGCGGTCCGGTTGGTCTCAATACTTTAGCTGCCGCAACCGGTGAAGAGTTAATGACGATTGAAGATGTTTACGAGCCCTATCTTCTGCAATTAGGGTTTTTAGAAAGAACGCCACGCGGTCGCAAAGCCACGGTCCTGGCTTATAATCATTTAGGCATTATGCCGCCAGCCGGTTTATTCTGATTATGGATTTAGCCAATTTTGATTATTATCTGCCGCCGGAATTAATTGCGCAGACGCCGGCTGAGCCGCGTGATCAGGCTAGGTTAATGGTTGTTGATCGACAGACCGGGTTCAGGCAGGGCGCCATTTTTAGTCAATTGCCCGACTTTTTACAAATTGGCGATGTTTTATTAATTAATAATTCCAAAGTTTTACCAGCCAGGCTATTGGGACATAAAGTCGGTAGCGGTGGTCGGATTGAAATATTGCTAGAACAAAAATTATCTCAGCCCAATAATGGAGAATATTGGCGTTGCTTAGTTGGCGGGACGCGTCCCGGGATCGGTTTGGTTGTTGATTTGGGGGATAATTTGCAAGCTGAGATCATGGCCGCTGAGACTGACGGAGTCTTTGTGGTGAAATTCAATCAAACGGGGACTGATTTCTGGTCAGCTATTTATCGTTTGGGGCAAATGCCATTACCGCCTTATATTAAGACTGATCAGATTGGCCTGCAGCGAGCCGTTAATGATTATCAGACTATCTATGCGAAAGCCGATAAAATCGGGTCAGTAGCTGCGCCAACTGCGGGGCTACACTTTACTGAAACTTTGTTGCGGCAGCTTAAGAATCAAGGAGTAGATATTATTGAAGCAACTTTGCATGTTGGTCTAGGAACATTCGCTCCGGTGAGACAACAAAACATTAAAGATCAACGGCTTCATGATGAAATGGTAGACATCAGGGCTGAAACCATCAATAAACTTATTAATTATCATCGCCAAGGTCGACGCATAATTGCTGTTGGTACCACAGCGGTGCGTATCTTAGAAGGCGTGGTTGCCAAATTTATTGACAAGCCAGCCGATAAGGACTGGTTAGCACCGATTAATCTTTTTATTTATCCTGGTTTTAAATTTAAATTATTGGGTGGACTGGTGACTAATTTTCATTTGCCGAAATCTAGTTTGATTATGCTGGTATCGGCTTGGGCCGGCACCAAGCTGATTAAACAAGCCTATCAAGAGGCGGTCGAGCAGCATTATCGATTTTTTAGTTATGGCGACGCTATGCTCTTGGTTTGATTAATGATTAAGTTGACGAAATCACTAGTATTCATTATACTAAACAACGCTAAGGTTTATTAATTTTAAATTATTGATATGGTTCAAATGAAGAAGCGGACCAAGAGTGAAACTCGTGGCCGTCGGTCACATCACGCTCTTAAGGCTAAAACTTTGGTGAAATGTCCACAGTGCGGCCAGATGGCTTTACCGCACACTGCTTGCGCTTTTTGCGGCACTTATAAAGGGCGTCAAGTGATTAAAGTGAAGTCAGCTGCTGGTAAAACCGCTAAGCCAGCCAAGGCGGCCAAACCAGCCACCAAAGACAAAGCAACTAAGGCTAAAAAAGCCGAATAATATTATGGCTAATCGTCATCTGGCCAGAACTATTGCCATGCAGACTTTGTTCTGCTGGGATTTTAATGGCCAAAAAGATAAATTAGAAGATTTGGTTAAAGAAAGTTTTCAGCAATTTGCTCCCGAGTTTGACGATCATGGTTTTGTCAATGATTTAGTCAAAGGGGTGGTGGCTAATTTACCAGCGATTGATAATTATATCGTCAAATATGCGACTGAATGGCCGCTTGATCAAATTACACCGGTAGATCGCAATATTTTGCGTATCGGCACTTATGAGCTAGTTTTTGACCAGAATATTCCAGCCAAAGTGGCGATTAATGAGGCGATTGAGGTGGCTAAGAGTTTTGGCGGCGACGCTTCCGGGCGGTTTGTCAATGGCGTACTCGGAGCGGTTTTTAAAGAGATTCCGCCTAAAGATATTGATAAGCAGCCCAAGGGCCAGCCAGAAACAGCTGAGGCGATGCCAGCCGAATAGCTATTATGACCAACCAACAGCAGTTAGCTCGGGCGCTGGGAGTTGAGTTCAAAGACGACAAATTATTGACTCAAGCCCTAGTTCATCGATCTTACTTAAATGAGCACAATAATTTTCCAGTTAGCCATAATGAAAGACTGGAATTTTTAGGCGATGCCGTTTTAGAATTGATAGTGACGGAGTTTTTGTTTTTGAATTATCCGGATAAAGCCGAGGGCGAATTAACTGATTGGCGAGCGGCATTAGTTAATGCCAAAACATTGTCGCAGGTTGCTAAAGAAATTCATCTGGATGACTATTTATTTTTATCACGCGGTGAAGCCAGAGAAACAGCTTCTAAAGGGCGACAGTATATTTTAGCCGATGCCATGGAGGCCTTGATTGGAGCTATTTATTTAGATCAAGGCTGGAATGTCGCCCAGCGGGTGATTAATCAATTAGTTTTAACTAAACTCGGCAATATTATTAAGAATAAGCTTTATTTGGATCCGAAGTCTTATTTTCAAGAACGGGCTCAGGAAACCTATGGTTTTACGCCCCACTATGAAGTTTTGTCGTCCAGCGGTCCTGACCATGAAAAGACTTTTGAAGTCGGATTATATTTAGACGATCGTTTGATTAGCCGTGGCCATGGCATGTCTAAGCAAGAGGCTCAGGTGGACGCTGCTGAGAATGGTTTGAAGCAGGAGGGCTGGCGCTAGAATTTTGATTAGTCTTAGGCCAAAGCAGACTAATTAGACCAATGCCAATTAATACATCGGCCAAATTAAAAACTGTCCACCAGCTAGTTAGATAATCAATCACTCCACCATAAACTAGGCGGTCATAAAGATTACTATAGGCGCCAGCTAATAGCCATAGCCAACCATCCAATCGTGACGGTTGTTTTTTTATTGCTTGTCGGCTGTAAATAGTTAATCCAATAACCAAAAATATTAATAACCAATTAAATAATGGCCCATTGCCCGGTAAAGAAAAGGAGAGCCGGCGATTGAGATTATAGGTTAGAGAAAAAGAACCGCTAAGCTGGACATGATTTTGTGACCAATAGATTAATGAGATTATTTTGAGAGCGCGATCAATTATTAATAACAAAACAGCCCTAAATAGGGCTGCTCGAACTGGATGGCGACGAATAGCTAGTTTTTTTGCAGCTGGCTTTTGCATTTGACGCACGAGCTAGAGAATGGCCGAGCTAGCAACCTTTTTTCATCAATTTCTTTATGGCAATATTTACAAATACCATAAGTATTTTGATCGATTTTTTTCAAAGCCGATTTAACATCACGCAAAGTCTTTTCTAAAATATTCTCGGTCGCTATATTGGTAGAATATTGGCCAACCTCTTGAGCGTTTTCATCATTTTCTTCACCATAATCCGGGAAGGTGCTGGTAAAGTCATTGGCATTGCCAGAATCTTTGGTAGCGAAAACCTTCAGGGCTTCTTCAGTTTCCTGTTTGATGCGCAAGAGTTCAGCTTTAATTTCTTGAATAGTTTCTGGTTTCATAATAAAAATAAGGGGAAGATAATTCTTCTTGCTGATTTAAGTATAGGCAATAAAATAGATTTTGGCAAGGCGGCCGAGATTAAATTCGTGGTTCGAGCCAACTGATAAGTCGGCCTGGCGGTTGATGTTGGAAGTTAATAATTTTAGCTTGTTGAGGTAGCCAATCAGCCACTATTTCCGGCCATTCAATAATAATCAAGCAGTTCGGTTGTTTAACCCAATCAGTAATCCCTAAATTTTGTAAATCTTGACCGCCAGTTAAACGATAGGCATCAATATGTAGCAGTTTTTTAATAGTCGGATGCTGGCAATCGTATTCTTGCCAAATAGTAAAAGTCGGACTGACTAATGGTTGAGCGATTTTTAAGTATTTGGCTACTGATTGCACAAAGGATGTTTTGCCGGTACCCAATTCTCCAGACAGGGCAATAATCTGGCCACCTTGCCAGTTTTTAGCCAGTTGGCGAGCCAAGCTGGCCGTTTGGCGAACGGTGGGCGCATAGTATTCTACCAGCAATTGGTTATTCTTGGGTTTCAATAACATAGTAGCCGTTGTTCTGATAGGTGGTTGTAAAATATGGCGAAATGAATAATTGGCGATCAAATTTGAGTTCTGCTTCTTTAATGCCGCTGATAAATTCGTCTAAATGAAAATAGAGATAATAGTATTTTTGGTCGCTGTAGAAAATCAAGCGTTTTAATTTTCCAAAAGGGCATTGTTTAATTTTTTGCTCTAACTCAGCCGCTGTTTTAGCAGCCGCTAAACTGTGAACATAGTTATAGCGCTCAGAAAATATTGAAGCCGGATGGCCGTTATGTTGATTAAAATAGAGCAAATTATTAATCGGGGTAAAAGCTAAAAGTTGTGGAGTGGTTTCTAGGGTCAACTCGTGGGGCGATATTGGATTAGCCGTTAAATAGTTAGCCAATTGAATAATAGCTGGGTCAGCTTGACGAGATTCAAGGCGTCGATTTTTAATAGCCGGATGATCAATAAAGAAACCGAAGAACGATTGGCTGATTAAATAAAGCAGACTAAGTAGGGCAAGTGTTATTAAATAGTTTGCTTTTTGGTTGACCTGATAATAATTCCATAGTCGGCTCAGGCCGTAGGCCGCGCCTAAGGCTAAGATGGTTGGCGCCCAGACGTAAAAGCCGCGGAATTCTTGGAAAGGTTTGTGCCAGATTAGTAGCAATAACAGGCCGCCAACCCACCAGATAAAGGAAGTGGACAATAAATAAAGTAATTGCTTAGCGATTGGTTGACGACGATAATAAATTAAAGTAGCTAGACCGAATAGTAAAATTAGATTAGTCCAGCTAGTTAATTGGAACATTGGTAGCCACAGATCTAAGCCGCTAGGTGTAAAAAAGACAGTCTGCCAATTTTCTAGGCCATTTTTTAAGTAGCTGCCTATTAACGGTCCGGTGAATGGTAAAGTGGCAATCAAGCCGACTACGGCGGTTTGACCCAATCGCCAGAAATAACGAAGCTTGTGCTGGTTGTTTTCTAGTAGCCCCATTAAAATAAAGGCTATCGCGGCAAAGATTAGCCATAGATAATAAGTCATGAAAATTAAGCCAGCGGCCAGGCCGTAGACAATAGGTAGCCAAATTTTCCAACGTTGACCAATCGCCTGATAATGAAGACTAATAGTCCATAGTATAACCATTACTGCTGAAACAATTTCATAGGGCTTGCCTAGCATTAAATCTTTATCCAAGACGGACATAATCAATAATGGGGACAAGACAGCTAAGAGAGTGTTGAGACGGTTATCATCTAGAATATTGCTAAAAAGACGACGTTGCAATAAATATACCACTGCCGGGAAAATTAATAAGAAGGTTGTGGCGGCTGCCTTAATCATAATGATGCCGTTCCAGTGGAAAAAACGGCCAATTAGGCCAAAAAGCCAAAAGCTAGCCGGCGGGTAGAATGGTGGTAGATGGTGGTAGCTAAAATCAGCGCCGAGGCCGATTTTGGCAAAGGTGTTGAACATAGCGGCGATAGTCAATTCGTCGCCCTGTAAACCCCAGAGAGGTAATTGGAGGTTATTAGACCAGAGAAAGTAGGTGCTAGCGGAAGTTAGTCCAAAAGCGATTAACAAGTAGAGAGGATTTTTTTTCTTAATAATTAAGTAGGTTGCCAAGATGGCAAAAAGCACCAAAATTAATTTGATGCCACTGTAGATTTGAATATCAAGAAAAGTCATAAGGTTATGAGTGGGCGCACAAGGAGTTGAACCTAGGACCTCTTCGGTGTAAACGAAGCGCTCTAACCAAGCTGAGCTATGCGCCCTAATTTACTCTCTGTGGTGAGAAAATTCGCGAGCCCAAAAAGACCTCACTGCAGAGAATAAAATTTAATCAAGAAATCAGAAGATTACTCCATTATACGTTTTTTGTATTCTTCTTCTGCGTCTTCGGCATCAAGCCAGTGACCTTCAGCGATGCTATGGATTTTACCGCCCTCCATTCTCGGTTGTTTAATTTTACCAGCCGCAAATAAGCGTCGCGCAATAGCTTCTCCTTCCTCTGGATTATCGTACCAATAAGATTTTTTGTACAAATCAATGAGTTCATCAAATTTTTCCGGTGCAAAACTAGTGCCAGCGATAATTTCTTTAACCTCTTCTTCTTTAACTTTACCCTCTAAAATGTTTTTAATACAAAGACTTAAGCTTAAACCGACTTTATTTTCGGTTGTGGCTTCTTGAGATTCCCGTTGAGAATCTTGTGGCCTAAATTGCTCCAACATAAGTTTAGTTTTAAAAGTAATTTTATAAATTTTATAGAAAGCGAATTGGCTTTCTATAGTGGTGCCGAGGACAGGACTTGAACCTGCATGAAGTTTCCTTCACAAGCACCTCAAGCTTGCGTGTCTACCAGTTTCACCACCTCGGCAAGCCGATTAAGCGGCTTTTTTGGCGATAGCTGTTTTCTTTTCGCTAATATCTTTAAGCCGTTTTTTGTAACCTTTTTTCAAAAAGGTCAGCTTAGCCCGACGGACAATAGCTTGCTTTTTAATTTCTACCTTATTAATCGTTGGTAAATTAATTGGAAAGATTTTTTCTACAGCAACACCATTGGAAACCTTACGGACGGTGACAGTGCCGCCAGCTTCACGGCCGTGTTTGCAGGCGATAACTAACCCATCAAAATATTGGATGCGCTCTTTTTCTTCGCCCTTGGGATTGAGTTCTTTGATGCGTTGATAAATACGGACAGTCATGCCCGGTTTTAGATCGCCCAGAGTAGTTTTAGTCGGCTGTTCTTCGGTTGCCGCAACGACTAGTTTAGTTTCGGTCATAAATTTATAGTAATTTTCGGCTGATAAAAATAGCGCTTATTTGGTTAAGCTTTATTAGCTTAGGTAATTTTAGGGGTATTGTCAAGATTTTATTGACTTTTTGGCAGGATTTTTTTTAAGTATTGTCCAGTAAAACTTTGGGGATTAGCGGCAATTTCTAGTGGAGTGCCTTCAGCAATAATTTGACCGCCCTTTTGACCGCCGAGTGGACCTAAATCAATTAACCAATCGGCGGTTTTAATAACATCTAGGTTATGTTCAATAACAATGACGGTATTGCCTTTGTCAACTAATTGTTGGAGAACTTCTAGCAATTTATGGATATCAGCAAAATGGAGGCCGGTGGTTGGTTCATCCAGGATGTAGAGAGTTTTACCCGTGCTCTTGCGAGCCAGTTCGGTAGCCAGTTTAACGCGTTGCGCTTCGCCACCGGACAGAGTGGTGGCCGGTTGGCCCAGTTTAATATAACCCAAACCGACTTCATTGAGAGCGGCCAGTTTATCTTTAATGGCTGGCTGATTAGTAAAGAATTCCAGAGCTTCCTCAATGGTCATTTCCAGAATTTCGTAAATATTTTTACCTTTATAGTGAATTTCCAGGGCTTCTTGATTGTAGCGCTGGCCATGGCAGACTTCACAGGTAACATAAACATCAGGTAAAAATTGCATTTCAATTTTGACTAGCCCGTCGCCATGACAAGCTTCGCAGCGGCCGCCAGTAACATTAAACGAGAAGCGGCCAGATTTGTAACCGCGTAATTTAGCTTCGGGCAGGCTGGCGAACAAATCGCGAATCGGGGTAAACGCTCCAGTGTAAGTGGCGGGATTGGAGCGTGGTGTGCGGCCAATGGGCGATTGATCAATCTCAATAATCTTATTGATATATTGTAATCCGTCAATACGCTCGTGTTGACCAGGATCTTCCAGCGCTTGGTAAAATTTTTGTTTAAGGGCACGAGCTAAAATGTCGGTCACCAAAGTTGATTTACCAGAACCAGAAACGCCAGTGATAGCGATAAATTTACCAAGCGGAAAATTAACAGTTAGGTTTTGTAGATTATTTTGTCGGGCTCCAATAATAGTTAAGTAATGGCCGTTACCAGCCCGATATTTTTTAGGGATTGGAATAGATTTTTTACCGGATAGATATTGGCCGGTTAGCGATTTCGGATTAGCCATGATTTCTTTAGCCGTTCCTTGAGCAATGATTTGACCGCCGTTTTTACCGGCGCCTGGCCCGACATCAATAATATGATCAGCCGCCAGCATTGTTGCTTTATCGTGCTCAACCACTAAAACACTGTTGCCTAGATCGCGGAGATTTTTTAGAGTGTCAGTTAATTTATCATTATCTTTGGGGTGTAGGCCGATAGATGGTTCATCTAAAACATATAGTACGCCAGTTAAAGCCGAGCCAATCTGGGTTGCTAATCGGATGCGTTGCGCTTCGCCACCGGACAGAGTGGTGGCCGGACGATTAAGAGATAAGTAATCTAAACCGACATTGAGCAAAAATTGTAGACGACTAATAATCTCTTTAAAAATCAGCCGACCAATTTGGGTTTGTTTAGCAGTTAATTTTTTGTTAGCGATTAATTGTTTAAAGAAAGTGTAATTTTGGGCAATAGTCTGCTCGGTTAATTCATAGATTGATTGGCCAGCCAGTTTAACGGCTAAAAATTCTGGTTTGAGCCGCTGTCCGTGACAGACTGAACAAGGAATGGTCCGCATATATTTTTCAATTTCGGTGCGGACAAAATCGCTCTCAGTCTGCTGATAACGCTGATAGAGGTTGGGAATAACGCCTTCAAATTTAACGTTTAATTGATTCATCCCAGCGGTGCTTGGTAGAGTATAGACTAAATCACCGGTGCCGTTCATTAGGATATCTAACTGTTTGGCAGTCAGCTTGTTCAATGGTGTATTAAGATCAAAGCCGTATTCATTAGCCACGGCGCCGATAACTCGCGTCATCCACAGTTGTCTGGAATAGCCGTAATGTGACCAAGGGCGAACAGCTCCTTGGGCGATAGTTAAATTATTATTAAAAACTAGTTCAGGAATAATCTCCAGTTTAGTACCTAGTCCGGTACAGTGTGGGCAGGCGCCATGCGGTGAATTAAAAGAAAAATTGCGCGGCTCAATTTCCGGCAGGTTAATATTGCAACGCGGACAAGCGAAATGTTGTGAATAAATTTTTTCTTCAGCCTCGGTCTGGTTTAAATCAAGGGTAGCAACTAGTCCGTTAGCCAAATCTAAAGCTTTATCAACTGCTTCCGTTAAACGGCTATAAGAACTCTTATCATTATTAATAGTCAGTCGATCAATGACGATAGATAGGTTATGTTTTTTTTGTTTATCAACGGTTAAATTTTGGGCTTCTTCCAAATCATATAAATTATTATCCCAGCGAACGCGACTAAAACCAGCTCGGGCAATAGCTAGTAAAACATTTTTGTGCTCACCTTTTTTATCACGAATCAGTGGCGATAAAATAGCAATCTTTTGACCGGTAGCTTGTTTTATTATTTGATCGACTATTTCGTCAACGGTATTGGCTTTAATAGGGTCGCCACAAACCGGGCAATGCGGTTGACCAATCCGAGCGTAAAGTAATCGCAAATAATCATAAATTTCCGTAATGGTGCCAACAGTGGAGCGCGGATTATTCGAGGCCGATTTCTGATCAATAGAGATAGCCGGAGATAAGCCCTCAATTAAATCAACATCCGGTTTATCCATTAAGCCTAAAAATTGGCGGGCGTAAGCGGAGAGCGATTCTACATAGCGGCGTTGGCCTTCAGCATAGATGGTATCAAAAGCCAGCGATGACTTGCCCGATCCAGATAGACCAGTAATAACCACCAGTTGACCGCGCGGAATATCTAGATCAATATTTTGCAAATTATTAACGCGGGCGCCGCGAATTTTCAGCCAATCTTGAGAGACGGTTTTAGTGGTCATATCAATAAAATAAGTTAGCTCAATTAAATTGGTATTATAGCGGGAAATAGGCAATTAGTCAAAGATGGTTAATTGTTATTAGAATTATTGAGAAAAGAAATAAATAATATAGTGCAAATTAAAACACCATATAAGACTATGGTGTTTATAATCTGGTCGGGGTGACCCGATTCGAACGGGCGACCTCAGCGTCCCGAACGCTGCGCGCTAGCCAACTACGCCACACCCCGAAATGGTATTTAGTATAAGTTAAGCTTGGTATAAATAAAATCTTTGGCCAATTAACTCACCCGTATGCTAATTATATATCACTTAATAAAATAAAAACAATAGTGAAAGGCTAGTCTAGAGAAAAAGATTACGGTTATTAGTATAATTTTTAGAGAATCATTGCTTGTTTGGGAGAATATTATAACGCGATTGGCTGCTTAAAAACTTATTAGCACCATATTAAAGCATGATTTTTATGAACGAAATTGAGATTCTCTGGTCGGATTATTGGCTTCGTGGTTACGGCAGCTATAAAAAACTATGGAGTATCAACTATAATATAATTTTTGCCGTCATGGTTTTCAATGTCTAAATTAGCAAAATTACCTTTCGCGCTTCGCCATTCGTTGGTAAAACCCCAACCATTCCATTTCCAAACAGCAAGATAGTTGCCAATACATTGTGGCTTTTGCCCATAATCTCCTTCAAGGACAACTAAATCGTTTTTCCCATCATTATCAACATCAGCAATTTTGAATTCACAATTCGGCTCAGGAAGATTTGAAGAACCCCAAAGCTGTTTAATTGAACCGTCGCTAAAACCTAACACAAAAAAATGATTTTTTACGCTGACATCATTTTCTTCAATCCAAAATGGTTTTGATGCGCCAAAACTACCGGATTTCCAAAGAGATAAATTTATCTCTGTAATCCCATCATTATTGGAGTCAGCCAAAACAAAATTATCTATCCACCAGTCGCTGGGTGATTGCCAAATTATTTTTTCGTTTTCTGTAATTGTTAATTGGCCATTGGCTAAATTATAATTTTCAGAAACCGAATTATTATCTAAATCTGCCCGTTCTTGCTTGGTGATAATTTTATTATTGTTAAACGCGTCGTTATAGATGATTTTGCGCACTGTCTTTTCAAAATTATGCTGGTTCCACATATAAACATCTTGGTTGGCTAATGGAAAGTCTAAGCGTTGTAAAATTTTAGCGGCTTTGTCTTTATCCGCTGCTTCGGGTTGAGCCAGATTTTTCATTACCACCGGCAAGAGAGAAATTTTACTAAGGCCATTTTTGGTAAAGTAAATTTTAATAGCTAGCCCTTCTTTGGTTTCCGCTGATTGCGGTTGATCAAAAATAAAATTACCTAAACTATAAAAAATAAATTTGCCTTTATATTTTTCTAATGTTTGGACTACGTGGGGGTGGTGGCCAATAACTAAATCAGCGCCGGCGTCAATGGCTGCATGAGCAAAATTAATTTGTGAATTGTTTGGTTTTTCAACATATTCAACGCCAGAGTGCATAGAAACAATAACCAAGTCAGCATTTTGTTTGGCTGCTTGCACGGCTTCGGACAGTTTATCAATGCGCATAAAGGCTGTTCCGGCGCGATTTGCTGACGCTTCATAATGGTTGGGCACTACATCAGTGTCGTTGTAAGCTAAAAAAGCCAATTTTATTCCCTGTTGATCAAGATAAATCGGCTGGTAGGCTTCTTGATCGTTTAGTCCGGCGCCGACATATTTAATTCCAACGGCATTCAGGTAATTAAAAGTATTGTTTAACCCTTTTTCTCCAAAATTTGGCGTGTGATTATTAGCTAATGATACGATAGATAATCCTGCTTGTTTTAACGCTTGCTCAGTGCCGGGATTTGATCTAAAAATCATTGCAAAGTCGGGGATTTCCGCTCCTGGTGTGATTGGCGTTTCCAAATTACCAAAAACTAAATCAGCGTTTTTTAAATAATCGCGAATTTTAAGAAAAGGGTAATTGATATTGTTTTGTCTTTTCACCATTCTTTCTACGGCTCGTGAATATGAAATATCGCCTACCGCAATCATAGAAACTTCCTGGCTTGCTTGAGGAAGTTGCTTTTTTTCTGATAAAAAATCTAAAAATTGTTTTTCGTTGCGGGCCTGATTATTGGGCGTTAGATTATTTGGTCTTGCTTGATTTTTATCACAAGACTGATAATAATTAACGACCAACCCAACGGTCAGAGCCGCCAGAAGAACAATAATTGGCCAGATGATTTTGGGGGACATTTAATTTACTCGGCGACAAAAGCGTTAGTCCAAGATGGTAGAGCTGGAGCTGTCTCCGAATTTAATAATTCGCGCCATTTTTCATCAGTTAGCCTGTCCGCCATCGGCCAAGTAAATTCATAATAAGAATATACTCCGCCTTTAGCAATTCTTAATTGGCCATCAATCGGTACCACCACATAAATTTCAAAGATTTTACCGATACCTTCTTCCAAAATTTGACCGTTCGGGTCGGTGGCCACATCGGCGATAATGGCGGCGGGATTTTGGTCTAAGAAATGTTTTTGTCCTAACTCTTTATACTGAGGCTCGTCTTTATTTATTTCAAGCCAGAAGTGCTCTAATTGTCCGCCAAATGAACGGATAAGTTCGTATTCATCATCGGTTAATTTTTCATTATTCAATTCTTTTTCCGAGATTGTCTTGAGCGACATTGCCAACTGCTCCATTTTATTTAAATTGTCTTTCATGCTCGTCGTTAGCAATCCTCGCGTTTCTAGTCCTTCTTTGGTCATTCGTAAAAGCGAGGCCAGACGAGCATAAACATAAGGATTGGGTTCAACATAGCCACGATCGTCTTTTTCTTCAGAACCATCGCCGCCGAGCTCAGCATAAACCTGTTTAGCATAAAGAATAGTATCGTGTTTTAGCTGCGACCAACTACCTAAAAATGTGTTAAGTTCTTTTCTGACCCAGGCGTTATTTTGCATAAATATTGGGTAGCCACTTGTTTTTTTATCAAGAAGCGGACGGAGCTGGTGTAGCCAACCCCAATATAAATTTTGCGTCCAATTTTCAGTTGGTAATGCAGCAAGATATGTCTGCATGGTGGACATATTTTTCGGATAACAGGCATATTGCGTTTCGCCTTGTGTTTTTAAAATATTCAAGGCCTCGTCAGAGCCCATAGTCGCCGGAATATCCAATCCTTTTGGCAACATTCTGCCGTTTCTAAACGGAGCATTGGCGCAAGATTCTGCTTTCGGTCCGACCTCTCTAACTACTAATCTTTGAAAAATAGCCGCGTCAATGGTAAAACGTTGACCCATAAATCTAAATCCCTTGACCTCTTCTTCTCTATCCGGCTGAATGGTCGAGTTTAAAATCGGTATTGAATTTATTTGTGGTGGCTCCAAGCTTTCTGTTGCCTTGATTAAAGAGGCGAATTTATTGTTATCGCCCGGTATTGATTGAATGGTCATCTTGGCGCCATATACTTGTTCAACTAAATCTTTAAATTGGTAATAAGTGATATCGTCACTTTTGCCAACAAAGAAATTGACTGGTTCATAAATTTTATTCCAGCTGTTTTGATTATTTTCTTGATTAAGCGCTAGAGTAATCAGTAGTGCCGATTTTACTTCGTCATTATTTTTCATTCTAAAGGTAAGGCGACCATACCACATCATTGATTTAAAATAGGCCTTCAATTGTTCGGTTTTGTCATAATGACCTCGGGGAATGTATTGCGAATAATCTTCTTTGAATGCTTCTAATGATTGCTGGCCCTGCGGCGTGTCAATAATCGTGTTTTGTTCGCTGCCAATATTCATAACAGGCGATTTTTCTATGTCTTGGTGAGCGGCAATCAGCGCTAATTCTTGATTAACTTCGCTAGCGACAATTGATGGAATATTTACTGAGGAATCTAATAGTTTACTGCCGACCGCAAAAAAGCCGACATTTCTTTTAGCGGCATTTTCCCATTCTGTTCCTTTTAAGCTATTATATTGATTTAATGATTCAGCCAGCATATTAGCATTAAGCTGTTTTAATTCAGCCGCTAATTTTTGTTCCTCTAATTGCTTAAGTAAGAAATCAAACATCAAATGATAATTGTGAAGCATCGAGTCGGTGGTAATAAAACTCGGTATATAGTCATAGCGATTTGTTTCGTAAAGCGAGAAAAATTCATTATGATAAGATGGCCTCACCACAAAAGCGTTTTTAATAAGCAAATTTTTGGCTGCATCAGAAAAAATAAAATCGTTGGCATTAGTAATATTGCTCAGATTGGGGTCAACAGAATAAGCCGGAACTTTCGGGTTGATATTGACCGGTATGTCCTCGTAGGTGGCGAATTTGGAAGCGAATGCCACGGTGGGTTGGTAAATAGTTTCAAACACTTCCTTTATGATGTTTTGCTCTGATTTTGGCGATACCAAATAAATAACCAGAGTAACAATAACAACTATGTCTAAAATTCCCAAGATAATCCAAAAAGTTTTTCTAGGTTTTGGTTTGGATGTAGTTGGTGGTATTGGAGAACCATCAGGACTATCAGGCATTGGTTGATTAAAATTGTGTTTGGCCATATTCTTGGAATTAATTTTAGATAAATTTAATTATAGTATATTGGCTAGCTTTGAGAGTTTATGGTCGTTCTGATAGTTTGGGGCGACGGTCGTGCTCGCGGCGAATAATTTAATGGGTTCCCAAGCAGGGGTTGAAAGGGGAGTTTTGTCCATTTTTAAAACAGTGATGGTGGACTTAGCGAGAATCGAACTCGCGTCTCTGCAATGCGAATGCAGTGTCGTACCACTAGACCATAAGCCCTGACTATTATTAGATTTTTAGCGGACACTTACTTAATCGTTATCTAATTCAATACCAATAAAACAATTTTTCGTCAAGCCGATATTAGGTTAAACTCGGTGCTGTTGTCTAAGTTGCTGATCTTCCAGAGAGCGTTCTTCGGCAATAACTGTCTTGGCTCGTTGTCGTAATTCGGCCAGGTTAAGATTAATCAGCGGTTGAGCCAGTTTTAACAAGACTTCGCGTTCATTAAGTTGAGGATTATTAATAACATCAGCTAAGATAACATCTAGTATAGCGCCGATTTGCGGCCCAGGTTCTAGGCCGAATTTTTGCATTAAGTCGGTGCCATTGATTTTTAGCATTTTAACTGAAACGGGATCATGACGAACTTTATCAAACATATACTCCAGGTGGCGCAATTTGTAGGGCTTGGCTTTCGCTGTGCCGGAACCAAGCCGGTCAGCAATGCGCAAATCAATTAAATCGGCCAGATTTTGTTCGCCGGTTTTAGCAATGAGGCGACGGACTGAGGCCTCGGTAACTTCGCCGACATTATAATAAAACATGTGATTACGCACTAAATTAACGACGCGGTTAATCTCTTGGTTGGAAAAGCGCAGCCTCGTCATAATTTTTTGAGTCAATTTGGCGCTGATATATTCATGATTATAAAAAGTAGTTTGTCCATTAATAGTTTTTTTGGCGCGAGGTTTGCCAACATCATGTAATAAGGCAGCTAAGCGGACCAAATAGTCTTGGCTGGGGCAATGCTTGAGCGATAGCAGGTTGTGATCAAAAACAGTATAAATATGATGATGATTTTGCGCCACCCCATCGCCTTCTTCCAATTCAGGCAGAATATATTGAAGCAATTTAGTTTCATGCAGTTTTTTAATACCTTCATACGGCTGTGGTCCGGCTAGAATTTTAATTAATTCATCACGGATACGTTCGTTAGCAATGAATTTAATACTGCCGGCTAACTTAATCATCGCTCGTTCGGTTTTAGGTTCAATAATAAAATTAAAGCGGTTGCTAAAGCGCACAGCCCGTAATAAGCGCAGAGCATCTTCTTTAAAACGATCAGCCGGTTCGCCGACTGTGCGGATAATTCCTTGTTGCAGATCTTTTTGTCCGCCGTAATAATCGATAATGTCGCCATTTTGATTCATAGCCATTGCATTGATAGTAAAATCGCGACGGCTCAAATCATTTTCCAATTTATCTTCAAAAATTATCTCACTAGGGTGGCGATGATCATCGTAGTCAGATTCACTGCGATAAGTAGTGATTTCTAAAACTTCAGTGCTATCAGTTAAATAAATCGGCCAGATAACAGTGCCAAAACTATTTTTATATTTGCTGTCCGGCAAGGCGGCCAGAATATCAGTTGGTCGGGCATTAGTAGTAATATCCCAATCTTTAGGCTGGTGGCCCATTAATAAATCACGAACACAGCCACCGACAATAAAGGCCTCAAAACCGGCCTGCTGTAGGATTATTAATGCTTGTTGTACGAAATCAGGCAGTGAAGATAAGCATTGTTTACCGGCTTGATTGCTTTTGCTAGTTTGTGGAAGAGAGTCGGGTTTAGTCATTGCTTTGGCTAAGTTGGAGACTATTTAATAATTGATTATAGCGGGCCACCGTTTGATTGAATTGTTCAATTAATTGATTGTAATATTGACGGAATTGTTCATAAGCTTGAACAGCTTGGTTATAGATGGGGACCAGTTGGTTATATTGGTTAATTTGGTTGCTATTGCGGTATTGTTCCAGTTGCTGCTGCTGTTGTTGTAATTCGGTTTGCCGGCGGCTTAATTCAACTTGTTGTTGGTTAATGATTTGTCGCGATTGGTCGCTGGCGATTTTTTGTTCACTAATTTGGCTAAGAGTTGCTTGCAGGTTGCTTAGCCCGCCATAATTTTTGCCGGCGGTTGCTTGATAGATAAGGGGTTCTGCTAGATTACCACTTGGTTGCCAACTTGGCAATGTAACTGAGCTACTGCTGGCGGCCTGGCCGTTAATACTGCTGGGTAGCAAGCCGATATGATAAAATTGGGTAGTTTCTATATAGCAATAGCCAGTGGAATAATTAGCAGCCTGCTGAGGACAGGCGATACCAACAGCCATATGATTAGCTTCAGGATAAGACAATAAGGCCACGCCATAGCCAAGCTTACGAAAAATTAACCAGGCCAATAGGGCTTTATCAGTACAAACGCCTCGATTTAAATAGAGGGTTTCATAAGGGTAATTGGGTGTGATTTGATTATTTGGTTGTTGGATTAAATCGCTGCGGTTTTGGTCGTAAGGAATAGATTGAATAAAAGCGGCCGCTAGCTCAGCCGTTTGGTCGGCAGTTAATTGGTTGGTCGTTGCTTGTTTTTGTAATTGTTCAGTGATTTGGCGAATAATATTATCTTGTGAAGCATTGTTTAAAAACTGACCATAATATTGATTACGCCAATTACTAGGTAAATTGTCGCCAGTGTAAGTAAAAACTTTGGATTGTTGCCGGTAGTAGTCATATAACTTAGTTGACAAGTCTAGTTGGATAGAATAATCTCGGCCAGCATAGCGCCAGCGCCAAAGTTTGGTGTTTGGATTGTTAGTTTTAGCTGCTGTATTGATTATGCCAGTAGGAATAGGATCAATATGTTCATTAGTAGCGCCGACGGCCGTTTCTTTCATAATGCGAAAAGCATCGGCCGGCCGACCTAGATAGTAGAGCTTCCGTTGACTGGGTTCAAAGTAATAAGCCTTGCCCTGATCTTGCGGTTTTAACAAGATGTGGCCAGACAATCTTTTGACCTTGGCTGAAGCTAGCCGCTTATTCTCTAAGAGAGAAAAGTCAGCATTGCTGATACCGATGGCTAAACCGCGCATAATGCGAAAAGCATCGGCCGGCCGACCCAGATAGTATTTTTTTTCATCAGTCGGGTTGATATACCAAGCCTCGCCATGCCCTTCAACGGCTAATAAAATTTTGCCGGCAAAGGGGCTGGCAGCGCTAGCGGGCGATATTACAAAATAGACGGACAAGATAGCAGACAAAATAATTCCACCACTGATTATTATTTTACGCATAAGTCAAAAGATGTTATGTTAATAACATAATTATAGCCGATTTTTAGCTAAAGGTGAATTTATTTTTAATAATAATTTATGGTTAACCAGCCGACAGCCCAGGATTTAGTTGCTTGGCGTTCCATGATTGCCAATCGGCAGAAATGGCAATTAATGGTCAAAGTGACGGCTAATTGTCCCCACTGCGGTTGGCGGGGCCAATTAGCGGATGGTCGTTGGAAAATAGGCTTAAATGAGCCGGCGGTGGATAATCGCGCTAATCAGGCTTTGCTAGTCTGGCTTTCCAAAGAGTTAAATTGTCCGGTTAGCCGTTTGGCGATTAGCCATGGCCGGACCAGCGGTTTTAAAACTATTGTTGCCATTAATTAAATTATGACTAAAAAACATAAACCAAAATTATTGTTGCATATTTGCTGTGGACCGTGCGCCACAGTAGCCGCCAATAGATTAATGGAAGATTATCAGGTAGTGTTGCTTTTTTATAATCCCAATATTGAGCCGATAGCCGAATGGCAAGAAAGGCTAGCAGCAGCTCAGAAATTGGCACAGATTTACGGATTATCTCTGATTGTTGATGATACTGATTTTGAAGATTGGCAAACAATGGCTAAACCGTTAGCTATTGAACCCGAGCGCGGTCGTCGTTGTCAGTTATGCTACGAATGGCGATTACGCCGGACGGCTCAGTTAGCCGATCAAGAGAGCTGCGCTTATTTTGCTACTAGTCTTACGGTCAGCCCCTATAAAGATCGGGAGGCAATCAATAAAATTGGTTTAATCGCCGCCGGGGTGACTAGAGCTAATTATTTACCAACCGATTTTCAGCAAGCCGACGGCTATCGGCAGTCAATTAAGTTATCCAAACAGTATGGATTATATCGGCAAAAATATTGCGGCTGTCGTTTTAGCCGTCAGTAGTCTTTTCTGTCTTGCCGTGCTATAATAAGCCCAAAGTTACTATTATGGATTTAAAAATTTATTTTGAGCAGGCAATTGCCCGTCGAGCCTCTGATGTCCATTTGGTTGGCGGCAGTTGTCCATATTTACGAATTGACGGACAATTAATTAAAATTAGCGATGAGATAATTGACGCTGATCAACTCGCCAAGGCAGTTAAGGGATTTCTAGATGAACGGTTGATTGAAAAGTTAGAAGACAATAAAGAACTGGACATATCGCAGGCAATCGCTGGTGGCCACTTTAGAATTAATCTTCATTATCAACGAGGGGTTATTGGTTTAACCGCTCGTTTAATCTCTAGTGATATTCCTAATCCAGAAGATATTGGTTTAGATAAGAATTTACAACGATTAGCTTTTTTGAATGATGGTTTAGTTTTAGTAGTTGGCGCGTGCGGTTCTGGCAAGTCAACGACCCTTGCCAGCCTGTTGGGCATTGTTAATCGTGAGCGGCAGGGGAAAATTGTGACTATTGAGGAACCGATTGAATATATTTTTAAAAATGAGCGCTGTTTGATAGAACAACGGGAAATCGGTATTGATACTAATGATTTTGCGGTTGCTCTTAAATATGTTTTGCGGCAAGATCCTAATGTCATCATGGTCGGCGAGATGCGTGATAACGAAACAATGGAGGCGGCGCTGACTGCGGCGGAAACCGGCCACTTAGTTTTTTCTACTTTGCATACCAGCACGGCGGTCGAGGCGTTATCCAGAATTGTTAGTTCCTTTCCAGCTTATCAACAAGGCCAAATTGCCACCAAATTATCATTATGCTTGAGGGCGGTTATTTCTCAACGTTTATTGCCAGCTACGGCTGGGGGGCGAGTGGCTGTCCGGGAAATTATGTTTAATACTCCGGCCATTGCCAATCTTTTACGCAGTCAGAAATTAGAGCAGATCCCCTCAATTATTCAAACTTCGTCACGTGAAGGCATGATTTCTTTTAATCGGGCAGTTGAACAATTATTAATGACTAAACAGATATCGCCAGAAGTGGCCAGAGCTTATCAGCGTGGCGATTCGGGGGCTTCTTATTGGCGTTAATTTAATTAAGACAATATTTATGTGGATTATTTTCTTGGTTATTATTGTGGCTTTGCTTTTAGCCAGTTTGCGTCAGATTAATCAGTATCAGCGCGGCGTGCTTTTTACTATGGGTCGCTTTAGCCAGATTATGGAGCCAGGCTGGCGTTTGGTTATTCCGGTTTTTCAGAGTTTTCAAAAAGTGGATATGCGGGTTAAGGCTGTTGACGTGCCTGATCAACGAGCCATTACCAAAGACAATGTGTCAGTTACAGTTAATGCCGTTTTGTACTATAAGGTTTTTGATGCCGCCAAGGCAGTGATTGAAGTGGAGAATTTTTATTATGCCATTTCGCAGTATGCTCAAACAACAATGCGTAATATTGTTGGCGAAGTTACTTTAGACGAATTATTAACCAACCGAGAGAAGATTGCCGATCGAATTAGGGAAATTGTTGATGTAGAGACTGATGCTTGGGGATTGAAAGTTAATAATGTTGAGCTTAAAGATGTCAGTTTGCCACCAACGATGGAAAGAACTATTGCTAAACAAGCAGAGGCGGAAAGAGAAAAGCGTGCAGTGATTATTAATTCCGAAGGCGAAATGGCGGCAGCAGAAAATGTCGCCAAGGCAGCACAGATCTTGTCGGCGATTCCTGGGGCGCTGCATTTAAGAACACTGCAATCTATTAACGATATTTCTTCCGATCAATCTAATACCATAGTTTTTGCTGTTCCGGTTGAAGCTTTGCGGGCGCTGGATGGTTTTAAATAAAAAATAAAGATGATAACGCCAGTCAACAAAAAAATTATTCTCAGCGGTTTAGCCGTTTTTATCGGTCTTGAGATTATTAATTGGCGGGTTCAATATCTATATTGGATCATAGCGCTATGGTTAATTTTATTTTTAGCCATTGTCTGGTTTTCTTTAAGTAACCGTTCCCCAAAATATAAATTAATGGTTTGGTTAATTCCGACTCTTAATTTGTTGGCTTGGTGCGGTTTTTTAACCATTGTCAATAGTTCATTTATTCGGCAATTATTAAT
Organism: bacterium; assembly: GCA_029570385.1. Taxonomy (GTDB): domain Bacteria; phylum Patescibacteriota; class Patescibacteriia; order Patescibacteriales; family Patescibacteriaceae; genus UBA1359. Next base: position 4,610 of record JAKPXD010000002.1, on the reverse strand, counting down.
TTTAACCACCGCAGCCATTCAGTTAGCTTATTGGCGTCGCGGTTGGACAGCCTGGTTGGAACAAAAGCCACCGGCAGCTTGGCGGCGTCTGGTTAATGCTATTAATTTGTTAACTATTTGGTTGGCTGCCGCCACTCTTTATGGTTGGCAAGCCTTTTTAGCTTGGCCGATTTGGTGGTCATGGTTATGGTGGCTGATTTTGTCCGGTCTAATTTTATGGTTAGACTATCAAACATTAGCTTTGCCGTTATCAACTCATTGGCCAGTGGTTTTAACGCAGTGGCTGATTGGTGGCCAGATATTTTTGGCAGTTTACTTTTTACCTAGCTCCCACTTAGTCTTGGCTTATTTGTTACTAATCGCTTATTATGTTGTCAGCCAGATTGGTCGCGGAAGTTTGTTAAAAACTAATACTGCTCGCCGTTTGCGCTATCAGTTTTTAATTTTAATAATATTGTTAGCGGTGGTTTTACTAACCGCTAAATGGTTTTAATTTAATATATATTTTTATGAGTTCGACTTTGATTCGCAAAAAGATTTCTCTTAGCTTAATTTGGTGGATTTTGGCCATTGTTGTTAATTTAATTTTAGCTCTGGTGATGGTTAAGTATTTTTTTGCTATTGAGCAAGCCAATTTATTGACTTCAGCAACGTTATCGGGGCAAAACGCTATCGGTTGGCCAATGGCGATTAATCAAAGCTCAACAACTAAGCGGCCAGCGGCTATTGAGTATAATGAAGCAGCTAGTTTGCAACCGAGTTTATCATTAAGCTTGGTTAAAGTTTTCCGTCAAGCGGATCGCATCACCTCGGCGCCGATCAAACAGGATAATCTGTATAATCTCAATCAACCGCTAGCTGGCGGTTGGGTGGCAACTAGCGATGGCTGGGTGGTTAGTTCGGCTGATTTGGATAACTGGTCAGATTTAGCAGTGGTCGCCGGTAACCGCAAGGTTTATAAAATTGATCAAAAAACTAGCGATCCATTGACCGGTTTATTTTTCTATCATTTAGCTGGGGCAGCTAATTTATCACCCGTTAAATTAGGTGAAGTCGGTTGGAGTCGGCCAGGGCAATTAATGTATAATTTAGATAATTTGGGCGGTCTTAAAGCTGTGTGGTTAGAGCGAGTAACAACTGATCAAAATAATAATATTATTAGCAGCGATATTTTGTGGTATCGCTGGACATTCTCTAGCGTTTGGCCTAGCTCAGCTATTTTTAACGGTCAAGGCGATCTGTTTGGTTTAGTTGATAGTCAAGGAAAGATTATTCCAGCCAATTATATTAAATCTGGACTTAATAGTTTATTGTCCATGGGTAATTTCAAGCGGGTTGTTTTAGGAATTGAGTATTTTGATTTGAATCGTTCTTCCACTGAAAGGAGCGGCCTGTTGGTCAATCAGGTGACTGCTGGCAGCTCAGCGGATAAGGCTGGTCTTAAGGCTGGTGATATAATTTTAAGTATTGACGAGATTAATCTTGATGGTCAGATCGCTATCAATGAAATTTTACAAGGCTACAAGACTGGCAATCGGGCGAGCTTAATTGTTCAGCGCGCCGGTCAAAATCGTCAATTAAATTGTCAATTTTAAAAATATGTTCAGTCGCACTATTTCCGCCATGCCAAATTTATCGGGCCGCCAAGTTTTTTTGCGTCTCGATTTAAATGTTCCGCTCAACGGTCAGGAGATCGTTGAAGATTATAAGATTAGGGCAGCATTACCATCAATTAAGGCATTATTAGACCATGGAGCTAAAATAATCATCGCTAGCCATTTAGGCGAGCCGCTAGTTAAAGGCAAGCTGATAGTTGGCGCTAAGACGGCGCTAACTATTAAGCCGATTGCTGCTAGATTAGCTCAGCTTTTAGATCGGCCAGTTAAATTTTTGCCTGGGCAAAATTTGGCAGTTTTGCGGCAGAAAATTAGCCGAGCTACTGAGAATGTTATTGTTTTAGATAATTTACGTTTTTGGCCCGGCGAGTTAGAAAATAATCGTGACTTTGCCAAAGAGTTGGCTAGCTTAGCTGATTTTTATGTCAATGATGCCTTTGCAGTTAGTCATCGCCAACAGGCCTCAGTGGCTGCCATTAAGGATTTCTTACCAAGCTTTGCTGGGATTTTGTTGGAACAAGAAGTTGTTAATTTATCTAAAGCGCTCAATCCAAAACAGCCATTGATTGTCGTTTTGGGCGGCGCCAAGGTTGGCAGTAAAGTTCACTTAATCCGTCGCTTAGGCCGTAAGGCTTCCAAGGTTTTACTTGGCGGTGGTTTAGCTAATAATTTTTTAGCGGCTCAAGGTTATCAGGTCGGCCAATCTTTAGTTGACAAGGAAAGCATTGATTTAGCGCGGCGTTTAATAAAAGAACTAGGCAAAAAATTAGTTTTACCAATTGATGTTATTGTGGCCGATTCGTCTAGTCAGCCAGTTTTGCGATTAATCAATCAAGTTGGCGATCAGGACAGAATTTTAGATATCGGTCCGGCGACTATACAAGAATTTAGTCGGCAGATTAAGACGGGTAAAACTATTGTTTGGAATGGACCGCTTGGCCAGTTTGAAAATGAGCATTATAAAAATGGCACTTTGTTTATAGCTAGAGAAATTGCTTGGCAGTCGCGCGGCGCTGCTTTTGGATTAGTTGGTGGCGGTGAAACTGTGGCGGCGCTACAAATGACTCAGATGGCTGGTTATATTGACTGGGTATCAACGGCCGGCGGGGCGATGTTGGCATTTTTAGGCGGTGAGCCGATGCCGGGTTTAAAAAACATTATTTAATTTTTATTATAGAAAAACTGTATGGCTAAAATTGTTCAATTGACCGCTCGGGAAATTCTAGATTCGCGCGGCAACCCCACGGTTGAAGCTAAAGTAACCCTGGATAATGGCTTAGTCGCTAAGGCCAGTGTGCCGTCAGGAGCCTCGACAGGTGTTCATGAAGCCCATGAATTGCGTGATGGTGATAAAAATCGTTATGGCGGTAAAGGAGTTTTACAAGCGGTGGCTAATGTTAAGGATGTTATTGCGCCAAAAATAATTGGTCAGGAAATCATTGATCTTCCGGAAATTGATCGGATAATGATTGATTTGGATGGCACCGCTAATAAAGAAAAATTGGGAGCCAATGCTATTTTAGCGGTATCAATGGCCTGCGCTCGTGCCGGCGCCATGGCTACCGGTCAAGAACTATATGCTTATCTAGCCAGTATTTATGATTTCGCGACCGATAATTATCGTTTACCAACACCAAGTTTTAATATTTTTAATGGCGGCCAGCATGCGGATACCAATGTTGATTTTCAAGAATTCATGATTTTGCCATTAATTAATAGCACAGTAGCCGAGAAAATTCGTCTAGGCGCTGAAGTTTTTCATGCTCTTGGTAAGGTTTTGCAAGAGGCTGGTTTAGCCACTAATCTTGGCAATGAGGGTGGTTATGCCCCCAAGATGGAATATAGTGAGCAGGTAATGGAAATGATTGTTCAAGCGATGTCGCGGGCTGGTTATCAGCCAAAAGAACAAGTTGGTTTTGGTTTAGATGTTGGTTCGTCAGAATTATATGATGAAGCCACTGGCTATTATACTTTTTCATTAGATAAGTGGCAGTTTACTTCAGCGGAATTGCTGGCTAAATATCGAGAATGGTCGGAAAAATATCCGATTATCTCTATTGAAGATGGTTTGGCTGAGGATGATTGGTCGGGTTGGCAAAATTTGACAGCCGAATTGGGCGACCGGATGTTATTAATTGGTGATGACTTATTCGTGACTCAGACTGCAAGATTGCGGCAAGGAATTGCCAGTCAAGCAGCTAATGCGATTTTAATCAAACTTAATCAGGTGGGAACAGTGACTGAAACCATAGAGTGTATTAAAGTTGCTCAACAGAATAATTACAAGATTATGATATCTCATCGCAGCGGTGAAACAACCGATGATTTTATTGCTGATTTAGCCGTCGCTGTCGGCGCTAATTATATTAAAACCGGGTCAACTGCCCGTGGCGAGCGATTAGCTAAGTATAACCGTTTAATGGAAATTGAGCTGCAATTAGCTGGCAATTTTTAGGCGGCTATGCCTGTTCAAACTGATAAAATAAATAATGATTCTGCAGCTAGTTCAGTAGTCTTAGTTTTGCTAGACGGCTGGGGCGTAGCTCCGCCGGGACCAGGTAATTTATTGACTAATTTAGCATTGCCGAACTTGAGTGATTACCTGCAACAATATCCGTTGGCAGTTTTGGCAACGCCGTTGATACGCAATGGTTCAGCCAAAGAAGCTTATTGCCAGATTGGCAGCGGTCAGGATAGCAGCTTGGTTCCTGGCTTGGGTGGAGTAGCTGACCAATCTGGTTTAGCTGAATTGTTGTCGTCGGCCGGTCGTCGGCAGGCCTATTTTACTGAAACTGAAAAATTGCCACTAGTCGTGGAGTGCTTGGCTGGCGGACGACAAGATCCGGAAATTGAATATCGGGTTATAGCCACACCGCTTAATAATGATTATAATGAACAGGTTTTAGCTGCCAGTCATCAACTAATTGATCAGGCGGTGAGCTATTATCGTCATTATCGGCCTGATTTTTTAACCATCAACTTGGCGGCTTGGAG
>JAKPXD010000028.1 GCA_029570385.1 bacterium | reverse complement strand
GGAGGCGGAGCCGGTGGTGGTGATGGCTGGGGCGGTCGCGATGATTTTGGCCGTTCTGCTATTGGAGCGGGGCCGATTGAAAGCGTTTATCCTGCGCCGAATGCTACCAATATCCCGATTGATACTTCTATTATTGTCACCTTTAAGCAACCAATTAACCCAACTTCTGTTTGTAATTTAGGAGCTAATGGATTGTGCGATACGGCTAAAACAATAGCCATAGATATTTGCCAATTAAGCGAGGATAATCGTTCTTGCTTAACCGAAGGTGATTTTACTGCCTCGGCTTTTGATTCAATTAAGGTAGCTACTTCCAGTGATGGCAGGACATTTGTTTTTACTCCCAATAAATTTTTGGGATTAAAGGACAGCCAGATTAGGATTTTTGGCGTCACTTTGAAAAATGCGATTAAGTTTAGGGATGGTGATAATTCTATTTTTTCCGGTTTGCGTTATAATAATTATTCTTGGTCTTTTAAGACCAATGGCAAAGTTGACTTAACTCCGCCGGAAGTTGCAAAAACAGATATGTATCCCTGGCCCGATAATACCGCCGACACCTATCAAGAAACCTCGCCAGCTACTGCCGGTAATTCGGTTTTAACTTTTAATAGTTCTCAGGTTGTAAAAGAAAAACCGGTAGCTATTAATAATAATTATTTTAAGGGGCAAGCTTTAAAAATAGAAATCGCTTCAGTGACCGGTGATTTGCCGACAGCTTTTAAGGCCTTTTTTGAGACACAATCCGGCTTTAATGTTATCGGTAATCAAACTACAAATATAACCTTGACTATTAATAATGACGCAAGTCAAGCGACTTTTTCTAATCACGCAACTTTAGGTTTAAGCAAGGCAAGTTGGCCGATTAGCGAATCAGGCAATGTCATTAATACTGATGTCGGATTTTCTATTACCGCCACCGGTCGTTTTGTTGCCGGTTCATCTTTTACTTTCTCTGTTAGTCCGGCAGTTTCCGGTTCGGCTTTTTCTATTTTTTCCACCTCTACTCCCGATAGAAGCTATGACTTCGTCTTTGTTGATTCGGCAGTCGGTTATGGTAATACTTTGACTAAAATCATTTCTAATACTGATGGCACCAGAACCAATAAAAATTATTTTACTATTAGCGATACTAACCAAACAAGGATAATAGAAGCGATTAACGCTAACAATCCCTTGGTGACAGCTACTGCCGGGGATAATACTAGTAAGGTTAATCTTTCTGCTCGAGTTGCCGGAAATAATAATATTGCCTTACAAACTGGTGCTTCAACTAATAATGGTTTAAGTTTTTCTGCTTCTTCTTTAGCAGGAACCGATCGTGTTATGGGTAGAATAGTCAATAGTCGTCCCGATGCTTATAATAATCATATTTTTAGAATTACTTTTACCGAAGCTATTAATCCGATTAATATTGAAAATAATTTTACTGTTAAAGCTTTGTTAGCAGAAGGCCAAGCCGAAGTTAATATTCCCTTTAATTTGGTTTTGACTAATCAATATAAAACTGTAGAAATTACCGGTATCCAAGAATGTGGTGAAAATTCTTGCGGTAAAAAAATCTATTGTTGGTTTGATCCCAATTCAACTACATTATCAGCTGTCAGATTTACGGTAGAAGTTAAGCCGGCAACCCTAAAGTATACTACTGACGGCTCTAATCCTGCTTGGTGTTCCAGTTGGGGTGGAAACGCTACCAGTCAAGATGGTGGACGCTGTAAAATATCAGTAACTGTAGGAGAAGGAAATGATGCCGTTATTACCAATCTTTATTACCCTAAAGCTAATAATTTTGATGGAGTTGTAGATTTGGCTGGCAATTCTTTTAATGGCAATTTTAATAAGGCCTACAATAATCAAAATGTTTTAGTTGGCAACGCCGAGGGTCCAAAAGGAACCGGTAATGGCCAATCACAAAAAAGCAGTTATTATTTAGCTAATGCTTATTTAACGAATAATGTTTTTACTTATGCTGCCAATAATGATTATGGCGATGATTTTGCTTGGCGATTTTATGTAAGTCCTTTACTTGATGATATCGCTCCAATCATTCAATCGGTTTTGCCGGTTGGCGATCAATCTTGGGGCGTAGGCAATAATGAGAGTTTGGGCGATCCGGTTAAAATAACTTTCAATACTTTGATGCGTTACTCCACTCTTAAGCCCGGTTGGGGTTATGGCACAAGTACTAATGATAAAGATTACCATATTCGTTATTTAGCTTTAAATACCTTGACCTCTAATGCTAATCCGGTTGGCTATTGGTCATCGGGGAGTGATTTAGATGTTGATGGCGATCAAATAAGCGATTTAACTCAGGTTAAAATCAATCATAACCCGCTTGATAATTCAGTTAGTTATGGTCCTTTGGCTGGTTCTGGTTTAGAATCAATCAGTCAAAATTGCTATTTGCCAGGCATGGGTCCGCGAGAAGCCGGAAAAATCTCTAATTCTTGTTCTTATAGTGGTAATAATTATAGTGGTTGTGTTGATCAAGATGGCGTTGTCTCAACCAATCCATCTTCGTATGGCTACATGAACTGTAATCAAATTATCGGAGCTGTTGAATGCAGTGGTAGTTGCCAAGTCCATAATG
>JAKPXD010000016.1 GCA_029570385.1 bacterium | reverse complement strand
TCTCTGGATTATTCTCGTCTTTGGGGTAAATTACCAATGTGTTACTCTCCCGTTTGCCATGGCCTGGAAACCAGACCATTCGACTTGCATGCCTTAGACACGCCGCCAGCGTTCATCCTGAGCCAGGATCAAACTCTCAATTAATATTGAAGAGAATGTTTAGCTCTCTTATAAAGAATAGTTTTTGAATTAGCGCCTGTTAGCGCTAAAATCGTCTGCTATTGTTAATGTTCAACCAAAAAATGGATTATTAAAAATACTTATCTAACAATAGTTAAACAAGTATCTGTAATGATAAATGATTTTACCATGACTGTCAAGAGTCCTAAAATACTGGTTATTCGCTGCTCTGCCTAAATATTACTCAAATTTGACCGATAAAAAACAGTAGCCTCTTCTGGCGGCATTGAATTAACTATTAATCCCGAACCAATCTCAACTCCAGCCCAAATATTACCGCGCGGCTGAACCTTAATAACAAAATGTTGATCAGTGGCCGAGATTACTTGGTGCAAACAAATATTATAAGCCATTCCTAAAGTTTGTAGCTGCTTTAGAATCAAACTAAGACCACTGGCCAAAGACCGAAGCTCCACCTGGCTAGCTTGGCCGATATTGTCTTGATGCCGCTTAGGGAATATCCAGGCCTCATACGGAAAGCGACTGGCATACGGAGCAATGACTGCCACATTATGATCTTGCCAAATTAAGCGTTCAGCTGCCATAACTTCTTTGGCAATCATATCGCAATACGGGCAATGACCGGTCCGCCGACGATAGCGCCGGGCGGCTGATAATTCGGCGCGAATAGCCAGCGGCAATATCTTGGTAGCAAAAACTTGTGAGTGAGAGTGTTCCAGCGAAGCCCCAGCGTCATGGCCATAATTCTTAAAACAAAGAATATAATCTAATGGCGGCTGTTTACTCAGCGCAATGGTCCGCTGAGCATACATTTTTAACACCATAGCTAATTCGTCAATAGTCACATCTGCCAATGATTGTTCATGGCGTGGCGTATCAATTATAACTTCTTGCTTACCTAGAGCCTGCTGATTATCCATCTCCACTGCCGGATAAATATTATTAATAGCCGCTACCTGCCATTTCTTAGCTGAATTAGGCGGCAATAATTCAATAACATTATTATAATCCAACTTTTCCGGACAAAAAAAACAACTAGTGGCCACGCGCTGATCAATTTTAGGTTTGGTGGCTTTATGATTTTTTGGTCGCGCCGCCCGACCTGGACTAATAATTACTTCTTGCGCTAAAAGATAATCGCGACGAATTGCTGATCGCTTACTCATATATTAAAAATAAAAATTATTATTACTATAATAACACAAATAAGCACCAAAACAAAAACCGACCCCCGGGAATCAATGTCTTTTTGCCTGATACCTGGGAGCCGGTTAGTTGTTTATGATTAATTATTAATAAGCTTGTTGTAGGTTTGTTCCTTGATAAAAATAAGCCAATACCTCTTGCCAAGTCTGGTGGCTATCAACAATCATTAATAAGGCGCCTTGAGCGCTCATGCCAACACCATGGCCAAACAGCGTTTTACCACTATCTTCTGGCACAACCACTGATTGCAACCAAGCTTTTTCGCCGCCGCCCCAAACCTCATTCCAGCTGCGGGTTCGACCATCACTGCGCGAAAAATATGGAGTAATAGCCAACTCATTATTATAAGTCACGATAGCGCCAGCTGTTTCATCAACCGCTTGAGCCAAGCGCGGCATACGGATTTCTGAATTATAACCGCGATAAACCTGATCATAAGTAGCATCAACATGAAAATATTCATCAGCATGCTTGGTGGAAGCGCCAGGGAGGTTAAAATCAATGCCGCGATAATAGTGATATAAGACATAAGTGCGAGCAGCAGTAGCTAAAACTTTCTGAAATTCCACTGGTGAAGCATTACTAGTTTCCGCCAAACCTTTCAAATAGCTATCAATCGGTAATTCATTAATCAGCCAAATCTTATCGGTTTTGGGCGTATAACGATATTCTAAGACGCGACGAAACTTATTGTCATTAAAACTAGCGCTCCAGTTAGGATTATTACGATAATCCATCAGTTGAAAAAAGCCATCATTATCAGACCGACTAACAAACCTTAAATAATTAGCAGTTTGATAATTATTGTTGCCGACAGAAATATTATATTGACGATTATCTCGAGAATAATTAACCGAGACAATAGTGTTAGCCGGCACAGCACTGACTAATAAATTGTCAGCTGCCCAAATATCAAAAGACTGTTCACTGGTAATTCTCTGCGATTGATTACTATTAAATAAACCAACTCTAATTAATGGTTGTTGACTTAATTTTCTGGCATAATTAACCAGACCATTAACCGCTGAGCTCTCGTTGTTACTGGTTTGACAGCGTGGCGAAACTGCCCGCTCAGCCGCGGATAAAGCAATACAAAAGACATCGTCAGCGACCGGAGTGGCTGGCACAACTGGCGCAGTTTTGGGCTGGCTAGCAACAGCGGCTAAACGAGCCTTCTCAGCAGCAATCGCCGCCGCCGATGGTTTAGTTAAAGAAATACCAGGCACATACTGTCCTTTAGCCACTTTAACCACTTGTCCTAACTTATCATAACCGGTAATATACTGAACCTTAACAACTGGGCTGGTTACGGCAGCCTTGACTGCCGGAGTGGTCAAACTGCTATTACTAGAATTAACGGCAAAAGTTGGTTTAACCTGATTAGCATCAATAAAAACACGAGCCAAACTATTCTTAATCGGTTGCTGATTATAAACTAATTGAAAATTCTCCTGCACCACACCGACATATTTAGCCTCTGGCCCGGCAATCTTAAAACTAATTACAATTTTTTCGCCCGGCTTAACATTCTTAGACAAGCTTAAAACCTTAAAAAAAGACACCCAGCTAGCATGCTGGACTTTGGAAGCAGTTTTTAAAAATGGTCCAGTCTCTAAAGTTGTTTGTCCGGCTGGCCAAACAGTCTGCCCGCGATTAACAAAACTTAAATTAATAGTGGCCTCTTGCCCGGATTTTAGAATTAGGTTAGTTGTATAAGGAGTCACTTCAGCAATATTAACCGGTTCGGCGGCTAAGGCGGCTGGCACTGACAATAACTGCTGCGCCCGACCGACTAAATCATGGGCATCAGCCTCAAAACGCCAAGCGCTTAACAGCTGAGCGCAAAAAATAACCACTAAAAAAACGATGGCCAAATTAAGAACCGCCTCAAGGCTGGTTTTCTTTCTGGCCATCGCTTTTTTGTGAGTTAATTGATAATTTAAAAAATAATCATGAAGGAGTGGAAGTGGAGTTGATTTGTACATATTTTTTTGTTTTTTGTTGGCTTGGTTTATTTTTTTTCACCAGCAACTGCCAGCAGTATAGCAAAAAAAACGAGAAAAGTCAAGATTAATGTAGACTTATCTTTATAATTAAGTTGCCAACTTAGCAAAAGCTTGTTAAACTAACTTCACTACCTTGACCACCAAGACTTAGGTTGGTTTTTAGCTATAAAAAAAAATAAATATATAAATAATTTATCAATATGCAAGTTAATGTCCAAGAAAAAAAATCCCAACTAAAATTAACAGTTGAGTTGTCGACCGAAGAATTCCAGCCCTATATTTTAGAGGGCGCTCGCCGCATTGCCAGCGAAATTAAAATCCCCGGCTTCCGCAACGGCAAAGCGCCATATAATTTAATTAAAGCTAAGGTTGGCGAAATGACCATTTTAGAAGAAGCGGCCCGAGTCGCCATTAATCGAACAATTGATGAGGCGATCAAAAAAGGCGCTGACGAAAAAATGGTCGTCGGTCAGCCGCAAGTAGATATCACTAAACTAGCCCCGGGTAATCCGCTAGAATATAAAATTAAGCTAACCTTGCTGCCCAAAACCGTCATTAACCAATATAAGGAGCTTAATATTAAACAAAAGGCACCAAAAATTCCCGAAACGCAAATTAACCGGACACTAGACCAATTGCGGGAAGCTAACGTCCAAAAAACCCCCAGTTTGGAGCCGGTCAAAATGGGTGATTTGGTAATTGCTGATATCCATATTTCAGTAGATAAAGTTCCGGTTGAAGGCGGTCAAGGTCATGGCGTTAATATTATTTTAGGTAAAGACTATCTAGTGCCTGGTTTTGATCGGCAGCTGCTCGGAGCCAATATCGGCCAAGAATTAAAATTTCAAATCAATTATCCAGCTAATCATTACCAAAAAACACTGGCTGGCAAGCTAGTTGACTTCAAGGTGGTTATTACTGAAGTAATGCATCGCCGCTTGCCCGAGCTAGACGACCAGTTGGCCAAGAGTTTTGGTTTTGAAAAACTAAGCGATCTCAAAAAAAATATCGCTGAAAGCTTGGCGGCTGAACAAAAAAAGCAGCTTGACCACCAGGCAGAAGCAGAAATGTTTGAAAAATTGATTAAACTAGCCACTATTGAGGAATTACCGGAAACTTTAATCAATCGTGAAACCGAAGTTATGCTGGATGAATTACAGCACAACCTAAACCAAAACGGCGGCAATCTTAAAGATTATCTCAATAATCTTAAAAAAACCAAGGAACAATTTGTTCTGGAAATCTTACCTCAGGCAATCAAACGTGTTAAAACTGCTCTAATTGTCAACGAAGTAGCTAGATTAGAAAAAATTACCATAACGGCTGAAGAAGTTGATCAAGAATTGGAGCAACTCAAAAAACATTACCAAGACAACCAAGAGATTCTTAAACGGCTGTCGACTCCGGGTTACAAGGAATATTTAGCTAACGCCCTAGTCAGCAACAAAACGGTTCGAGCGCTGCGTGGCTGGAATATTATCAATGAAGCACCAGTTGAAGAAAAAAAACCAGTAACCGCCACCAAGAATACTGCCAAAAAATCAGTGGCCAAACGCCGAACTACAACCGCCAAAAAGCCGACCAAATAAATTATGCCTGTTGTCGCCGTTAATAAACGAGCCAGCTATGATTATGAAATCCTGGAAAATTACGAGGCAGGATTAGTGTTAACCGGCTACGAAGTTAAGGCAGCCAAAGCTGGACAGGTTAGTTTAAAGGGCAGCCATATCCTTTTCCGCAGCGGCCAACATGGCCAACCGCAAGCCTATTTAATAAATGCCCATATCAGTCTTTATCGTCTAGCTGGCGCTATTGGCGACTATAATCCGACCCGTAATCGTCGGCTGCTATTAAATAAAAAACAACTCAATCATTTATACGGCCGAGCCTCAACCGAGGGCTTGACAGTCGTACCGCTCAAACTATATACTAAGGACAGTTTGCTCAAACTGGCTATTGCTTTAGTCCGCGGAAAGAAAAAATTTGACAAGCGCCAAGCCATTAAAGAGCGCGATTGGGAAAGAAAGCGCCGAACTTTGACAAAGCAAGCAATATAGTTGGGGATGCTGGGTTTCGCTCATGAGATCGCGGTGTCCGATTGGGCGAATAGGTGCTGATTTCACCTAAAACAATCAACAATATAGATGCCAAAAACATCATGGCGAAAGCAGCCTTCCGGTTGTCTTTTGCACCAGTTGCCGCTTAAATAGCCGCAACCATCGACGCTAATGATGCCTAATAATTAGTTGTCGGTGTTATTTTATTAGGCTGTGGCTTGGAATCAATCCGCCTGGTTGAAACCAAGACAAGAATCTAATCGGGTCGCTCTGGAAATTTTTGTCTAATTTCTCATTTCCAAAGTGTACAAAAATTAGACTATTATTCGTAGAACAGTCGGTTACCTCTTGTGATACAGGGGTTCAACTCCCCTCATCTCCACATTATCACTGATTAACAGATTGGCCGCGATGGCGGAACTGGTAGACGCATCGGACTTAAAATCCGACGATCTTAAAACATCGTGAGGGTTCGAGTCCCTCTCGCGGCACGCTTTTCAACAATAATATTGCGGGTATCGTATAATGGCTATTACATTACCTTGCCATGGTAGAGATACGGGTTCGATTCCCGTTACCCGCTCACACTATCAACTCTAATCAATTATAATTACCAGCCATGCGGCGAACTTTTCGCAAACCAAAACCAAAAGAAGAAAAAAAATTCCGCACTAATTACCAGATTACTTTGCCGGAAGTTTTTGTTATTGACGAAAACGGCCAATCGTTAGGAGTTATCCCGACTAGCGAAGCTATCCGTCTAGCAGAGGCGGCGGAATTAGATTTAGTTGAGGTTAATCCTAATAACAACCCACCGGTTACCAAAATTCTAGATTATGGCCAATTCCGCTATCATGTGGAAAAAAAGCTGCAGCATCAGAAGGCCAAACAGAAAAAAATTGACATGAAAGAGGTTCGTTTATCAATCCGCATTGGTGACCATGATTTTAATACTCGCGTCGACCAGGGCCAAAAATTTCTAAATAAAGGCAATAAATTAAAAATAACCGTCACCATTAGAGGACGAGAAAGACAACATCCGGAAAAGGCCGAAGAAACATTAGACCGCTATTTTAAACAGCTTGAAGGATTGATGGAAAACCCATTATCTATTGAGGAACCCTTGACAAAGCTGAATGGAAGATTTAGTATGGTAGTGGTAAATAAAAAATAGCCGATTATTTCAATTATTGACTGAAATTAGGTGTAAAAACCTATTTTTATTATTCTAAAATATGCCGAAACTCAAGACCTACCAGGCCGCTGCTAAACGGGTATCCCTAACCAAGACCGGCAAACTTATGCGCCGCAAAGCTGGGCAGGATCATTTTAATGCCCGCGAAGACGGCAAGACTGGCCGTATCAAACGGCGCGATCTGACGATTGCCTCAGCTGATAAAAAAAATATTCAGAATCTTTTGCCCTATCGCTAGGCAGGTTCTCTTAAACTACCAATATGACTAGAGTTAAACGAGGAACTTCTCATACCAAACGTCGCGCTAGCCTACTATCCAAAGTGAAAGGTTTTCGCTGGGGCCGTAAGAATTTAATCAACTTAGCCAGCGCGGCGGCGACTAAGGCTGGCGTCAATGCTTATTGTGATCGCCGCAAAAAGAAAGCTGATTTTCGAGCTTTGTGGCAAATTAAAATTGGCGCTTTTGCTAAGCAGCATAATTTATCTTATTCTCGTCTGATGGCTTTATTGAAAAAAGCCAATATTGCGTTAAATCGCAAGAGTTTAGCTGATTTAGCGGCTAATCACCCAGAAATTTTAGCGGAAATTATTGAACAAGCGCGTTCATAAACCCAAATTATGAGATGGCTTAATATTGGACAAATTATCGTTTCTATCTTGCTTATTCTGGTTATCTTAATGCAGAATCGCGGATCTAGCATGTCCAGCTTATTTGGCGGCAGCGGTGATATTTATCGCACCAAACGAGGTATTGAAAAAACTTTATTTATTGGGACCATCGTTCTGTTAGTAATTTTCTTCGGCCTGTCAATAGCTAATTTGATGATTAATCAATAGAGTATGAACCAAGACAAAATAAACAAAGTCCGTTTGATTGAAAAAATTGCTGAAAAGATTAATGTTAACAAAAAACAGATTGAGCAAACCATTGACTCATTACTGGAGATAACAATTAATGAACTGCAATCCGGCAACACGGTAACTTTGGTCGGTTTCGGTAGTTTTATCCCCAAAAAACGCCACGCTCGCGGCGGCGTCAATCCGCAAAAACCACAAGAAAGAATTAATATTCCAGAAGTAACGGTGGCTAAATTCAAAACCGGTAAGGCTCTAAAAGACGCTCTAAAAAATAAACGCTAAGAATTGCTTTTTAAAAAAATATCGGTTAAAATCCGAATTGGCTCCCGTGGTGAAATGGATATCACGCTTGGCTTCGGACCAAGTATTTTGGGTTCGAATCCTGACGGGAGCGCTGATGGCCCGGGCTGGGTAGCTCAGTTGGTTAGAGCGTGGCACTCATAACGCCAAGGTCGTGGGTTCAATTCCCACCCCCGCCACCAGAAAAATAATGATTATGCGCCCATAGCTCAGTTGGTAGAGCAGTTGCCTCTTAAGCAAACGGTCGCAGGTTCGAGCCCTGCTGGGCGTACTAAAAAGCTTCCCTTGCCGGGGAAGTTGTTTTTTTTTGGCTAATCTGTGACTGACTGATATAATCACTATATGA
>JAKPXD010000009.1 GCA_029570385.1 bacterium | reverse complement strand
CGACACACGTCCGGTTTCTTCAAAATTAGTGTTTTGAGCAAAAAGCATCCCTAAAGGGATGTTTTTTGCTTTGATTCTTAGCTAAAAAATAAAGATAAAGTTAACATAACTTGTTTTAAATTATATATCAGAAGATTCTTCCAGGTTTTGGCTCCTGAATTTTAGAAAATATACCAAGTTTATCGTTGAGTGCCCCAACTATAAGTGGGTTTTTTGATCGTTCTACTAATGGTGACGCGAAATGGGTGGTTACTGGGAAAACTGATAATGGCCTGTTAAGAAGAAAATGGTGGGATGCTCAGTGTAAAAAGCGCGGTTTTAAAATAGAGCCTGGTTGTTATACAAGGATTGCAGTTGCTGTTCACCCCACAAAAACATACATGTCAGATATGTGGAAAAGCATTAATTATAGATAGATTGAATGCCACAAGTATTTGTCTGTTTGGAATGGTTATGATAATTTGATAGATAAATATATTGATATCTGTATTCGCCGATTTCGTTATACTGGATCATTGCTCGGTTATTTGTATAGAACACTGGAATATACTGGAAGAGGATTGGTTCCGCTAAAGAGGTTTTCGTTAGATGATGTTTCGATCTCTACAAATAAGAGGGTTGTTAATAATTACAAATTTTTTAAACAAGCAAAAATAAAAGCCCGGAATGATTTTTCATCGGGCTTATAGTTTTTTTGTTGGGGGGTTAGGCTTGACGAGCTTTTTGCCGGAAATACATTTCCGGCCACTTCAAGCCCAAACCCCAGCAGATAGCGACGGCTATGCCGATCACTTCTACTATATATTTTTTGACAGTTTTTCGGCCGAGGGCTGACACGAATTTGATTTTTTTGCCAGCCAAGTCCCAGATGACCATTGTGCGGAGGGCGTGATAGTCGGAGGATATCACGAAAAAGTTATTGTCTTTGCCGACCATTTGAATAACTTTTTCGCAGTTATCAATGGTGGTTAGACTTTCGCCTTCCTCTTCAATATCTATATTGACTATTTCCTCTCTAATGCGTTGAGCCATCGCCGCAGCGATGGTTACGCCTTGTTGTTCAGGAGAGAATAGACCTCCCGAACAAATAATTCGATCAAACGGTTGGTCCGATCGAATTAGCTCTATTGCCTTACGGCAACGAGCTTCGGCATCATAACTAAGATTCCAACCTTGGTTTTGATGCCCGTGGACCACTAAAATGTTGGCCATAATAGCCTCCCTGTTTGTATTTTTAGGTGCGATTGTTTTTTATAGCATTTATGACAGAATTTGTCAATATATCTAATAATACGTTTTATTTTACCCCAAATTTTAATCTCTCTCTCTTTTTATAGGCCCCCCTTTTATCTTTAAAAGTCCGTCCGACTCCCGTTATTTTATCTTTAGAAAAATCTTTAAAACCCCCTATAAGTCGCTAGTTGGTGGGTTCAAGACCGATTCGCGGAGCCAAGATGTATGTTTTGAGTGACCGAGTTGCGTCGAGAATCATATATTAAATCGAAAGACGTTTATTTATTAAGACGTCTTTTTGTTTTACTTTTTGCCAAAATTAGAATATAGTGAAGAAGAATTACCCATTGCATTTTTAATAGGAATTTATGATGATTTAGATGGTGTTTTTAGTTTTGAACTATTTAAAAAACTAAACAGTTTTATTAAAATAATAAATATAAGGCAATTACAACAAGTAGATGATTGGGTAAAACAATATAAAATTGGGTTTTCCCCTACACGAAATTCTTGCTCGTCTCATGGAGGAAGTAGGAGAGTTAGTTAGAGCAGTAAATCATATTTATGGACCCAAACAGAAAAAATCAGAAGAAGAAAAACGGGAATTGTCAGATGAATTAGGAGATATTATTTTTATAGTAATTTGTCTGGCAAACTCTTTAAGTATTGATTTAAATGAGTCATTTAGGGGAGTTATGAAAAAATGTTATAGTGGGGACGGAAATAGATATGAATAAAGTAATTTATAAATAAATTAACATAAATTTATGTTATTAAAAAGTAAAATTGCCCTAGTGACTGGGGCTAGTAAAGGAATTGGTAGAGGAATCGCGCTGGCTTTAGCAAAACAAGGTTGCAGTGTGGTTATTTCCGATATTGATGATGCCGCGCTAAAAAACGTTGAAGCCGAAATCACATTACTGGGAGTGAAAGTATTAGCGGTGAAATGTGATGTTTCACAAAAAGATCAAGTTGACAATATGATTAATAAAACCAAAGAATTTTTTGGTGGACTTGATATTTTAGTAAACAATGCCGGAATTTATCCATTTAAATCTTTTACAGAAATAACAGAGAATGATTGGGATAGGGTATTGTCGGTAAATTTAAAGAGTGTTTTTTTATGTTCTCAAAAATCTTTAGAAATAATGTCCAACGGAGGAAGTATAATCAATATTTCTTCCATTGCATCTTTGGTGGGCTTTAATAGCCTTACTCATTATTGCGCTTCAAAGGGGGCGGTAAACAGCATGATTAGAGCTCTTGCGTTAGAAGTAGCTGATAGAAAAATTAGAGTCAACGCAGTTGCGCCAGGCTCTATTGAAACTCCTGGCGCCAATAACCCAGATGAAAATATCAAAAAACAGACAATATCAATGATTCCACTTGCTCGAATGGGACAGGCGGAAGATATTGCTGGTGCTGTTGTTTTTTTAGCATCTGATTTATCAAGCTATATAACCGGTCAGGTCATTGTCGTTGATGGCGGTTGGACACTCAGATAATATAATATTACAATCAATATGTCTCAAAGAATAATTAAAAAAGTTTTACCCGATTATTTTCAAGATATTGTTGATGGTAAGAAGAAGTATGAATTAAGGCTTAATGATTTTGAAGTGGAACCGGGCGACATTTTGGTATTGGAGGAATGGACATCAGTTGATCCGGTTAGTCGGCGATTCACCGGCCGGGTGTTAGAAAAAATAGTGACTTATGTCCGTAAATTTAAATTGTCTGATTTATGGTGGAGTCGTCAAGAAATTGAAGACAAGGGAATCCAGATTATATCTTTTGAAGACAAGAAATACCCCAAAGTCGGTATTGGCGTGATGATCCAAAATGCCGAGGGGTTAGTATTGCTAGGTTTAAGAAAGGGCTCACATGGTTCGGGAGAGTGGTCTTTTCCCGGTGGTCATTTAGAAATGGGTGAAACGATATTTGAAACTGCTAAAAGAGAGACAAAAGAAGAAACTAACCTTGATATTGATAAATTTGAAATTATTTCAGTGGCCGATGAGTTAAGATATCTTCAAAGTGACGGGAAGCATTATTTGAATATAGGGGTTAGGGGTATTTATAACGGCGGAGAAGTGATTGTGATGGAGCCAGATAAATGCGAGGAATGGCGATGGTTTGATTTAAACAATTTGCCAGATAATTTATTTGAGGGGACATTATTGACCATTAATAATTTTTCTAAAAATAAAATATATTAATCGGTTTAATTAAATAATAATTATATGATTAACCTCAATGAGCTTTGCTGCTTTTTAGTGAAAGCCAAGCAGTCAACTTACGCCAGCGGTGATGAGTCTATTAAAATCAAAGAAGAAGATGGATCAACCACTTTAGTTTTTGAAGATGACAATTTTAAATATCATGATAATTATTTTGGCGGTGAGCCTTATGGCGGTCGGGAAGTGGTTTTTTATCAAGGCGCGCCAGTCTATATGATGGTTTATTATGGTTTTGTCGCTGAAGAAGCCGGCGATATCAATAGTGTTTATAGTGTTTTACAAAAAGCGTTATCATTGCCTCCCAAGGATCACCCATATCGCGGGCCGCTGGAATTAGTTGATGGTGATTATCGGTACAGCAATGAATATCGCGGTGAGGTTAATAATTTTTCTGGCCAAGAGCGCATAGAATATAATGGAAAGACTATTTATGAAGCTCGTTATATTGGTGGTTTAGTTGATCAGGTTAGATAATAAAACCAGCTATGATGAAAAAATTAGTTTATGCGATTATAGCCTGGTTATTATTGCAGCCCAGTTTAGTTTTGGCGCGCCAGTCGGTTAATGGGTGGTATATTAAGGATTTTAAAACTAATATTCAATTAAATAAGGATTCTTCGGCCACCATCACTGAGTATATTACAGCTGATTGTGGCCAATCTCGCGGCAAGCATGGTATTTATCGAATTGTTCCGACCAAGGTCGGCCGAGACGATCAAGCGGTCAAGACACCGGTTGAATTAATTAGCATTACTGATCAAAACGGTCAAGCCTATAAGTATCAAACCACTAAAGATTCAATTAACCAGACGGTTACTTGGAAAATTGGTGATCCGCACAAAGAGGTTAAGGGTGAAAATCATTATCAGATTAAGTATCGTGTTAGCAATGTTATTCGGCAACAGGATAATTTTGATGAGTTTTATTGGAATATTCTGGGCGCTTTTTGGGATATGGACATTGATAATTTTAGCGCTTGGATTATCTTCCCGCCAGAGATTAAGGCTGATTCAGTTGTAATAGATTATTATACTGGTCAAGTTGGCCAAAAAAATAAAGACTTGGCTAATTATCGTTGGCTAAACAATATTTTGGTTTTTGAATCAACTAAAACTATTCCTAAAAATAACGGCATTACCATTTCTTTGAGCTTTGCGCAAAATATTTTTATTCCCGATGAATCAGCTGAATTAGTTGGAAAAACAACAATAGTGGAAAAAATAATTTCTAAATATTTGGCTTTTTTTGCCATAGCTAATTTATTACTACTGTCATTTTTAGCGCTGATTGCCGGTTTAATTATTTATCTGAAGCATGGTCGCAACCCTAAAGATAAGCGGCCGGTGATTGCTGAATATGGTCCGCCGGATAATTTAGATCCTTTAGCGGTCGGAACAATTTGGCAAGATCGTCTTTTGGTTAATAAGTTTATGACCGCGTTGATTATTAGTTTAGCCGTTAAGGGCGTAATTAAGATTAAAGAAGAGATTAAAGATCATATTTTCTATAAACTGACAGACAATCCCGAGGCAGAAAATTCATTAAGCAATTCAGAAAAAACTTTGCTTAACGAATTATTTAAAGACGGCGCAACGGTCGTCAAGAAGTCAGAATTGAGCAGTAATTTTTATACTAAAGTTTTCAACTTGCACCACCAAGCAGTCAACGAGTTAAAAGAGAATGGTTATTTTGAGAAAGCTACTTTTAAGTGGCGGAATATTCTGCTAATAGCCGCGATTGTCTTAATGGCTGTTAGTCCAATTGCGGGGATAATTTTGTTTGTTTTCTATGCCATCACTTCCCACAAAAAGACCCCCAAGGGGATGGATGCTCTGTTAAAGATTAAGGGTTTAAAGCTTTATATGGAGACGGCGGAAAAACATCGCCAGCAATTTTATGAGCAGGAAAATATTTTTGACCAGCTGTTGCCCTATGCTATTATTTTTGGTTTAACTAAGCAGTGGGTCAAAAAAATGGCCGATATTTATGGCCCGGAAAAAATTGAGACGACAGTGGCGACCTGGTATGTCGGCGGCAATTTTCATCTGGCTGATATTAATGATTTAGCCGACAGTCTTAATAATTCTATTACGCAAATTTCTCAATCGATTCATAATTTATCCGGTTCCAATTGGAGCAGCGGCGGGAGTTACGGCAGCGGTTCATCGGGTGGTGGTGGTGGCGGCGGTGGTGGTGGCGGTTGGTAACGAGCCGTCGTTCTGCAATTTATTTAATTAGCTCAATTGAGTTGATTACAATATCTGCTAACGGATGATCGTTTTGGTTAACCTCAGCCGCTTCAATTTGATCGACAACCTCCATACCAGCGGTTACTTGGCCAAAATTGGTATGATGGCCATCCAACCATGGAGTGGCCGAAGCGGTAACAATAAAAAATTGGGAACCATTGGTATCCGGACCGGCGTTAGCCATAGCCAGGCTACCGCGAACCAAAAGATGATTGTTAAATTCATCAGCAAAACGATAGCCAGGTCCGCCTGTACCGTGAGTGGACCAATCATCAGATTTGCTATTGGGATCGCCGCCTTGAATCATAAAATCTTTAATGACGCGATGAAATTTGGTGCCGTTATAAAAACCTTGCTGTGCCAAATTCAAAAAATTATTAACTGTCTTAGGCGAGTCAGCGCCATAAAGACTAATCTGGATATCACCCAAATTAGTTTTTAAGATAGCTTGGCTATATTGGCCAACTAAGTCAGTTTGATTGTTAATGGAGTTTTCGGTGTTCATAGTGGAGATATTAGTGTCATTAATAATTTCTTTGGCTGTTTTTTCGGTCGATAATTGTTGTTCGGTTGAAACTGTTTGATTTTTCAGTCCGCAGCCAGCTAACAATAGGGTGGCAGCCAGGAGGCAATAAATTTTTTTCATAGCTAAAGTCATTTAAAGATTGATAATTTTAATATAGCCAAAATAAGCTGGTTTAGCAAGATAGTAATTTTTGCTTTTGCTGCAAATTAATGAGATAATATAATTAAAATTAAGTAAGTTAGCTTGTTTATAGATTACTATGTCTTTCGTTTTAATGACTGTCGGCAAGACTCATTCCGGCAAGACCACTTTTGGCCGCGAACTGGCTCAGCAGCTGGGCCCGTGTTGCCTTTTAGATTCTGATGAAGTGGCTGATTTCTTAAAAAGAACCTATTCTGATTTGTATCAAGCTGATTACGAAGAGGGCAGTAACCAGCCGACTCGTGGTTATTATTTGAAATTGGCCGTCGTGGCTGAGATCTATAAGGCGGCACTATCAACCAATTTACCAATTATCTTTACTACCTCTAATGCCAAGAAACAGCTTCGCCAAGAAATTTGTCGGTTAGCTAAAGAGAGCGGCCGATCAACCATTATGGTTTATTTTAATATAGCCGATGAGGTTTTAGTTGAGAGGATTAATAATAACCAGAGATTAGGGGGTAATCAGGCGGAAATACAAGGCTTTAATCATTTTTTAACCAATATTCAAACTCATCGGTTTGAAGTTCCAATAGCTGCCGAGGCTGATCATTATTTTGAAATTAACAGGGGGTCAAATAAACAAGTTTTAGAACAAGTATTAAAGGTCATGAGGCCACCTGTGAATGATTAATTTAAGTATTAAATATTTTTTTTGATGTTTAAGTTCTTGATAAAACATAGGTTGTTGATTGTTGTTATATCGTTGGCGTTGATTGTCTCCGCCGTGTTGATTTATTGTTTTATAATTAATCAATCCGCCAGCAGTATAATAAAGCTGGAGCCCGGCAAGCAATTTTATTTTGCCTACGGCTCCAATATGAGTCTGGATAATATGAACGGACGCTGCGGAACCGGCGCTAAGGTAATTGGTCCGGCACTTTTAGCTGATTATGAATTAACTTTTGATAAGCGCGGTTATGCCAATATTATTCCGCAGGCTGGTCAGCAGGTTTGGGGAGTTGCTTGGCAAATCGATCAGCATTGTTTAAAAGCGTTAGATCGCTACGAAGGTTATCCGCGGATGTATAACCGGCAGGCTGTTCAGGTTGCTCTTAGGCAACAGACAATTACGGCGATAGTTTATATTGAGCCAGCTGATCAATCCGGTGGCCGGCCTTCGCGAAGCTATATGAATAATCGGGTAATTCCTGGAGCTAAAGAAAATGGTTTACCGGCTGAGTGGGTTAAGAAATTAGAACAATATTAATATGTTTAAGTTTGGAAAAGTCGCCCTTTGTTTATTTTTGTTTATTGGACTTTTCTTTGGCCGTTGCAGTTTAGCCCAGGCCGAGCAGCCGGCCGGTCAAGCGGACACTTTTCAGGCTGAAGTCATAGAAATAATTAATACCGATAACAAGCTCCGTGAAGACGGAACATTTTTCGAGCAACAAGATTTGCGTTTGCGAGCTTTGGATGGTCGGCTTAAGGGACAAGAGCTAATTTACTATGGTGTTTCCGATATTGAGGTCGGCAATGCTAATGTTTACCAGATTGGTGACAAAGTTTTCGTTGACAGTTATGTTAACGATATTGGTCAGACAGTTTATTATGTAGTTGATTTTGTGCGCAGCGGACCATTAATCTGGCTGACCGTTATTTTTGTTTTAGTCGTTTTATTAATAGGTCGGTCCAAGGGGTTGCGAGCTTTGCTCGGATTGTTGATCAGTTTTTTTATTATTATTAAATTAATGCTGCCACGAATTTTGGCCGGTGGTAATCCTTTGGTTATTAGTTTAATTAGTGGCGTAATTATTTTAACCTTCATTATTTATTTGTCCGAGGGCTTTCGGCGTAAGTCGCATATCGCTATCTTTTCGGTTTTATTATCTCTAACGGTAACAGCAATTTTATCAGTTATTTTTACAACTCTGACTCGGCTTAGTGGTATGTCGCAAGAGGAAAGCAATTTTTTAATTGGCACTACCGCGACGGCGATTAATTTTCGTGGTCTTTTGTTGGCCGGATTTGTTATTGGAACGATCGGTGTTTTAGATGATATTATTATTGGCCAGATTGAAGCTGTGGAGCAGATTAAAAAACTTAACCCAGCTTTGTCGGCTCGGCAAGTTTTTAATTCGGCCTATAAAGTTGGCAATGCTCATTTAGGAGCAATTATTAATACACTATTTTTGACTTACGCTAGTACTTCGCTGCCGCTTCTATTGTTATTTATTGTTAATGCTGGTCAAATTAGTTTGATTCGTGTGTTTAATATGGAAATAATTAGTATCGAAATCGTTCGGACTCTTATTGGTAGTATCGGTGTTGTTTTATCTATGCCGATTGCTACCGGATTGGCCAGCCTATTTTTGCAGCGGTCAGATTAATATTATTGATTGAACCACTTTAATCGAACATTATCAATACCCAGAGCTTGTGCGTTAGAAGTGCTTGTTCCCGTGGTGACACTATAGTTCCAGGCAAAGTATAATGGATCTCCTGGACTTAGTGCGGTCGGTAATGAAATTCTGCCAGCAATATTTGTCGTTGTGCTTGGGGCTTGAGTAAAGCCGATATTGTCCGAGTCGGCTAATAATGAAGTGCCCAACCCGGCATTATTCCAATTGGTAAAATCATAGGAATAGAATAGCTTAATAGAAAAGCCGGCCGGATTGCTACCGTTCCTATATTTTTCTACGTCATAACTAACATCAAAGCCAGTTATTGGGTTAGTGCTGTTATTAGTAAAAGTATAATAGAAGTTAATACTTTTATTATTACTACTAGATGATAGTCCGCCGATTGATCGATCAACGGCGGTCGTTGATGTTCCCGCTCCAAAATTATAGACGCCGCTAGCTGCTCCGCTTGACAGATTATTACCGCCAACTTGTCCAGTTTTGTTTTCTGGAGTACCGTTAGTATTAATGACTCTTGGGGAGGTACTATCGCGAGCCGTTTGCCAATTACTAGGTAAGACAGCCGTGGAGCTGGTTCCAATAGCATCAAAATTTTGCTGGTAACCAATTTCTTGTCCGACTTCCATATAACTTTTTACCGTGATGTCGTCAATAGCTAGAGCACGGGCATTACCGGCGGCAGTATTGCTAGCGACACTGTAATTCCAGGCTAGATATAGAGTTTCGTTATTGTTTAATTCTTGGATTAGATCAATATTGCTAGATAATTCTTGTCTTTCTCCTGGAGCCTGAGTAAAGCCATAGTTGTCGTCGTCGGGTCCGTCAAATTGAGCAGTTAAATCTGGCACCGGCCACCAATAAACTCCGTTAAATGAATAATAAAATTTCAAGGCGAAAGCGGCCGGATTACTACCGTTCCTATATTTTTCAGCCGCGTAAGTAACGTTAATCCGGTTGATACGGTTGCCAGTAGTATTAGTTAAAGCGTAATAAATATTAACACTTCTAGAACCAGTATTAGAAGAAAGTCCTCCAACTGACCGATCACTGGCGGAGTCTTTATCGCCAGCCCCAAAATTATATGTTCCATTACTCGCTGATTCAAAGCCATCATAATGGTTACCGCCAAGATAACTGATATTAGCACTACTGCTGGTGAAATTATTAATCGTGCGCACTAGATTGCTTGTGGCTATTGTCCATTGGTCGGGCAGTGTCAATCCAGTCCCCATATCATCAAAATTTTGTTTGTATTTTTGTATTAAGCATAATTGGCCAGATTCTTGACAACGGTGGTAGGCAACAATGTCAGACCAGTTACTAGCCAATAATAGCTGATTATTTAGTGGTTTTATGGCGTAATAATAATCATTAGCTAGATAGAGATCTTGGTCGTCAAAACTAGTCTCTGAAGTAGTGGCTATTAGAGACATGGTGCTAGTATTATTTTCATAGCCACGCCAAACTTCATAAATCTCAGCGCAGGGAGTATTATCCCAGGATAAATGCACCGCATCGTCATCTGTCTCGGTTAATTGTAAATTAGCGGTAGTTAGGCTGGTAATTGCTGTATTAAATAATAATTCAGCGCTAGCCGTAGCTGTTGTTAAACAATCATCGGCGCAATTTAAAACTACTTTAACAATATCATTTTCATTGACAGTAGTTGAATATTGTGAATCAGTATGTCCATCTTGCACAACATCATTAATTAACCATTGATAGCTGGGTTGTTGGCAGTTAGTTATAGCTGTAGAAAAGGTAATTGTTTGGTTAGAACAAAAATTCGGCGCTAGCCCATTAGAGCGATCATCGCTAATAGTAATATTCGGTTCAAGTCTCCCACCGGAACAGGTCGGATTTGACGTTTGGCCGTTCGATAGTACTGGTAATCCACAAGAGGTAAAGAATTGGCAATATGACGGGTTACAACCTTGTTTGCCGATTTTTCCGTTTATAGTACAGGCTCTAGTTTCGTTATCCGAACATTCGGCGCCACAAACGCCTTTTAAACATTGGCTTTTTAGAGTTGATCTGGTTATGGCATTACAGGTTAATTGTGAGCAGATTTCTTGGGTTAGAGGATGAATATAAACACGTGCGCCAAAACAAAGCGGCTGGTTATTGGTCGGTATTTGTTGGTTATCATTAGCTGAATTGTGATTGGATTGTTGGCTTTGGTGGTATTGCTGGCAAGTTTTGATTTGTAGCGATTTATTATTTTTAGCCAAGATTTTATTAAGATTATTATTGTTAATACCCAATCCAGCTGTTTTTAGTAGTTGGCTAACATCATTGACGCTATTAATAGGATAAAGGCGGCGGCTAATTGGGTCTACATAATAAGCCTGCCCTTGAGCGTGGGCTCGCAAAAGCAAGCGACCAGACAGGCGGCTCGGCGCTCTAGTTTGCGTGAATTTATAATAGTCAGTTTCATTAATACCGAGTGCCAACGTTTTTATTAGACAAGGAGTCTGGCTAAGTTTCCCCAAGGGGTAGGCTAATTGATCGGTGGGATTAACATAATAGGCCTGCCCCAGTTCTTCGACCTGTATTAACCAGCGACCACCTAGTTTGGGTCGGTAGCCATTATCTTTAGCTGCATTGGCCGTATGCAAACAGGCTCCCACTAATAAACAAGCGACTAGAATTAAGAATTTATTTAAATTATTTTTCATAGCAGTGTTTTATTAAATTTTAACAGGATATTTTATTTTAACAATAACTTGTCGCTGAAAGCATAGGGGGTCATTTGTTTTTCTGATTTATTTACGGTATAGTTAAAATATTATTACATTAAATGTTAGCCTATGTCATTAACGGCGATTAAGGGCCTATATCGTGAAACAGCGACTTACATCAACCAGGAAATTAAGGTTGGCGGCTGGGTCAGAACGGTAAGGGTGTCCAAAGGAGTTGGTTTTATTGAAATTAATGATGGCAGTTTTTTCAAGAATCTGCAGGTGGTTTTTAATAATAATTTGCCTAATTTTTTAGAAGTTGAAAAGCTCAGCATCGGCTCATCAATTGAAGTCAGAGGTCGGTTGATTGAATCACCGGCGGCTGGTCAGTCTTTTGAATTATCGGCTCAGGAGGTGATTATTATTAATCAGGCGGCGGCTGATTATCCTCTCCAAAAGAAGGGGCATAGCTTTGAATTTTTGCGGGAAATCGCCCATCTGAGATCACGGGGCAATACTTTTTCAGCGATATTTCGTTTACGTTCGGTATTAAGCTATGCCATCCATCAATTTTTTCAAGAGCAAGGTTTTAGTTATGTTCATACGCCAATTATTTCCGGTAGCGATTGCGAAGGGGCTGGCGAGATGTTTACGGTGACCACCCTAGATTTGACTAAGCCGCTAGCTAAGAACGACCACGGCCAAGTTGATTACAGTCAAGACTTCTTTGGTAAAAAAGTGGGCTTGACCGTTAGCGGCCAATTAGAGGCGGAAACATTAATCGCCGGACTTAGTCGAGTCTATACTTTTGGCCCGACTTTTCGAGCTGAGAATTCTAATACGACCAGGCATGCTTGCGAGTTTTGGATGATTGAACCAGAAATGGCCTTTGCTGATTTGGCTGATGATATGGATTTGGCCGAGAAGATGATTAAATATTTAATCAACCGCGTGCTGAACGAATTACCAGAAGAAATGGAATTTTTTAATAAATTTATTGACCACGGATTATTAGAGCGGCTGCATAAAGTCTTGGAGGCTGATTTTATCCGTTTAACTTATACTCAGGCTATTGATTTATTACTGGAGAGTGGCGAAAAATTTAATTATCCAGTGGCCTGGGGAATTGATCTGCAGACTGAGCACGAGCGCTATATTACCGAAAAAATTTTTGGCCAACCGGTCTTTATTACTGATTATCCCAAAGACATCAAGGCTTTCTATATGCGGCAAAATGATGATGGCCGAACAGTGGCGGCCATGGATTTATTGGTGCCTGGTATTGGCGAGATTATCGGCGGCAGTCAAAGAGAGGAGCGGTTGGATTTGCTAGAAGCGCGGATTAAAGAACTAGGCATGAAATTGGAGGATTATTGGTGGTATTTGGATACCAGAAAATATGGTTCAGTCAACCATGCCGGTTTTGGTTTGGGCTTTGAGCGGGCGATTATGTACTTAACTGGCATGGCCAATATCCGCGATGTTATTCCATTTCCACGCACGCCTAAGAATGCTGAGTTTTAATAGTTAATCCTATGAAGCGGGCTATTATTGGTCTAATATTGCTGTCATTAACGGCGGCGGTTATTTTGGCTATCTATCTGGCTGGGTCCGGGCAATTAGCAGTTAGTCATGACAATCAATTGCCGGCGGACGGTTTATCAAACGATAGCCCGGTTATTTTAGAGAGTCCCTTGGCAGAATCAATAATAAATAGTCCAGTCATAATTAGCGGCCAAGCTCGTGGCCAGTGGTTTTTTGAAGCCTCTTTTCCGGTGAAAATAATTGATGCCCATAACCAAGTTTTAGGTTTAGCTTCGGCTCAAGCGCAGAGCGACTGGATGACTAATGATTTTATCCCGTTTAAGGCGACAGTTGATTTTTCTCAACCGACAACCAGTACCGGTTTTATTGTTTTATTTAAGGACAATCCATCTGGACTCCCCGAACATGATGCGGAGGTTAAGATACCGGTCAAATTTTTTACTGCAACTGATGTAACTGCTGAATCGCAGCGGACAGTTAAGTTTTATTATTATAATGCTGCTCAAGACCTGGATGAACAGGGCAATATTAGTTGTGGTCAGTCAGGCTTGGTGGCAGTTAATCGTCAGCTGCCACTGTCAATCTCGCCGATTAAAGATACCATCCAGGCATTTTTAAGTAGTCCATTAACTGAAGCTGACCGGGCGGCTGGCCTGGCTAGTGAATTTCCGTTAACCGGCGTTTCTTTAGTTGATTTAGCGTTGCGTGACGGCAATTTAATTATTAAATTGTCCGATCCTTATAATAAGACCTCCGGGGGGTCTTGCCGAGTGTCGATTTTAAAGCAGCAGCTGGAAGCAGTTGCTCGGCAATTTCCAGAAGTGCAAGCCGTTGATTTACAGCCGGCAGAATTATTTCAGCCTTAGGATAATTAAAGATTATGAGCACCATCAAGATTATTATTGCTGTGGCTTTGAGTTATGCTGGATTTTCTGTAATTAAAGATTATGGTGGTCAATTTGATTTATTTGGTCGACCATTCAAATTTTCTAAGGTTAATGTTGCCGACAGTTTGGCTACGGCCGCGGCTTTATGTATGGGGGAAGGCGATGAGAGCCAGCCGTTAGCCATGATTAGCGGCGCGCCAATTAAATATTATAATCCAGTCGATAGGGGGGTGAGCTAATTATAGATAGCGAGTTGGATATATATATAAACCATTACTGGTTGGGCTTAATAATTTAATAAATCGTTAATTTGCTATTTATGTCAATCATAATCGCCTCCGGACCGGTTATTGTCCGGAATAGACAAGTATTATTAGTCAAGCATGGTGATGACTTTTGGAAATTTTGTGGTGGCAAGGTTGATTATATCAATGGAGAAGGTTTAATCAGTGCGGCACAAAGGGAAGCTAAAGAGGAGCTGGGTATTGACATCAAGATTATTAATCCAGAGCCATTTTTGTTTTACGTAAAAAAAAATAACGGTGATGGGTTGGTAGATATTATCTTGGTCCACTATTTGACTGATTTTATTGGAGATATAATACCTGGTGGGGATATTGAGCAATGGGCCTGGATTGACCTGGGCAGTTTAGATAAAGAAGACTTGGCACCGAACATTATTCCTACTCTCAAATATTTTAAAATTATTTGAAAATTTTTGTAAGCTGCGGATTAAGGATGGCTATAGATTTAGTAGCGGGGTAGTTGAATAGAGACTCACTATTAGCGACACTAAAGAAGGTGGCGTAGCTATCATTAAAATATTATAGATTAACCAATTAGAGATAGCGTGTCTTTAGCTGGAATTTATAATATTTTTTTGTTATACTAAAACAAGTATTCTTTAGAATCACCCTCACAACCTCTATTGGGGATATCAATAATCGTTAGATTAGACTAAATATACAGCCGTTGATATCGGTTTAGTTTTAAGTTAACGGTAGGTGGTAAAGGCCACGCCCTGGGGATTGCTCCCCAGGAACGGGCATCATTTGAATTTAAATTATAACTAGCGTGTAGTCGTTAGTTATCCTGGGGGTGATTCTCAAGAATATGTTGGTAGATAAAATAATCAGTCTAGCTAATTTTGAGCAGGCTTATTTAGAAATTGTTGGCAGTTTTATCAGTGATCATAAAAATAGGCGCTATCATGGCCTTGATGGCCATTTTTTGTGCGATCACGATTTAACCAGTCAACAATTATTGATAAGCTGCCAAAAAGAGTTATTGACCGGTCAGCCGATTAGTCCAGCTATATCAATTAAGATACCAAAAAGGAATAAACCGGATAGTTACCGGGAAGTTTTTGTTTATAATATTCGTGAACGGATTAAAGCGCAGGCCATTTATCGAATTATTTTACCAACACTGGATAATTATTTTTCCGAACGTCTATTTTCTTATCGTCCCGGTCGTCCACCATATTTGGCGGCTAAACAGTTTTGTCATAATTATCGTCGAAATTTTTCCTCTAGCCAAGCATTAGTTATAGATCTTAAAAATTATTCTGAGCAGATCAATCAAGATATTCTTATTAGTCAGCTGGAAAATTTTTTTAACGATAAGTCGCTTCTTAATTTGCTAAAATTATTTATTGGTAATTCTATATGCCGCCAAGGAGTAATTGGACAACTAGATCAAGGACTTGTCCAGGGGGTTCCGCTAATTGCGCTTTTTGCCAATTTATATCTTACCGAGATTGATTTAAAATATAAGCGTCTGGCTAATTTTTATGTTCGTGTTGGCGATGATATTGCGTTCTTGGATAATAATTACCAAAGATTATCTTCAACCAAGGATCAATTATTTACTGACTTAACTGCGTTAGAACTAGTCTTTAATAAAAATAAAATCTATCTTGGCCCAGCCGCTGGAGATTTTAATTTCTTGGGCTATAAATTGGCTAATGGCAAAATTAGTTTAGAGCCAGCCTTGGTGGAGAGGATATTAGCTAATTGGCGGCAGATTTTAACTCGACAACATTGGAGTTATGGTCTTAAATATAAGCTGCTTAAAAAACAAATGGCCAGCTTAGCCACTAATTATAATTATCAATTTGGCCGTTTATTGGCAGCCAAGCCGCAAATTAATGATTATCAGCAAATGCGTTATTTAGCCGAGAAATTTTTTATAATTATGACTAAATTTTTGTATCGTTCGTATACACCGCGACAACGGCGATTAGCAGCGGAACAGCTTCGTCAATTAGGTATTGAATCGCCCTATCAAATTTATTGGCGTTTTCATCATGGAAAATCTTAAATCACAAGCTCGATTGTTACAAATGGCTCGTCGACAGGCGAGTGATAATACTAATTACCAACTAGAAAGATGGCAGTGGTCTTATATATGGAATTTTTTCAAAAAACAGCGACGACTAATAATTAATTTAATTATTTTGTTGTTTTTTCAAGGAATTGTCGAGGCTGCTCTGATAGCCATTAGTCGATTTTGGTTGGGTCGCCCAATCGGTTGGCAACTCAGTAATTTTTGGTTAATTTTTTGGTTATTAGCAATTGGTTTTTTTGTTATTGTTTACTGGGCATTACGTCAGGAGAAAACTTTTTCTGTGCTTTTGGCTAACAGTCTTCGACGGCGATTGGTTCGTTCTCAATTGAATCGCTCGTTGGCCAAGAGTCAAACTAAGTATAAATCTCAATTATTAGCTAAAGTATATTATCACTTGCCATTGGCTTCAATGGGGGTGACCAATTCATTATTTGGCATAGTCCGCTGGCTAGTTGGTTTTTTAGTTACCATTTTGTTGGCCTATTGGGCTGGATTAACCTGGTGGCTAGTTGGTTTATTTTTAATCCTTTTTTCTGTTGCCATTTTTTTGGTGCCTATTTTATTGCTCGTCGATATATTTCACAAGAAGTAACTTTTTATTCCCGATTGATTTATTATTTAGATAATAATCTAAGTGATAAAGAATTTTTAAAAATTTTTCATCAAGAAGGCCAAGTGTTAAGTCATTTTGATCGTCTGGTAGCGCTTGATTCTTTTTTTCGTATTCGTCGCGATGTTTGGCTGAAAGCTAGCTCGCGATTATTATTTATCGTTTTATTATTATTGGTTAGTTTTTTACAACTTAATTCTGGTAATTTATTATCGTTAATTAATTTAAGCGATAGTCATAATTTTTCGCGGCTATTTTTAATAGTTTATTTGTCGCGCTTGGCTAACGAAGCTTTACGGATTGGCCTTTATTGGTTTCCAGCTAAGCTGGGGTTATATCTAACTATTGTTCGTTCAGTCGGCCAATTGAAATTTCCCCAAATATTTAAGATTGATAAAACAATTGTTTTTTATTCTCCAAAAACTAAACTTTTTCAGCAGAGTGCTTATTATCGGCGCTTGAGTTTTTCTTTTAAGCCGGGGGACCGAATTTTGTTTACCGGTCCAAATTTATCGGGTAAGACTAGGCTGGCTCGCTTATTAGCTGGTCAAGGCGCCTATTTACCTAAATCTATTCATGTTAAGATAGACGGCCGTCGTTTTAACTATTGTCAGTGGCAAGAAATTTTTGGCGGCGCTTATTTACTGGATCAGACTTTGGCGACCACCGAAAAGTCTTTGATGGAGTTTTTGTTGGGTCGCGATAAGCAAAATATTGACTTAGCTGATATTGAGAAAATTTTGGCAGTTGTAAATAAGCAAAAAATTATTAAAGATTTAGTGGCAGCGGACGGTAACTTAAATCGTTCAGTCCGAGTTATTGATAATCACAGTAGTTTTTTTGCTCTGCAAGCAGCTTACTGTTTAATTAATCGACCAGCATTGATTGTTGTTGATAATTTTTGGTTAGATCTGGGCTATAACGATATAAGAGTGATATTAAATATTATGAGCCAACAATTGTCGGATAGTATTATAATTTGTTTTTCCGGTCAGGCTAATAAGTTCTTAAATTATCATCAGCATTATGCCATTAAAGCTCAGGAAATCAGTTAAAAAATTAAAAATCACACAATTGGTTCAATTAATATGGTTGGCTTTATTTTTAATTTTTATAATTTTTTTAGTTATTTGGTTGAAACCGCAAGCCAATCTATTATTTAATCCTTTTGTTTTTTCCGAACCGGTGCAGCAAATTAATGAGCCATTTTCCGGACAGCTTTATTTCAATGATCAACTGGGGCAGAATAAGTTATCCCAACTGGTCATCGCGGCGATTGACAGTGCGCAGGCCACTATTGAATTAGCAGTTTATTCTTTTAGTGATCAAGATATTAAAGAAGCTATTTATCAAGCCGCCAACAGAGGAGTTAAAGTTACTATAATTTTAGATGCTGGCAAGAGCCAATTTAACAATCAGCTACTGAGTGATTTGCCAGAGAATATTCGGCGGATTGACATCAAGTCCAAACGTGGCTATATGCATCATAAATTTATCATAATTGATCGTGGCCAATCGTCAGGACAGCTCTTATTCGGTTCATATAATTTTACTAAGCTGCAGGACAGATACGATCCTAGTTTTTTATTAATTAGTCCAAGACCTGAGCTGGTTGACTCTTTCGGACGGGAGATTGATCGGTTAGCCAACAATAATTATGGCCGCAAAAAAATATTAGCCAGTGATTGTCTGGCAGAGAGATTCCAATATACCAATGGTTTTTTGGAGATTTGGTTTGGACCGCAAACTCGGAATCGCGGATTAAGAAACCGTATGATTGATTTGATATACGGCACTAAGAATAGTCTTAAGGGTATGATTTGGAATTTTACTGATCGTGATTTGGCCCATGCGATGTTAACAGTCGCCCGCCGTCATCCGGTGACCATGATCATTGATGATGTCAATTGGACTGGTAAGTATTCGGTTAATCAGATAATGACTAAATCGCTATTTAATAAGCTGGAAATAATCACTGATCATCGGCGTAATCAAGAAGTTAAAGATTTATCTGGTCAGGATGATTTGAATTCATTCTTGCATCATCACGCGCTAATAATAGATGATCAAACGGTTGTTTTTGGAACCAATAATTGGAGTTCCGGCGGGTTTTTTGATAATGATGAATCAACAATTATCTCTAATATAGATTCGCTTGTCCAGTCGTTTGGACAATCCTTTTTATTTAACTATCAAAAAAATCAATAAACAAACAAAGTATAGCACTCTTGGTTTTTTTGGGCAGCTTGTTAGCTATCAGTTACTTAGCTGTTAATTTGATCAGCATTCTAGCAACAATGCTATTATTGGTATTCTCGACAAATGGGGGGTGGTTGGATAATCTGGAAGATTAGTTATAGTAATTTAGAGCTATTACTCTAGGAGAACTAACACTGAATGAGGCGTTAGCCAGAGTGCAAAATGTGTGTGCCTAACAACAAGTATTATTAGTCAAGCATGGTGATGACTTTTGGAAATTTTGTGGTGGTAAGTTAATTATATCATGCGGCACAAAGGGAAGCTAAAGAAGAGCTGGGTATTGACATCAAGATTATTAACCCAGAGCCATTATTTTAAAATTATTTGAAGATTTTTTTATAATCTGCGTACTAAGAGATAGAGGTTTAATTTTATAAACCAATTTTTTGGTATAGTGATTATGGAAAATGAAAAAAATAGCCGGTTATCTCAATTGAAAAAATTATTACTAGCGACCCGTCGGCTTATTCAGAGACGGCGGATAGTTTTTTTCTTGTTAGTCGTCATTATAGTTGGCGGCTATTATTTTTATCATCACAAACAAGCCGGCATCAGTAGCACTACCTATGTAATGGGGACGGCTGAAAAAGGTTCTATTGTTGTTTCGGTTTCTGGATCAGGGCAGATTGAGACCTCTGACCAAGTTGATGTTAAACCTAATGTGGCAGCTGATATTATTGCTATATACATTAAAGCTGGACAAAAAGTTAAGGCTGGCGATGTTATCGCTAAACTTGACGCCAGCGATTTAAAAAATAAAGTTACTCAAGCTAACAATTCTTTGACTTCAGCTCGAGCCAATTTAAATCTTAAGTTGGCCGGAGCTACTAAACAAGAAATTAAACTGGCCGAGAACTCGGTAGCCTCAGCTCAGCTCAGTTATGAACAGGCAGTCGCTAATGTTAACGACGTTAAGATCAGCGGCGAACAGTCATTAGCTAAGGCGCAAATCCAGCTAGACAACGCTCAAATTAGCCTGGAAAATGCTCAGAGAAATTACGATAATACTTTAGCTACTCATAATATCAGCGGGGAAAGTGACGACAATGATTTATCTAAGACCTATAGTGATGCCAAATCGGCCTTGGAGTCGGCTCAATTAACGGTTCGTTCGGCCATTGTTTCTGCTGATGATATTTTGGGCAAGAACAATTATAGCAACGCTGATCACCCTTATCTCTATTTATTGGGTGCCAGAGATTCTCAATCCATAATTAATGCTAATAATTCCTATGAGTTGGCGCGGGCTGAATTCATTAAACTAGAAGCCAGTAATCGCTTAGCTGCTACCACCAGCTGGACTAATGATGATGTCGAAAAGCAATTAATAGCTACTAAAGCAGCTTTACAATCGGCCAAGACTATGGCTCATGATGTTTATAATGTTTTATTAAATACAGTTGTTTCGGCCAAATTGAGTCAGTCAACCATTGATGGTTACAAACAAACGGTCTCTTCTCAGGAAAGTTCATTGTTAAACGGTATTAATAGTATTAATCAAGCCCAACAGGCAATTAATAATATCAAACTGGGCATATCATCTTCCGGACTATCCTCTTCGGCTAGCGTTAATAATGCTAAGTCATCATTGGATACAGCCAAGAACAATTTAGTAACCGCCCAAAGCAGTTTGGTCCAAGCCCAATCTGACAATAAGAAGAGTTTAGATTCAGCCAACTCTGAATTAGCTTCGCGTAAAATTGCTTATGAAAATGCTAAAATACAACTAGAACAAAAAACAGCGGCACCGCGCGAAGTAGATTTGGCTAGTGCTCGGGTTCAAGTGGCTCAAGCCGCCCAAGACTACGAGCAGGCAGTTCAAGATTTAGCCGATGCCGAAGTAAGGTCGCCTATTGATGGTGTGGTGGCCAAAGTTAATCAAAAGGTTGGTTATGCCGCCTCGGCCTCTGATTCTGCTGCCAATTCTATTGCCACAATTATTACCGATCAGCAATTAGCGGTTATTTCTTTAAATGAAGTAGACATTGCCAAGGTTAAAGTTGGCCAGCAAGCTTCACTCAGTTTTACGGCTATTGATGGGCTGAAATTAACCGGTCAAGTGGCTGAGGTGGAGAGTATTGGCGCCAGCGAACAAGGGGTTGTTAGCTATGAAATTAAAATTAGCTTGGATTATCAGGATGAACGGGTTAAGCCGCAAATGAGCGTGTCGGCCGAGATTGTTATTGATAGTAAAACCGATATTTTAGTTTTAGATAATTCTTTAATTAAAACAGACAGTCAGGGGTTATCCTATGTTGAGATATTCGGTAAGCGCCGCTTGAAATTGGGCGAGACAATTACTACTGCCGATTTGCCTGAAGTTAAATATATTGAAATCGGTCTGTCTAATGACACCAAGAGCGAAGTTGTTAGCGGTTTAACCGCAGATGATATAATTGTTGTTCAGTCTATCAGCAATGCCAATAAAACAGCCCCGTCAGCTAGTAACCAGCGTGGTGGTTTTCAGATGATGGGCGGTATGGGTGGCGGACCTCGCTAAGTAATTATTTTGTATGATTGAATTAAAGAAAATCAATAAGATTTATCAGCTTGGCGATAACGAGACGCAGGTTCTAAAAGATATTTCGCTTAAAATTAGCGACGGTGAATTTGTCGCCATTACCGGTCCGTCTGGATCAGGTAAGTCTACGATCATGCATATTATCGGGGCATTAGACACGCCGACTAGCGGCACTTATCTATTAGACGGCCAAGATGTTTCAGCTTTGTCCGACGATGATTTGGCTGATATTCGTAAGAATAAAATTGGTTTTGTTTTTCAGTCATTTAATCTCTTATCTCGAGCCACGGTCTTGCGTAATGTGGCTTTGCCGTTAATCTATGCCGAGATACCTCTAGAAAAAAGGCAAGCAATGGTGGAAGCAGCCCTGCGGGCTTGCGGCTTAGCCCAGGATCGTTGGCACCACCTATCTAATCAATTATCTGGCGGACAGATGCAGCGGGTGGCTATTGCCAGAGCTTTAGTTAATAATCCATCAATTATTCTGGCTGACGAGCCGACTGGTAATCTGGACAGTAAAACTGGGCAGGTGGTTTTAGAAACTTTTAAGAAATTAAATCAAGACTCTGGTCACACCATCATCTTGATTACTCATGAGTTAGAAGTGGCCAAGCAAGCTGACCGAATAATTTATATCCGTGATGGACAAATAGTGGGGGAAATATGATGTTGACTGATTTAGTTAAAGAAACTATTTTGGCTGTAACTGCCAATAAAACCAGAACTAGTTTGACAATGCTGGGCATCGTTATCGGTATCGGCTCAGTAATTGCCATGGTGGCAGTTGGTCAAGGGGCGCAGAAATCCATTGAAGAGAGTATCCAATCAATCGGTTCAAACTTGCTAATGGTTCAACCTGGACCGGTTCGTTCAGCTGGTGTTAGTGCTGGTCGAGGTAATGCCAAAACTTTAACCATCGGTGATGCCGAAGCTATTGGCAGCCAAATTGCCAAAGTTAAAGCTGTTTCGCCAGAACTATCTAGTCGCTATCAGGTGACGGCCAAAGGGCAAAATACCAATACGCAGATTATTGGCGTAACTGCAGATTATGCTTCGGTTCGCAGTCTGGAAATAGATCTTGGTTCATTTATCAGATCAAAAGATTCACTTAGTGCTAGCAAGGTGGCGGTCTTGGCGCCGACCACTCGCGACGATTTATTCGGCACTAGCACTAACCCAGTTGGTCAAACAATCAGTATTAACAAAATTAATTTCACAGTTATCGGAGTCACTAAAGCCAAGGGCGGCAGCGGTTTTAATAACCAGGACGACAGTATCTTTGTGCCGCTTAAAACCGCTCAGCTTTATCTGTCCGGTAATGAGTATCTAAGCACTATTAGTATTCAAGCGGATAGTCAAGATGTTTTAACTGAAGTCCAAAATCAGGTCAGTCAATTATTATTGGCTCGTCACAAAATTACTGACTCCACTAAGGCGGACTTTCAGATTATGAATCAGGCCGACATTGTGGAGACGGCTTCGTCGGTGGCTGGAACTTTTACGGCTTTATTGGCGGCAATCGCTGGTATTTCATTACTGGTAGGGGGTATAGGTATTATGAATATGATGTTAACCACAGTTACAGAGAGGACTAGAGAAATTGGCCTTAGAAAGTCTATCGGAGCGAAACGTCGGGATATTAGCCAGCAATTTTTAGCCGAGGCCGTTTTATTAACTTTTTTGGGTGGAGCTATCGGCATTGTTTTTGGCTGGCTGACTTCGCTAGCCATTGCTAAATTTGCCAATACGGCTACTAGTATTTCCGGGTCATCAGTGCTACTGGCTTTTGCCGTTTCAGCGGCTATTGGCATAATTTTTGGTTATTATCCGGCCCAGCGAGCCGCCAAGCTTAATCCGATTGATGCCTTGCGTTATGAATAATTATTAAATTAAGAATAATATGAAAAACAAGAAGAATTTATTATTAGCCTTAACAGTTATATTAGCCTTAACTATTAGCTTCTGGCTGGGACGATTAAGCGGCCGTGGCAATGCCAACATGGCTTTAGCTAATCGGCGCCAAGCCGGACCAATGGCGGTTGGGCAACGCCAAGGTTTTGGTAATCAGAATACCCAAAATCAAATAATCGGTCAGATTGATAAGATTACTGATAATCAGTTGGCTATTAAATTAATAGATGGTGGATCGCGTCTTTTAATGTTGCCATCCGAAGCAGTAATCACTAAAACGGCCAGTGCCACTAGCGCAGATTTGGTAGTTGGACAGAGTATTACGGCTAGCGGTGCTGAGGAAGGCGGTGTGGTCTTGGTTAAAACATTACAGATTAATCAAGCAGAACCACCGCGTTTTTAATTGGAATTTATAATATTTTTTGTTATACTAAATAAGTATTCTTTAGAATCACCCCCATATTATTAGCCACCAAACCGCACATTAATGATTATCAACCAGTTCGTTATTTATCTGAAGAATTTTTAAAGGTTATGGTTATTTTATATAGTGCGTATACGTCGCTTCATCGACGGTTAGTTAGGGAATTATCGGCCGAATTGCCAACAGGCAGCCGATTATATAATTAGATAAATATCTATCTAATGGCTGAGGTTATTAATCAAAACAGTTTGAACGAATTGTCTGACGAGCAGTTGATTCCGTTAATAATACAAGACCGCAATGTTTTTGTTGTTATTATGGCTCGTTATAAGATTAAATTGTTTAATTATATACAAAGATTGACCAATATCGGCGATGATGATGCTGAAGACTTACTGCAGGACGTTTTTTTGAAAGTCTACTTGAACATCAATAGTTTTAATCAGCAGATGAAATTTTCTTCCTGGATTTATGCCATAACAAGAAATCAAGTAATCAGTCGCTATCGTCGCTTAGCTTCCCGGCCCGAAGGCCATGCCGTTGTTTTAGATGAGCAGTTGGTTGGAAGATTGGCAGCTGGTTTTAATTTAGTTGATCAGCAAGACAGAAAAAATATTGCTAGTGTGGTATCAGATGGATTATATAGATTGAAATCTAAATATAGAGACATTTTAATCCTTAAATATGTTGAGGAAAAGAATTATCAAGAAATTTCTGATATTATTAGAAAGCCATTGGGCACGGTGGGGTCAATGCTTAATCGGGCTAAGTTAGAATTAAAAAAGGTAATTGATCGCAAACAAATATTATAAATAATTATATATGATCAAAGAAGATAATTTTGAACAGGAAATCATGGAGCAAATTGAGCGCCGTCAAATCCATCCGCGGCCACAATGGCTATTTGTTCTAAAGAATCTGAACTTTTGGCTATTGGGAGTGGTTGCTTTATTGCTTGGATCGATATCTACGGCGCTCTTGATTTATTTCTTTCAAGGTGGGGCAGTAAGCCTACATCGGCGCGCTGGAGCCAGTCCGGCCGAGCTTTTTTTATTGTCAGTGCCGTTATTTTGGGTGGCAATTACTATTGGTTTGATTTATTGGACTTATATTAATGTCAAAAATACTGAGCGCGGCTATCGTTATTCGCCATGGTTGGTTGGTGGAGTTATTTTGTTGATTAGCTTGACTGCTGGTTTTATTTTATTCTTTTGTGGTTTTAGCCGGACAATTGATAATATTCTGGGACGTCGTTTGCCATTCTATGAGCATGTCATTAACCCGCGAGTTGGTTTTTGGTCAGAGATTGACCATGGTCGGCTGTCTGGCATTGTTATTGGCCAAGATCATAATGGTCAGGGCTGGCTTTTGACCGATCATCAAGGACGGGTCTGGCAGGTGGGTATCGGTCGATTTCAAGCGCCAGGTGGGCAATTATTGCCGGATTTCAATCGGGTTGCCGGTCGACCAGTCGGTTTTTGGGGAAGAAAAATTACTGATCACCAGTTTGAGGCTCGAGAATTTTTTCCATTGCGCAGCGGTGAAGGTTTTTTCGGCCAACCTCGCCCGCTAATTAATCCGCCTTTTGCTGGTCCCGGACCCGGTCGTCGTTAATTTATATTTTTTAAAAAATAAAATACCGTTAAAGTAAAGCGGTATTTTTTATTTCCCTACCAAAAAGGGACACCCCAAGTGGTCAAACTATTGCCAAGCGCTTCAAGGGAGTGCCCAATCAGCGAGGGGGGTGCCCCTTACCGGTCTGATTGGGTTAATTGCCTTAAATAAACGCCAATTTTTGGCTGCCACTGGCAATAGTTTGACTGGCTTTATTCTATTATCAACCGAGATGATTGTCAATTAACCAACTATTTGGCGATAAATTATTTTTTATGTATAATATCATTATAAATCTAATTATTGTTTATGAAGAAGTCATTTTACCGCACTAGTTCAGCCTTTACTCTGTTGGAATTATTAATTGTTTTTTTTATCATTGCGTTACTTTCGACCTTGGCCTATGTTTCGTTAGAAAATGCTCGAGCCAAGGGGCGTGATACGCGTCGTCTGGCTGATATTCATAATATTCGCCAAGCGTTAGAGCTTTATAAAGATATTGAAGGCAATTATCCAGAGCAATTACCCGCGCCACAGCAATCATTTGTTGGTTCAAGCGGCCGTTCCTATCTGGCGCCCATGCCCAGTGATCCTAAGACTAGACAGCCTTATGCTTACAGCAGTTCGGCTACTAGCGGCTATCATTTAATATTTAGCCTAGAAAAAGATACTTTAGATTATCCAGCCGGTGAGAATATTATCACTCCAGTAGGCTTTAATTCAGACGACAATTAGTGTGTTTATTGTTTCTTAAGTGTTCTTATGGTAGTGGTTAGTTTTAGTCCAACCGAATGGCAGCTGATTGTTGGCATTACTTGGCGGATAGTCACCGCCTTTTTAGCTTGGGCGGTTATTTCTAATTTAACCCATGCATTTACTGGCACCAAATAAAAACAATGGCCAGCGCCTAATCGTCAATAGCCACAATGATCGGCAAAAGATTACCGAATTGAATTGTGCT
Organism: bacterium; assembly: GCA_029570385.1. GTDB lineage: Bacteria > Patescibacteriota > Patescibacteriia > Patescibacteriales > Patescibacteriaceae > UBA1359. The sequence goes on along the minus strand of JAKPXD010000009.1, from coordinate 28,350 downwards.
CGGCGTTGGTTAACAGCCTATAATAAAATCAATCAGACTGGTTATTGTTGTCTGAAAGCTAATTATTTTCAAAGCGAAGTGGATGTTTATGTCTATCGAGACAAGGAAGTAGGTCGGCCGTTGCGGTTGCAGATTACTAAAGCCAAGTTTGATTCTTTAACAGCGGCCATTCAGCGCAAAAAAGGACTTTATTCGCCAGAGCAGAAAGCCGACCTATTCTTGTTATTAGATTTTTCTGGACCGATTTCGCTGAATAAATTAAATGTTTGGCAAAGTAAAAATCTCCGATTATTATCGGGCAGCGGTTTCTTAGAAATTTGGCTGGTGGGCTCAAGAGGTAATGTTATCAATCTGTGGCCGGGATTAGCTTAATTGCTAAAAACGGAAGTTATTGATAATCAGGACAAATTTATAGCCAAATACTTTGGCGGCTTTTTGGCAGGCAGTCATACGCTCAATAAAGATTTGGAAGTAGGCCAGTGGATCAACCCAATTGGTGTTAATGGTTAGTTTTAGGGTAATTTCTTTGGTTTGGCGGTTGATTAATAAATCATTATCATTGACGGCATAATTAACTCGGTCGTGGATATCTTCTTTAATTTTCCGCAAGCTTTTTTGTTTAACTCGACTACGGTGTACGTCTGACTTATCAGCAATTACTAAAACAGCGGCGACAGCGTTATTAGTTTCAAGATTATTGTTATCATGATTAACAATAGCTTGTAATACTTTAGCTAAATCGGCGGTCTGTTCAATGTGCGGCAGGAGAATTTGTGATAACAATAAAGCTGACCAGTAATGGTGCATGTCGCGACCCATAAAATTGCCCAAGTCGTGACAATAGCCAGCGACGGCAGCCAATTCTTGCTCTTTGGCGGTTAAGCCCAGTTCACGGGCCAATTTTTTAGCTCGGTCGGCGACAATAGTTAGATGACGAAAACCATGATCGGTATATCCCAGTTCAATAATATATTTTTCAGTAGCTCGGATAAACCCATTAATTTTTTGGTTATTTTTAACCATTTGGTAGTTTAATTCCATAATTTTAGTCTAAAAAGATTTTCATTAATAGCATAATTGTTAAGCCGATTAATAAGCCGATTAGTTGGCGACTAGATTTTTGCCAGGTAGTTTCTTTTTGCATTTCGGGGAATAAGTCGGCAGCAGCGATATAAATAAAATTACCAGCAGTAAAGGCCAACAAGTTTGTCGGCTGCCAATCTTGACTTAAGACAATAGCGACAAGAGCTCCCATGAAGGCCGATAACGACGATAAGAAGTTAAGTTTGATTGCTTTAATTCGAGAATAGCCGGCATGGAGCAGAATACCAAAGTCGCTGATTTCTTGAGGAATTTCATGAATAAAAATAGCAACGGCGGCAGTTAGTCCCAGTATTGGATTAACCAAAAAAGCATTAGCTAAAACTAGGCCGTCTAGAAAGTTGTGTAAAAAATCGCCAACCAGATTCATGGTTCCTAGTGGATGTGGATGTTGGCTAGATGTTGGAATATGGCAATGACGCCAATGAATTATTTTTTCCAAGACAAAGAAGCCTAACATTCCGCCAGTTAAATATAACCAGGGCGTAAGACCAGTTCGGCCCTCGGTGGCTTCTGGTAGTAGGTGGAAAAAACTGTCGCCAATTAATGAACCGGCGGCGATACTGATTAGCCAGAAATTGATCCGGGCCATTTTGTCGGTTGACCAGCGTAAACTAATTATTCCAATTAATGAAGCACTGGAAATTACCGTTAACGATAAAAATAGATACAGATAGAGCATAGAGCGATTAAGTGGTTTGACTATATTATAGATAAAAAAACAGCCGCCAACAAGCGGCTGTTTTGAGGATCGATTGATTTATTTTAATATTAGTCAGTTTTTATTGGGTTTACAAAAGATGATTAAAGTTTTATTTTATAAATAGTACCTTGTGACTACTAAAATCAAAAAGGAGGATGTTTTGAATAATGGTAACAAGTCAACCGTGCATCATCTGATTCCGCGCTCTCGGGGCGGTGACTCGTCCAAAGATAACATCAAAAGAGTGCCATGGCGAATACATGATGCCTGGCATACTCTATTCAACAATTTACTGCCGGAAGAAGTTTGTGCTCAAGTGATCACAACTCCAGAGGACCTGTTTAACACGGCCAATAAAAAAATGGCCTGGAAGGTTTTATTTGGCTGCCATTGGCAGGAGGTTCAATCTGGATCGGCGCAAGAAAAAATATTGGGTCAGATAATGACCAATTGGTTACCCCGAAACTACATTGTTTCTTGGGATAAAATTAATCAATTAATCTGGGATAATTGTTGCATTAATTGTCCCAGAGTCAGTTGTTGTCTGACTAGATACCAGAAATGGCCGCTTGAGCACAAACAGGTATTTTATTATTGCTACCTACCAGTTAAAAAAGCTCTAGTGGCGTTGTTGATTTAAAATTTTCCCCGGTGGTAGCCCGGGGTTTTTTTGTCGATTGTTTGGCTAGGCAGATATTTGTTATAATAAAAATTATTAAATTAATGGATAGTATAAGTCTTTATTATGAAAAAACGTAAGAAAATTTGGTGGATTATTTTAGGAGTGGTTATTGTTATTATTAGTTTAGTGGTTTGGCAGGGGCGGAAGAAAAATCAGCCGCAATATACGACGGTGGCGGCTGAAATCGGATCATTAAAACAAACCGTTAGTTTGACTGGTACAGTTAAACCAGTTAAGGAATTAGCCCTTAATTTTTTATCAGCCGGTCGGATTAATAATTTACCAGTTAAAATCGGCGACCAGGTAAGCGCCGGACAATTATTGGCCGAATTAGATTATGGCTCGCTATTGTTGCGTAAAAGCGAAGCCGAGGCCGGCTTACAAATTGCTCAAGCTAATCTCAATAAATTATTGTCTGGGGCTAGCCAACAAGCCATTGCTGTTAATCGATCTAGTGTTGAGCAGGCGATTAGTAGTCAGCGAATGGCGCAAATTGAATTGGATAAAGTTAAAAAAACGGCGGCGGAAAATATTAAGCAAGCCGAAAAATCGGTTAACGATCTTTATTCAAGTGCCGCCGATACCCCAACAGTCCAAGAGCAGGCAGTGATTACGGCGCAAACTAACTTAGATAATGCTCAACGAACCGGTCAGCAGAATATTAATAACAGTCGTAGTTCCGGTTTAATTATCTTTGGCGATAAAATAGCGGCTGCCAAAATTGCTTTGGATAATATTAATACTATCTTAACTGATAATAATGCTAAATATGTGCTAAGCGTTAAAGATAGCTCATACTTACAACGAACCAAAGAGGCGCGCAATCTAGCTCTAGATAATTATGCGGCGGTTAGCCAAGCAGTCAGTGCGGCCAAAAACGCCTCCGATACTCAAAGTTTTATTGTTGCTGCTAATAAAGCCAAGCAATTTTTGAATCAAACTGCCTTAGCCATAAACTATAGCTATTCCATGTTGGAGGCGACAATTACCAGCAACAACTTTACTCAAGGACAGCTGGATAACTATAAGGGAATTGTCAGTAATCAGAGCAGCCAAATTAATGGAGCTATTACAGCCGCCGAGACAGCGGCGCAAAATTATCATAACGCTCAATCTAATAGCGAAACAACTGTGGCCAGCGCTCAAGATAGTTTAGAACAAGCCAGAGTAGCTCTGGAGAATGCTAAATTAGCGGCAGCCAATAATTTATCTACTGTGCGGCTGGCCAGTGATCGCCAAATATCTACTGCTCAATCACAGCTAGATAATGCCAATAAGGCTGTTGATGTGGCTAAAGCTCAGCTAGCTAGTATTACTGCACCAGCCCGGTCGGCTGATATTGCCTTGGCTCAAGGACAGATCAGTCAAGCACAGGCCAATCTAGCTAGCGCGCAAAAACAAATTGATGATAGCCGTTTGTTTTCGCCGCTTGATGGCGTAGTGACTCAAGTTAATTATGAGGTTGGCGAACAATTTTCAGCTGCTGGTAAAGCTTTAATAATGGTTTTAGTTAATAATAGTTTTGATATTGAAGTTGATGTCACTGAAGCCGATATTAATAAAATTAAAGTTGGTAATTTAGTGGAGATTACTTTAGATGCTTTTGGCGATGATACTATTTTTCATGGTCAGGTTTATTTTATTGAGCCCGCCCAGACAGTTATTCAGGATGTGGTTTATTATAAAGTCAAGATCAGTTTTAGTGATTCACAGGAAGTAAAAAGTCTGACCGAAGCGCGACAAATTTCGATTAAGGCTGGCATGACTGCCAACACAACCATTACGACCGATCAGCGTGAGAATATTGTTAAAATACCAGGTCGCGCTATTGTTGAGAAAGATAATGGAGTAAAGGTAGTGCGAATTCTCAAAGACAATAAGCTACAGGAAATTCCAGCCGCCATTGGTCTACGTGGTGACGAGGGGTTGGTTGAAGTTCTTGGTGGCGTTCAGCCTGGTGATCAGGTGGTTACTTTTATTAAATACCCAAAGACCGCCGCTGATAAGCAATAACAAAGCCATGGTTAATTATCCTTTGATTGAACTACAACATCTAGACAAAATTTATCAAAGTGGCGATGTGGTCACTAATGTTTTGAAAGACATCAATTTCACCATTAATCGCGGCGAATTTATTTCAATCATGGGCCCATCCGGCTCTGGCAAGTCAACCTTAATGCATATTTTAGGCTTGTTAGATCGGCCAACCAGTGGCCAATATTTATTTAATCACCACAATACTACTGAATTATCTGACGATCAATTAGCGGCTTTGCGTAATCATGATATTGGTTTTGTTTTTCAGGCTTTTAATTTGTTAACCAGAACCAGTGTCTTGGATAATGTTAAGCTACCGTTGCTTTATTCTAAAGACAAGGAACGAATGGATGAACGAGCCACTGCGGTTTTAGAAAGCGTTGGCCTGGGACATCGGCTACATTATTTTACTAACCAGATATCTGGCGGCGAAAAGCAGCGAGTCGCTATTGCCCGGGCACTAGTTAACGATCCAGAGGTTATTTTTGCTGATGAACCGACTGGCAATCTTGATTCTAAGTCCGGCAATCAGGTAATGCAGATTTTGCAGGAGCTTAACCAACAAGGTAAAACAATTATTTTGGTGACTCATGAAACTTTTACCGCGGAGCATGCTCAGCGAATTATTCGGATTCGCGATGGCCAGCTGGTTAGTGACGAGTTGGTGCCACAGCAGCGTTTAGCTAGTCAGGGACAGGTTTTAAAATAAAATGGTTATAGTGGAAGACATTAGACAATCACTGATTTTAGCTTGGCGGGCTTTAATGAGCAATAAAGTCCGCAGTTTTTTAACCATGCTGGGCATCGTTATCGGCGTTAGCGCAGTAATTATTATCATGTCGGTCGGTGCTGGCGCTCAGTCTTTAATTTTAAATCAGTTGGAGGGATTGGGTAGTGATTTGATCGCTGTTTTGCCCGGTCAGTCCGATGAAAATGGTCCGCCCAGCCAAGCTTTCGGTATTACGGTTACCACTTTAAAATATAGTGATGCCCAGGCGTTACAGCAGGCTAAGAATATAGCCAATGTTCAAGCGGTTAATGCTTATTATCAGGTGCCGATTAATGCCAGTTGGCGGAACAATGATTACGATGTTTCTCTAAACGGGGTAACTACCAGTTATTTAGATGTAGAAAATGGAACTGTGGAGCAGGGTAGATTTTTTACCGACGAAGAATTCAATTCGGCGGCCCGAGTGGCTGTATTAGGGAGTGCGGTAGCCGATGAATTATTTGGTTCAACTGATCCTTTAGGGCAAAAGATAAAGATTAAGAATCAGACCCTCGAGGTTATCGGAGTAATGAAAAGTCGAGGCAAGGTGGGCTTTCAGGATTATGATGACCAGGTTTTTGTGCCGCTTATTTTTGTCCAAAAGATGATTGCCGGTGTTGATTATGTCAGCTTTATTAGAATTAAATTAAAGCCGGGCGCCGATATTAACCAGGCCCTAGAAGAAGCTCGACAAACTTTGCGTGAACAGCACAACATTGATAACTCAGTTGATGATGATTTTTCTGTCCGTAGTTTTCGCGATGCCGTTGCTATGATTACTACCATTACTGATGCTTTAAAATATTTTTTGGCAGCTATGGCGGCTTTATCATTACTGGTGGGGGGTATTGGTATCATGAATATATTGTTAGTTAGCGTAACCGAAAGAACCAGAGAGATTGGTTTGCGTAAAGCTATCGGAGCAACCAGTAACCAGATTTTGCGGCAATTTTTATTAGAATCAGTCTGCTTAACTTTAATTGGTGGTCTTTTGGGTATCGCTAGCGGTATCGCCGTTTCTTATTTAGTGGCGGTGGTAGCTAATTTATTGGAATATAAATGGTCTTTTATTATTTCTTTGTCAGCCTTATTGCTAGCCGTATTTATCTCTATAGCCATTGGGGTTATTTTCGGTCTTTATCCGGCGCGGCGAGCCAGTCAGCTAGACCCGATTGAGGCTTTGCGTTACGAATAATATGCGATTACAGACAGCCCTACAATTAGCCATCCGATCATTGCGCTTAAATCTTTTGCGAACCAGCTTGACAGTTCTAGGTATTATCATTGGAGTAGCGGCCATTGTGGTTGTTTTTGCCGCTGGTGAGGGTATTAAAAGTTTGGTTGTTGGCGAAGTAGCCGCTTATGGCACAGATATCATTGAAACTGAAGCCAAGACACCAACCAAGAAAAATACCACACCGTCAGCTCAAGTCACCACGCTCAAGACCAGCGATATGGAGGCGATTGATCGGCTGGAGAATGTTAAGTATAGTTATGGCGCTATCTTTGGTCAACAAAAGGTTAGCTGGCAAAGTCAAAATAAAAGAGTTTTTTTATTTGGTGTCAGTGCAACCTACACCGATATTGATAAGAAAAGTCAGCCGATTGAAGGTCGTTTTTTTACGGCCGAAGAAGATCGCGGTCAGGCGATGGTGGCCGTTCTTGGTTATAAATTGCGTCAAGAATTATTTAATAATCAGCCAGCCGTCGGCCAGTGGATTAAGATTGGCAATGGCAAGTTTCAAGTTATTGGCGTGCTTGAGGAGCGGGGTGGTGCGGTTAGTATGATTGATTTTGATAACACTGTTTATTTACCATTAAAAACCTTGCAGAAAAGAATTTTAGGGGTGGATCATGTCCTATATTTGATGCATCAACTTAATGACGTTTCTCGAGCCGATGATACCGCTGAAGAAATAAAATTATTAATGCGCGAAAGACATAATATTACTGACCCAGATAAGGACGATTTCTTGGTAACAACTATGGAGGAATTATTAAAGACCCTAAACACGGTAACTAACACAATTACTTGGTTGTTGTTGGCAATTGTGGTTATTTCTTTAATCGTCGGTGGAGTTGGTATTATGAATATTATGTATGTCACCGTATCCGAGCGCACGCCGGAGATTGGTCTGCGCAAGGCTTTGGGAGCGACTTATCGGGATATTGTCAGCCAATTTTTGGTGGAATCAATTTTAATTACCATTTGGGGGTCACTGATTGGCATTATTTTTGGATTGATCATGGCTTGGATTTTGAGTTTGGCGGCTAATTATGTAGGGTTAGTCTGGCATTTTACCATACCCTGGTCGGGCGTTATCACAGCTATTATTTTTTCTTTAGCTTGCGGCTTGTTATTTGGTATTAGACCGGCACAAAAAGCGGCTCAATTGGATCCGGTGGAGGCGCTCAGGGCCGAATAATTATAGATAGCTTTTGAGAGTAATAAAGCCGAAGGCGGCAAAGAGTAGAAAGATTACTAAAATAATAATCCGTCTTGGCCAGCCAGGTTGGGTGGCTGGTGGTAATGTTTTCCAATTGCCGATATTAACTAAAGCGATATGGACAAACATTGCTAGAGCGTTAACAATAGCCCCGGCGACGATGAGTTGTTTTGGCTCATAAAAATTAAGCAGGAAGAGACTAATACCAAAAACAATTTGCCCCCACAGAAAACGATAATAGATTTTAGATAGATTTAGCTGTTTATCCGGGTTATTTTGCAATTTAAGTAAAGCGGCATTTTCTGACATAATACGGGAAGTGGAATCCAGAACACCTAGCTGAGTTTGGGCGAGCATTAAACCTAATAAGACCAGGAAGGCGCTGCCAACTAGTGGCGCGGTCGCTTGACCAATTAAGCGTCCTTCGGCGAGGATAAAATTTAAACCAGACAAATTGCCGCTAAGACCATAAGTGGTGCTATAAGATAGAATCATTAATAGAGCCATTGATAAAAACCCGAGTAACCAAAATACTAATAAATGTTCTAAACTGATACGCTTCCACCACTGACGGAAACGCCGTAGATTGGTTTGATTAACAACAAAATCAGTGCCCGATAAATTGATAGTTTGAGTTTGATTAATATTAAATAAGCCGCTCAGTTTTTGAGCATAGCGACCCATGCCGTAGCCTTTGTCTTTAATATAAATCGATTGGGATAGATTGAGATTGCCGCCGGCTCCGGCATAAGCGAAAGCAGCTAAAAAGGTGATTAAACTGACACCGGATGGTAACCAGCGATAATTATGGCCATAACCTAATAAGCCTTGGAACAAGGCTGACCAATCAGTCGGTTTAGCTAAAAATATTACTAATATCAGCAAGCACGGTATACCCACCAGGAGTATTGTTTTAGTTATCTTCTCTAGCGTTTTATAGACACTTTGATTAAAGGTCAGAACAGCTCCAATTAATAGCAAGATGCCAATCGCTAGCCAGCGAAAATTTTGAATGCCAAGCAAGTGACCAAAGATTTGAGCGCTGGCAGCGGCAATGCCGGGCAGTGCCCAACCGATAAAAGTTGATAAAATAAACCAGTAGGGTACCCAATGCCATAATCTGGCCAAACCGCTAAAAACGCTTTCGCCTTTAACCAGGGCGTAGCGTTCAATTTCCATATTGATAAAATATTGGCAAGTCAGTCCTAGCAAAGCGCCCCAGATAATGCCGAGACCATAGTTAGCAGCTAAATATGGCCACAAAATAACTTCGCCCGAACCAAGTCCAAGAGCCAGAATAATAAAACTTGGCCCGAGCATTTTGATAAAAGAAATAGGTTGCGGAAAAGATTTAGTCGTCATACAATAAGATTGTAGCAAAAAAACTTTTAATCTGACAAATAAAATTGATTTATGTCGGAACCATTAGCTAGCGCCATGCGACCGAATAATTTAGATAATTTTGTCGGCCAAGCCGAAATTATCGGTCCGGACTCATTCTTGCGTCAGGCAATAATTAAACAACACTTACCATCATTATTATTTTGGGGGCCGCCAGGTTGCGGTAAGACAACCTTGGCCAAAATATTGGCTAATAGTTTGGAGGCTGACTTTATCGCTTTGTCAGCCGTAACCAGTGGTTTGAAAGAATTACGGCAAGTTATTGATCAAGCCAGGGGCAACCAGATTGCCAATAAGCCGACTATTCTCTTAGTTGACGAAATTCATCGCTGGAATCGCGGCCAACAGGATGCATTATTGCCATATGTGGAAGACGGCACAATTATTTTGATTGGCGCCACCACCGAAAACCCTAGTTTTTCAGTCAATGCCGCCTTATTGTCGCGTTGCCAGGTGGTTATTTTTCAGCAATTGACTGCTGACGATATTATCAATCTTTTAGAAAGAGCCTTAAAAGACAAGCAATGCGGTTTGGGAAAATTAAATATCAAGGCCGATCCGTCGGCTTTAGCCAGAATCGCTCAGATTGCCGATGGTGATGCTCGATTATCCCTTAATCTATTGGAAGCAGCCGCTAAAATCAGTTCGGAAATAAATTTAGAAGTTGTCAATAAAATTAGCCGACAGATTGTTTTTAGTTATAATCAAGCCGGTGATGAACGCTATCATTTGATATCCGCCCTGCACAAAAGCTTACGAGGCAACGATGCTAGCGCGGCTGTTTATTGGTTGGTTAGAATGTTAGAGTCGGGTGAGGATCCTTTGTATATCGCCCGTCGTTTAGTTCGTTTTGCTAGTGAAGATATTGGACTAGCTAACAATACAGCTTTATTGTTGGCGACTAGTTGTTTTGAAGCTTGCCGGCAGATTGGTTTGCCGGAGTGTAAAGTTGTCTTAACTCAGGCAGTTATTTATTTAGCTAAATCACCTAAGAGTATTGCCGCCTACCAAGCTTATCAGCGAGCGGCTGCTGATGTTAATCAGTTTGGCGCTTTGCCGGTGCCGTTGCATTTACTCAATGCGAGCACTAAATTGGCCAAAGAAATGGGCTATGGCAAGAATTATAAATATACGCCGCTGGAAAGCGATGATGGTCAGAGCTATTGGCCGGACAAATTGCCAGCCAAGAATTATTTGGCTTAGTTAGCGAGTGTCACGGATATAGATAATCGGTATCAAACCGATGACTAATCCAGCGAATAAAACGATAAATATTGATTTTAGCGGTAAAAAACTTAAGGTGATAAAGGCGGCCAGCGAGGCGATTAGCCAGCCAATCGGTTTGTTTTGTCGATAAAGATTAATAACAGCCATATCGCGGCTTCCAACTTTTTTGAAAAAGTAAGTTTCATGCATACTTTCGGCCAAGGCAGCGCCGACGCGACTAAAAAATAATAGAAAACCCCAAACAAATGGGTTGGCAGTTTTTGTAAAAATAATACCAACAACAGCAATGATCATTATTAGGTTGCCGATAGTCAGCATTTCTTTTTCGCCAAAAAAACGATCGGCTAAAAGGCCGGCCGGCATTTGAATTATAACGAATGGCAGCAACATGAAAGTAAAGATAATACTTAATGTGGACCAGCTCAGTCCGAGGTGTTGGTGTAGATAAATCGGTATATAAAGACTCATTAGGCTATAAAAGAATTGTAAAGTTAAGGACGATAAAAAAATACCGCGCCGATCGCGATGGCCCAGTAGTTGATTAATCGTTATAGCGGCATCTTGCTGGCGATAGCGATTTTTGGCGTCAATAAACTGACGGCGCCGAGTGATTATTAGGAATAAGGCCGGCAACATTAAAAGTCCACCGATATAATAAATTCGTTGATAATTATTATCAGCGCCGACTAAGTAGCCCATAATTAATGGTGAAATCAACCAAGCAGCATTCATGGCTGTCAGATATTTGGTGCGGATAACTCCAGTGCAGCCATCGTCAGAAATATTTTCTAATAAGACATCCATGTTAACAAAAATAAAAACAATGGATAGATAACGAACAATAAATGAAACTAAAATCAGCCAGGTGGTTGTTTCTGAAGATATAATAAAGTTGGCGGCCACAGCTAAGAAGTAAGTAATAATCATCAACCGGTAAGTAGAATAGCGGCGGGCTAAACGAGGATATATAAATGAGATGGCGATCGTGATAATTGTTACTAGCGACCAGAATAGACCAATATATTCTAGTGGTAAAAATTGATTCAAGAAAGACGATTGGACATAGCCAACCATGGCGTCAATTAAGGCAGTTATGAAGACCAATCCGTAAATCAGATAGAAGGTTGATTTGGTTTTTTGCATAAAATAAAAAGTCTGTTAAACCGGAATAGCTTTATTATATAGAAAATTGTCGAGAAAGCCAAATCTTGCTATAATTAAATTGTCAAACCTTAAATCATTATTTATGCCCAATCATCCCACGAAAATAATCTACCCGGCTGATGTGCCTAAGGCCAAGCGTAGTCTTTATAATAGCAATTGGCAGCTATTAACCAAGAAGACTGGCCGCTTGTTATTATTAGCCGGTGATCAGCGAATTGAGCATCTCAATAGTGATTTTTTTGGCCCTGGCATTGACCAAGCCGACAATGATCCAGAGCATTTTTTTCAGATTGCCGATAAGATGCCGATTGGCGCAGCAGCCGTCCATTATGGTTTGGCTAGTTGGTATGGCCAGCATTACCGCCGGACCGCTTATGTTATCAAGCTTAACGGCAAGACTAATTTATTACCTGGTGATCCGATTAGTCGTTGCTTGGCCGGTGTCGGTCAAGCTATTGCTTTAGCCAAACAGGCCGGTTTTCGATTGGCTGGCGTGGGTTATACTATTTATTTGGGTAGTCAACATGAAGGGCAGATGATGGCCGAAGCGTCAGAGATTATTCGTCAGGCGCATGCTCAAGGTTTGCTAGCCATTGTTTGGATATACCCTAAGGGGGTAAATGTTAAAAACGAAAATGATGCGGAAATAATTGCCGGCGCGGCTGGGGTGGCGGTTAGTCTCGGAGCAGATTTTGTTAAATTAAAGGCGCCTAAGCCACTGACAGTTAAAAATATTCAACGCATCGTTCAGGCGGCTGGAAAAACTAAGGTTGTTTTTGCCGGCGGGTCCAGTCGAACGGCTGGTCAAGTTTTTAAAGATATTCAAGTTCAATTAGCGGCCGGCGCGGCCGGTGTGGCGATTGGCCGTAATATCCATCAGCGCTCGTTGACGGAAGCCAGTAATTGGCTGCGTGGATTGGCGGCGATGATTTATGAACAAAAAACAGCTGAGCAGGTTTTAAGCCGGTTAAAAATTAATAAGCCCAGCCGGCACAAGATTAAGTAACTTTTATTTTTAAATATATACGCCTATGCAAGCCAACATTAAAGCTCATGGTTTTGAATTGACACTGGCCATAACCAATTATATTAAAAAAAAGATCAACATGTTGGATAAGTATTTGGGCGATATTCAGCCGATTGCTTGTGATGTGCAAGTTGAATTAATGAGTCGGCGTCGCACTAAGGGTGATATATTTAGAGCGGAGATAAATTTACAATTGCCAGGGGAGTTATTGCGGATTGAAAAAACCGAACCCGATCTTTATAAGGCGATTGAAAAAGTTAAAGATCATTTGGCGCAGATGATTATCAAATATAAAGAGAAGAAAAGCGGTCGTTAGAGGGCTAATTTAGGTTGAAAAAAGCAAGGCGTTGGCCTTGCTTTTTGCTTTATTTAGACTATAATGGAAAAAATGAGTTAGTGCCGTTTAAGCAGGCGATTTAATTAATAAATATTATGAGTTTTTTACAAAAGATATTTGGCGATCCCAACGAACGGATAATTAAGGGTTTGCAGCCATTGATTGACCAAATAAATAATTTGGAGCCGACTATTAGCCAATACACTGATGAAGATTTAGTTCAAAAAACCACTGAATTCAAGAGCAACTACCAGCAGGCGTTGCAACAATCTGGTAGCAGCGGGGCCCAGGATTATTTAGATAGTATTTTACCAGAAGCATTTGCTATGATGCGTGAAGCGGCTCGGCGAACAATTGGCCAGCGTCATTTCGATGTCCAATTAATCGGCGGCATTATCCTTCATCGCGGACAGATTGCTGAAATGAAAACCGGTGAAGGTAAAACTTTAGTGGCGACTTTGCCGTTATACTTAAACGCCTTAACCGGTAAAGGGGCGCATCTGGTTACGGTTAATGATTATTTGGCTAGAATTGGTGCTGGTTGGATGGGGCAAGTTTATCATCGTCTTGGTTTAACAACAGCAGTCATTATTCATGAACAGGCCCTCAAGTATGATCCAGATTATGAAGATAGCACTCAATACGATGAGCGCTTGCGCCATTTTCGGCCAATCAGCCGTCAGGAGGCCTATAATTGTGATGTTCTCTATGGCACTAATAATGAATTCGGTTTTGATTATTTGCGCGACAATATGGTGGCTAATCAGAATCAAATGGTTCAACGGCCGCTGCATTATGCTATTGTTGATGAAGTTGATTCTATTTTAATTGATGAAGCCCGCACGCCATTAATTATTTCTAGCGCCGGCGAAGAATCTACCGATAAATATTATAAATTTGCCGAATTAGTCGCCAGACTGGATGAAGCCACTGATTACAATGTTGATGAAAAAATGCGATCGGTAACATTGACTGAGGCTGGCATGAATCGGATGGAAAATTTTTTGGGCGTTGAAAATATTTATGTTGAGGGTGGTGTCCGCGAAGTCATGCATATTGAACAGGCGCTAAAAGCGCGCGTCTTGTTTCATAAAGACAAGGAATATGTGGTTAAAGACGGTGAGGTGATTATTGTTGATGAGTTTACTGGCCGACTGATGTATGGTCGTCGTTATAGTGAGGGCCTACATCAAGCCATTGAGGCTAAAGAGGGGGTGGAAATTCAGAAAGAGAGCCGGACCCTGGCCACGATTACTTTTCAGAATTTTTTTCGCATGTATGAAAAGTTAGCCGGTATGACCGGTACAGCTTTAACCGAAGCCGAGGAATTTTCCAAGATTTATAATCTAGAAACGGTTGTTATTCCAACTAATAAGCCAACTGTCCGCCGCGATTTTAATGATTTAATTTACGCCACGGAAGCCGGTAAATTTCAAGCGGTGGCTAACGATATCAAAGAGCGTCATGCCAAAGGGCAGCCAGTTTTGGTCGGCACTATTTCGATTGAAAAAAGTGAAGCTCTAGCCGACTTATTGGCTCGGCAAGGTGTGTCGGCGGAAATTTTGAACGCCAAGTATCACGAGAAAGAGGCGCAAATTATTTCTCAAGCCGGTCGGCCTGGAGCGGTAACTATTGCCACCAATATGGCTGGTCGCGGCGTTGATATTATTTTAGGCGGCAATCCGCCCGATAGCGCCGAACAAGCCAAAGTTTTAGAGTCTGGCGGTCTGCATGTTATCGGGACTGAGCGTCATGAGGCGCGGCGGATTGATAATCAATTGCGCGGTCGTGCCGGTCGGCAAGGCGATCCCGGCTCTAGCCAATTCTATATTTCAACCGAGGATGATTTGATGAGAATTTTTGGCGGTGATCGTCTGAAAAGGATGATGTCAACTTTGAAATTGCCGGAAGATATGCCGATTGAAAATAGTCTAGTTTCTAAATCAATTGAATCGGCCCAAAAACGAGTTGAGGGTAATAATTTTGATCTGCGGAAACATTTAGTTGAGTATGATGATGTTATTAATAAACATCGGGAAAGTATTTATCGCCGGCGGCACCAAATTTTGCAATTAAGTGAAACTGAACCAAGTACGGAGACGGACCAGTCGCCAGCTACGCCACTTAGCGGCTTGATTTTAGAAATGATGGATGCTGAGATTGAGCAGGTTGTTAGCTTTCATACTCAAGGTGAAAATAGTGAAGATTGGAATATTCAGGAAATTAGTCAAGTAATGAGTACGATTATTGACATTCGGCCGGTCGAGCTGGCTAGTCAGTTGATTAAACTGGGCGAGAGCTCAACTGCCAAAATTGATAAAATTGCTTATCGCGACGCGCTGGTTAAACATCTGTTTGATTTAGTGCATCAGGCTTATAACGAATTATTAGTGTTGGCCAAAGACTTAAATTTAGATTGGCTGGCGATTGAAAAATCCGTTTTATTGCGATCAATTGACGGACTATGGATTGATCATTTGGAGGCGATGGATTATATGCGTAAAGGTATTGGGCTAAGGGGTTATGGCCAACGCGATCCATTAGTTGAGTATAAAAAAGAGGCTTATCGATTATTTAATGAACTAAATAGTCTGATTCAGAAACAGGTGGTTTATTCTATCTTTAAGATTGTTGATTTTAGTCGTTCCAATCAACAAGCCATCGGTCAAATGATTGCCGGAGCGGATACTCCCAAGAATTTAGTTTTTAAGTCGGGCGATGAAACCAACGCGGCACCAGTGGCGCAAAAATTAAAAGATAGCGCGGGGCATAAAATTGGTCGCAACGATCTTTGCCCATGTGGCAGCGGAAAAAAGTATAAGAAGTGCTGCGGAAAATAAAAAGGGTATAATAACTAAAAAACACCGACTGTAATGGCCGGTGTTTTTTATAATCAACTATTTATATTATTTAATAATAGCAGTTTCATTGCAAGCATTGTCCATATTCTCAGTTGGATGACTTTTTAGGAATTCGCACATATTTTCTCTGTCAAAACCACCCCAGTTTATTTTTTCTAGAGTATCTTTGGATGTTGCATAGACTAAAACTACGTCTTGTTTATCATTCCCATAAGAATCTCTTGTATTACCATAGAACCAAACAATATAATCAATCATTGGGATAGAAGTGTCGAGGCTTTTTTGGAATAAATTAGACGATAAAATGCCAGTATCTCTAATTAAAGAATCCTTTTTATAAAAATCATCAATATTAACACTAATAGTAACCATTTTGCTTCCGGCCGGCCGATAATTATCGGCGTCCTCAATTTTCATATCACGATAAGAAAATTTGGTCGTGCCAATTTTTTTAATTTCAGCTTTATAGCTTGATTCTAACAATTGTTCAGGCGTTTGATCTGCTACTACGGTAGTGTCTGCTGGTTTATTTTCTTGAACAGATAATTGTGTTTTATCAACAGGAGAGGTCGCACCAATTAAAATAATAAAGACAATGAATGATCCACCGAACCATAAAATAACCTTTTTTCTAGAGGTTAATTTTACTTTTGATGGTTTAATTATCCCAATTATAAGGCCGATTAGGGCAATAATTGATAGGAAAAAAAATAATGTAGGCATACAATTTATTAATAATTAATTACCATAAAACATTATTTCAGTATTTAATTAATAAATCAAGTTAACACTATATCACTAAGAGTGGTGCAAAGGCATTGAACCATTACATAGTTTGACTTTTACCTATTTTCCTGTTATATTGATCACGTAAGTTTTTCTTTGTGTGATCTCTAAAAGTCGCCGAGAAATAGGTCGACTTACTTTTATTTAAAACGTATAAGTTCGTAAGTTTGTATGTCCAAAAAATTATACGTTGGTGGATTGTCTTACAGCCTCACCAGCGAAGCCTTGAAAGAGGAATTCGCTAAGGCCGGGACCGTCGATTCAGCTATTGTCATTATTGACAAGATGTCTGGTCGTTCCAAAGGTTTTGGTTTTGTGGAGATGGCTACTGAGGAAGAAGCTCAAAAGGCAATTGATATGTTCAATGGCCAGGAAATCGCTGGCCGCCGCGTGACTGTCAATGAGGCTCGCCCTTTGACTGAACGCCCAGAACGAACCAACAATTGGGACAATCGTTCAACTCGCAGTTTCTAATTGCAAGTTAGCCTATTGTTTATAGAGACGCCGCCCTTGATTGGGGCGGCGTTTTTAGTCGTTGATTTTTTTAGCAAAGTGGACTATGATGAAGTAAATTAACCTTAGTTAATTTAATTTTGGCGTTTTAAATTTTAAAAATTGTTTATGGCTCACGCAGAAAAGAGAATATCAGCCAAACAGAAAAGCCGCGCTTGGCAGTTTTTCGGGCTATTGGTGGTTTTGGTAGTAGCTAGTTTACTGGTTAACCTAGGACCGCAGTATAATAATTTTATTACCAAGCATAATTGGCCATTGCCAAAAGTTAAAGAAGTGCCATTTCGTTTGGGGTTGGATTTGTCTGGCGGTACTAGTTTGACCTATGACGCTGATTTGTCTGCCGTTCCGGTCAATGATCGCATGAACGCCATTCAGGGGGCGCGCGATGTGGTGGAGCGCCGGGTTAATATGTTCGGCGTTAGTGAACCCAATGTTCAGATTAATAAAACTACTCAAGGCAAATACCAGATTTCGGTGGAATTGGCCGGTATTAACGATGTTAAGCAGGCGATTAAGATGATTGGCGAAACTCCGCTATTGCAATTTAAAGAAGTTAATGATCAGCGTAAAGAATTAACTGATCAAGAAAAGAAAGATCTTGATGATTACAATAAAAAAGCCGAAACCAAGGCTGGCGATGTCTTGGGTAAGGTTTTGTCCGGTGGTAATTTTGCCGAATTAGCTAAGTCTTTAAGCGAAGATGATGATACCAAGGCAGCGGGTGGATCTTTGGGTTGGCTAAGCAGCAAAGAAGATCCGGAGTTAATTGCTATTGCTGAAAAATTAAACAAGGGTCAAGTCAATACTAATTTACAAAAAACATCAGCTGGTTATGAAATCGTTAAGTTAGAAGATAAGCGCCCCAAAACTCAGGATGGCCAGCCAGTAGTTGAGGTCAAGGCGGCTCATTTATTAGTTTGTTATAACGGCGCTGTTAGCTGTGAAAGCGGTTTGGATAAGCAGCAAGCCTTAGACAAAATTAAAAAGTTAAAAGAGCAAGCTACTGTCCAAAATTTTACCGATTTAGTTAAACAGAATTCGACTGAGCCGGGAGCTCGTGACAGTGGCGGTGAGCTTGGTTGGTTTGGTCGCGACACCATGGATCCGCAGTTTGAAGAAGCGGCTTTTGCTATGAAAAAAGGAGAGATTTCTGAAGTCGTGGAAAGTCAATTCGGTTATCATTTGCTTTATAAGCAAGACGAGCGCGCGGTAATTGATTATAAATTAAGCCACATCTTGATTAAGACTCGGTCGGCAGTGGATATTCTTGGCAATATTGATGAATGGAAAACCACTGAATTAACTGGTAAATATTTGAAGCGAGCGACGGTTCAATTTAATCCGCAAGATGGTTCGCCGGAAGTAGCGCTAGAATTTGATAGTGAAGGTGGTAAAATTTTTGAAGACATTACTGGGCGCAATATTGATAAGCCAGTGGCTATTTTTTTGGACGGTTATATTATTAGCCAGCCTAATGTCAGCCAGAAGATTACTGGCGGTCAAGCAGTAATCTCCGGTCGTTTTAGTCAAATTGAGGCGAAAACATTAGCGCAACGTTTGAATGCCGGAGCCTTGCCAGTACCGATCAGCTTGGTTAATCAACAAACCATTGGCGCTAGCCTTGGCCAATCATCGGTTGATAATAGTTTGCAGGCCGGTTTGATCGGCTTAGCCTTAGTAGCGCTATTCATGATTATTTTTTATCGTTTGCCCGGCTTGTTGTCAGTTATATCTCTGTCAATTTATGGTTCATTGCTGTTGGCCATCTTCAAGATTTGGCCCGTCACTTTAACTTTATCAGGTATCGCCGGTTTTATTTTGTCTATCGGTATGGCAGTTGATGCTAATATCCTTATTTTTGAGCGTATCAAGGAAGAGCTGCGCGCTGGCAAACCGTTAGGCAATTCCATTAATGAAGGTTTTTCACGCGCTTGGCCCTCAATTCGTGATGGTAATTATACAACTTTAATTACTTGTTTTATTCTGTATCAGTTTTTAACCGGTCCAATTAAAGGATTTGCCATTACTTTAGCGCTGGGTGTTTTAGTGTCAATGTTTAGCGCTATTGTGGTTACTCGCAACCTTTTGCGTTTAATGATTACACCGCGTTTAGCTGAAAAAACTTGGCTATTTGGAGTTAGTCGGCGACAATGTTCCGGTGAAGATAAATAATTAATTGCTATTATTCATCCATATGTATCAGATTATTGCAAAAAGTAAATATTGGTTAATATTTTCAGCTATCGTCATCGCTTTAGCGATTGCAGCGATTGCGGCGTGGGGCTTACATTTTGGTATTGATTTTACCGGTGGTAGCGTTTTAGAAGCTCGCTATGCCCAAGATCGGCCGACGGTTGATAAAATTCAAGATAGCCTTGATCCATTGGGGCTAGATAATTTAATTGTCCAGCCAGTTGGTGATAATGAAATCAGATTGCGCTTTCAAGAGGTTGATGAAGCTAAACATCAAGAAATATTAAACAAGCTGGGAGAGCTATCACCGCAAGTTGATGGCCAGCCAGGCTTTGAGGAATTGCGTTATGATTCAATTGAGCCATCAGTTGGCCGTGATTTGCGTAGTCGAGCTTTGACCGCCGTTTTTTTGGTTTTGGTGGCAATTATTATTTATGTAGCTTGGGCTTTTCGCAAAGTTTCTCAACCGGTTAGTTCTTGGAAATATGGTGTTTGTGGCGTGGTGGCTCTTTTTCATGATGTTTTAATCATGGTTAGTTTTATGGCCTTGCTGGGGCATTATTATGGTTACCAAGTAGATATAACTTCGGTTGCGGCCGTGCTGACTATTTTGGGTTATAGTATTAATGATACGATTGTAGTGTTTGACCGAACCAGGGAAAATTTATTACGCACTCGACAGAGCTTTGCCGAAACGGTTAATATTAGTTTGAATCAGACATTAACTCGCTCAATCTATACTTCAGTGACGGTAATGTTGACCTTGGTGGCGATCGTTTTATTTGGCGGAGCCTCAATCCGTGATTTTGCTTTAATTCTATTGATCGGTTCATTTTTCGGTGTCTATAGTTCAATTTTTATTGCCTCACCGCTATTAGTGGTTTGGAATGATTGGAGTAATCGTCGTAAAGCTAAATAAAGTCGCATCTTACCTAAGACCGGCCATGGTCTTGCAGCTATTAATTATTTTTTATATTTTATGCGCCAAAGCCAACTTTTTACCCATAGTCTTAAGGAGTTGCCTAAAGACGAGACCAGTTTTAATGCTCAAACATTGATGCGAGCTGGTTTTATTGATAAAAGTTCGGCTGGTGTCTATACTTATTTGCCGCTGGGTCTTCGAGTAATTCAGAAAATTCAGACGATTGTTCGTCAAGAAATGGCTTCTTTGGGAGCGCAAGAAGTCTTAATGCCCAGTTTGACGACCGAAGAACCATGGAAACAGACTGGTCGATTAACTAGTTTTGATGTCCTATTTAAGACCATTGGTGCTGACAAAAAGTCTTATGTTCTGGCTCCAACCCATGAAGAATTGGTTACTCCGTTAGTCAAAAAATTTGTTCAGTCTTATCGCGACCTGCCTTTAGGGGTTTATCAGATACAGACTAAGTTTCGCAATGAATTGCGGGCCAAATCAGGGCTATTGCGCGGCCGTGAATTTTTAATGAAGGACTTGTATTCTTTTCATTTGGACCAAGACGACCTCAATGCCTATTATTTACAGGCCCAAAAAGCCTATTTTCAGATTTTTAAGCGCTGCGGCTTATTGGATCAAACCTATTTGACCTTTGCTTCGGGTGGGGCTTTTTGTCAGTATTCTCATGAGTTTCAAGCAGTGACCGAAGCCGGTGAAGATATAATTCATATTTGCGAAGATTGTAATTTGGCCATTAATAAAGAAATCATTAGCGAGCAGTCGGTTTGTCCGAATTGTGGCCGCAAGGATTTGTTAGAGCGCAAAGCGATTGAAATTGGCAATATATTCAAATTAGGTGTTCGTTTTAGCAAGGCTTTTGATTTTATGGTTACTGGATCAGATGGTGCTAAACAACCGGTGTTAATGGGCTGTTACGGCTTAGGCATTACGCGATTAATGGGGGCGATTGTTGAAGTTAATCATGATAATCAAGGTTTGATTTGGCCGAAAGAAATTGCGCCGTTTAAGGCTCATCTTATCGATCTAACAACTGGCGATAGCGGTCACAATCAAGCTGAAAAATTATATGATCTTTTAGTTAGATTGGGCATGGAAGTATTATTGGATGATCGGCGCCACTTGCCGGCTGGCACCAAGTTCGCCGATGCCGATCTTATTGGCTGTCCTTATCGCTTGGTTATTAGTGACAAAACCTTAAGTCAGAAGAGTTTTGAAATTAAGCGCCGTCAAGACACTGCTGGCCGATTGGTGGCCATAGATCAAGTTAGCGCTTATTTTGGCAGTAATTAAGACTAGCCATGTTTGAGAGATTTCGGCAAAAACTTACCCGTAATTTAGCTATCGATCTTGGCACCTGCAAGACTATGCTTAGTGAACCGCAGAGCGGTTTATTTTTAACTGAGCCGACCATTGTGGCGGTTAACAAGAAAACGGATCAAATATTAGCTGTCGGCAGTGCTGCCAAGGCAATGATTGGCAAAAATCCATCGCATATTGAGATTATTAAACCATTAGTGGATGGGGTTGTTTCTGATTTTGAAGTAACTGAAAAATTGTTAAAATATTTTATTGATCAAACGCAGGAGAGCAATTCTTTTTTAACTCCTAAGCCGGCCGTTGTGATTGGTATTCCGTTGGATATTACCGAAGTGGAAAAAAAAGCAGTGGAAGATGCGGCTAAGTTGGCTGGAGCCCGCCAAGTTTTTTTAGTTGAGGAGCCGATGCTATCGGCGATTGGCGCTGGCTTGCCAATTATGGAGGCGACGGCCACTATGCTAGTAGATATTGGCGGCGGAACCACCGAAATTGCGGTCTTAGCTCTGGGGGGTTGTGTGGCCTGGAAGTCGCTGAGATTGGCCGGCAATGCTTTTAATAATGAAATAATTCAACATATCCGTGAGGAGTTCAGCTTGTTAATTGGCGAGCAATTAGCTGAAGAAATAAAGATTAAAATCGGTTCAGCCACGCCACAGCCAGAGGAATTAACAATGGCGATTCGTGGCCGCGACTTAATCAATGGTTTGCCTAAGGAAATCATTATTAATGATGAGCATGTCCGTGAGGCGATTGCTCGGCCGATTAGCCAGATTATTGATAATATTAAGGCGACTTTAGAGGTTACGCCGCCGGAATTAGTCGCTGATATTTATGAACGGGGCATTATGCTAGCTGGTGGCAGCTCATTATTAGCCGGCTTTGATCAAGCAATTGCCCGAGCTACTAAAATCGGTGTTCATATTGTTGATGAGCCCATCAGCAGCGTTGTTCGCGGGGCAGCCCATCTGCTAACCGATACTAATCTATTGGATAAAGTGGTAGCTCCGAGCTTAACTGATTTATAAATTATGGCCATAATTCGTTTGCCTGGTAAGAAATCGTCAGCCTGGCCATGGTTATTATTGGTCATGCTGGTTTTAGCGCATTTTGTTGGCTTGTTAACTGGAGTAGAAAATATGGTTGGACGAGCGGTTCAGCCAGTCCTTAGAACACTCTCATCTCGCAATCAATCATTAACTGGTTGGCTGAATAATTGGCGAGAACGACGGGCCTGTCAAACAGAGTTATCAGAAGTTAAGAATCAGAATAGTCGGCTAACGGCGCAAACCATCAGTTTAGCCAGTTTAGTTGAAGAGAATAAAGAATTACGTCAGCTTTTAAATTTTCAAAAAGCTCGGGAATTTAAATTAGTAACAGCCAATATTGTTTATCGCGGCCAATCTGGTGGATTATTAGCGCCAAGCCAGACTCTAATCATTGACCAAGGAGCTCGACAGGGGATAGCGACTGATTTGGCGGTTATTGATCAGCAGGGGGCTATTGTCGGTAAAATTGGTCAGGTCAAGGATAATTCAGCCGAAGTTTTGTTGGTCACCAATAAAAATTGTCTTTTAGCAGCGGCCACAGCTAGTAGTAGTCAAACTATCGGCGTTGTCCGTGGCGAGATGGGGCTGACTATCAGGCTGGAAATGGTTGCGCAAAATGAACCGCTACAAGTTGGCCAAGATATTGTCACTTCAGGATTAGAGCCGGCTGTGCCGCCCAATCTATTGATTGGTCGGATCAATCAGGTCAATAAAGAAAACAATGCTTTATGGCAGGATGCTGGGCTAGAACCGCTAACCGATGCCAATCAGTTAAATTTTGTTAGCGTTATTATTCCTTAAGCTTATGGGTTGGCTGCAATTGTTCAATGCCTTGTGGTTGTTATTAGTGGCTCTTATCCAGCTGTCGTGGATTGATCAGTTGCCAATAATTTGGTTGCGACCGAATTTGTTATTGGTAATTTTAATTAACTGGTTAGCTTTGAGTGGCTGGCGGCGAGTTAATTGGTGGGTAATATTTTTAGGCTTATTTTTAGATTGTCTAGCTTTTTATCCGTTTGGTAGTCAAACTCTGCTTTGGATGTTGACGATGGGCTTGGTGAATTTATTATTGGTTAATTTTTTTACTAATAAATCATTGACAGCTTTTTCCGGGCTGGTGGTTATTGCCACAATTTTTCAGTGGTTGGGACGAATAATTATTAGTCGCCACTGGCCGGTTAATCAGTGGTGGCTTGATCTAGGCGGACAGATTTTAGCTAATTGGTTGTTGATGGTCATTATTCATTATTTAATTTATTGGTTAGATCGGCGGCTGAATCCATTGTTTTTATTCAAACGACGCTAATTTATGGCCAGAGATAATGCCAACAATCCATTTTCCGACGACCTGGGGGCGATTAGTCATCGTCGGAAGGCTTTACGACTATCTTCAACTAACCATCGCTGGACCGAGGAAGTTTTTTTAAGCCAGACTGACAATAATGAAACCATTAGTCATAATTTTTCTAACACTCGTGGCTATATTTTTTCTCAGATTTGTTTAGCGGCATTATTATTGCTTTTGGCTCGTTTAATATGGCTACAGCTTTATCGCGGTGATTATTATTATAATTTGGCTGAAGGCAATCGATTACGTTTGGAGCGTTTGGAGGCCAAGCGGGGGATTATTTATGACAGCCAACGGCAGCCGTTAGTGCAAAATGTGGCTAATTTTTTAGTCTATGTAACACCCAGTAACTTACCTAGTAAACCGGTAGACCGGCAGGCGGTCTTGGCTCGTCTGGCTGCAGTGTTGGGTGAAGAGGTTAGTGTAAAATTGGAGAGTGATCTGGCGACAATCCAACCGCGATCACTAGATTTTTACCAACCCATTTTTGTCAGCGATAATTTAACTTATGATCAAGCGGTCCAGTTGACCGTGCAGGCGCACCAGCTGCCGGGGGTTGTGTTAACCAATCGCAATAAACGCCAGTATTTACCAATCAGCTCATTCTTGGGCACTTCCAGCCAACCATTTGATTCCGATAGCCTGAGCTTGATTATTGGTTATATCGGCAAAATTAATGAACAAGAATTAAGCAAAAACAAGGCTGACAACTATTTACCAATTGATTATATCGGCAAAGTTGGCTTGGAGGCTTATTATGAAAAAGATTTACGCGGCCTAAGCGGTAGCAAACAGATTGAGGTTGATGCCGTTGGTAATGAAAAGAAAAAAATCGCTCAGCAGAATCCGTTAGATGGCCGCCATTTAGTTTTGAATATTGATAGTCGCTTACAGGCTAAATTGGAAGAAATAGTTCGTCAGCATTTAGACCGCGTTAATAGCCGTAAGGCTGTAGCCATTGCCTTAGATCCCAATAATGGCGCAATTTTAGCCATGGTTAACCAGCCCAGTTTTGATAACAATGATTTTGCCAACGGCATTGATCAAGCGACCTATCAGAAGCTGATTAATGATCCAGCCAAGCCAATGTTTAATCGGGCGGTTAGCGGCGAGTATCCATCGGGTTCAACGGTTAAGATTGTTATGGCGGCCGCTGCTTTGCAAGAGAAAGTGATTACCGCCACTACGGGTTTTATGAGTACTGGCGGATTACGAATCAGCCGGTGGTTTTTCCCTGATTGGAAGAGCGGTGGTCATGGCTGGACGGATGTGTCCAAAGCGATTGCGGAATCGGTTAATACCTTTTTCTATTATATTGGCGGCGGTTATGAACAATTCAATGGTTTGGGTCTAGAAAAAATAGTTAAATATTTGCAATTATTTGGTCTTGGTAAAACTACCGGTATTGACTTGGCCGGCGAGGCCAGCGGTTTTATCCCGACGGCGGCCTGGAAACAAGAAAAGACTGGCGAGCCTTGGTATATCGGCGATACTTACCATTTAGCTATTGGCCAAGGGTATTTATTGGTGACGCCATTGCAGGTGGCTAATTATACTATGGCTTTTGCTAATGGTGGACGGATTTATCAGCCCAGATTGGTTAAAGAGATTCTTAATAGCGACGAGTCGGTCTATCAAACTATGGTGCCGAAAACTATGAGTCAAGATATCGTTAATCCAGATAATCTACAAACTGTTCGTCAAGCCATGCGTCAGACGGTGCTGACCGGCAGCGCGCGCAGTTTGCAGAGCTTACCGGTACCGGTAGCCGGTAAGACTGGCACAGCCCAATTTGACAGCCGCAAGGCAACCCATTCTTGGTTTACCGGCTTTGCGCCGTTTAATCAGCCAAAAATAGTGCTAACGATTTTAGTGGAAGAAGGCGGTGAAAGCACTGATGCCGCGGTACCGATCGCCAAGGATTTTTGGCAATGGTATTTTAGCTCTATTGACACCCCAGAGGGGTATAGTGTAAAATAAAAATAAGTTTTAAAAATTTAAATAATTATTATGGCAACTAATTTTTTTGCCGGTACTAGAACACCGGAACAGCGTTTAAATATTATTATTGGCCAGTTAAATGGCCTAAAGAAAACATTAGCCAAAGGCCGCTACGATTGTTATGCTTTAATTACCCAGATTAAAGCCACCAAAGCGGGGCTGGATGCTGTTTTAGAAAAGATTTTGGAAGAGCAGCTGGATCGTTGCCTCAAAACAGCCAAAAGCAAGCCCGAGGTTAAAAAGATTTTTAGCCAGGTCGTGCGCAAATAATTATTGGTTGGTATTTTGCTAATAAAATTAACGATAGCTTATGTCACAGGTTTTAGAATTAAACCCGGGTAATTTTGCCGCCGCGGTTTTACAGAGTGAGTTGCCAGTTTTAGTGGATTTTTGGGCGCCGTGGTGCGGCCCGTGCCGGATGATGGCGCCGGTTTTGGATAGCTTGGCCGCCGAGTTAGCGGGAAAGGTTAAGATCGCCAAGATCAATGTTGATGACCCAGCTAATCAGCCGTTAGCTGCTCAATACGGCATTCAAGGCATACCTAATTTGAAATTATTTAAGGCCGGTCACGAGATTGCCGATTTTGTCGGCATGCGCCAACTAGATAGTTTGCGTCAGGATATTTTGGCGAAGATAGCTTAGTATGGAAGGCCAAAATTACGATTTATTAATTATTGGAGCTGGTCCGGCCGGCTTGACTGCCTCTATCTATGCCAGCCGTTACAAGATTAAGCACGCTGTGCTCGGCAGCCTGCCAGGCGGTACCATAACTGAAGCCCATAAGATCTGTAATTTTCCTAGTGAAGCCAATATTAACGGTTGGGATTTGGCGCAAAAGATTGAGAGCAATGCTCGTCAATTGGGCGCTGAATTTATGACTAGCGAGGCGGTAGCAATTAGCGGACAATATCCTAATTTTGCGGTTGAACTGGCTAGCGGTCAAGTTTTATTAACTAAATCTATTTTATTGGCTACTGGCACTAAACGCCGCCACTTGGGACTAGATAATGAACAGCAATACTTAGGCAAGGGTTTGGCCTATTGCGCCACCTGCGATGGTCCATTTTTTAAAGATAAATTGGTTGGGGTGCTCGGTGGTGGTAATAGCGCGGCCACAGCAGCCCTATATTTAGCAGACATAGCTCGACAAGTTTATTGGTTTTATTTGGGTGATCGCCCTGAAGCAGCCGAGCCAAGCTGGCTGGAGGAAATAGATAAGCGTGCCAATATTAAGCATTATCCCAATGTTAAGGTGAATCAGCTGCTGGGTGATAATCATTTAACCGGAGTAGAGTTGATTAACTCTGACCACCAAACCAGCCAATTAAACATAGACGGTTTGTTTATAGAAATTGGCAGCGATCCGGCTACCGGATTATTACAGCAATTGAACGGACAAATTAATGATCGCGGCTATGCCATCGTTGACGCCGGACAAGCCACGACCGTAGCTGGAGTTTGGGCGGCCGGTGATGCAACAAGCAATTCTAACGGCTTGCGACAAATCATTACTGCTTGCTCAGAAGGGGCGATTGCCGCCGATAGTATCTTCAGATTTTTAAAAAAGAATTAAGCCTAGATTATTTTTTAATTTTGCCAGAAGCCGCTCTTTAAGGGCGGCGTCTTACTCTTGACAAAAAATGATAACTATGTTAAACTAGTTAATCAATTAATTTTTCATTGATTTCCAATGCCTTATTCTTGGTGGCAAACAATTAAAGATAAACAATCAATCATTTGGTGGTGGTTAGTCGGTCTATTAGCTGCGGCTATACTGGTTAGTTTTTTGCAACCTTTAAAATATTCAGCTGAAAGCCAATTACTGGTAGTGCCTGATTACCAACAAACCAGTGATCCTTACCAGATCTCTCGTACTAATGAATATCTGAGTTCTTTATTGGCGCAGGTAACTTATTCCAGCTCCTTTTTTGAAGCAACGGTCAAGCCGGAGTATCAGATTGATACCACCTATTTCGGCGATACCGCTAAAAAACGGATGACTAACTGGCGCAATACTATCAAAGTTAAGCCGATTAATGATTCCGGCGCTATCAGCGTCAAGGTTTATCATCCCGACAAGCAACAGGCTGAAAAATTGGTGCGGGCTATTAATTATAATTTAATCACCAAAAATAATTATTATCACGGTTTGGGCGATAAAGTGACCTTAAAAGTGATTGATGAGCCATTAGTTTCTGGTTGGCCGGCCAAGCCCAATTTACCGCTTAATTTTGGTTTAGCTATTATTTTGGGAATATTGATCGGCTTAGCGCAAATCTATATTGTTAGTATTAATTATGATAATAAAGAATGGCCGGAAGTAGCTATGGATTGGCCTAGTTCCGAAGCGATTCAAAATATGGTTAAGCAGCCGACGGAAGCGATGACTGAAGCAGAGCCAACAAATTTAAAGCCGCAATCAATTAACCGAGTAGTTAAAAACAGCCAGATA
>JAKPXD010000027.1 GCA_029570385.1 bacterium | reverse complement strand
GTCTTTTGGCGAACCAAAAGTTTGCTCTTGCTCCAGATAGGGTTTACCACGACTAATCATTACTGATTAGCGACAGCTGTAGCTACGGCAAGCCGCAACACCAACTGACTTTTCACCTTTGACGATATAATCGCTAGTATTGTCTCTGTGGCACTTTCCCTACGTCTGCCTCACGGCAAACGCGGCGGGCGTTACCCGTTATCGCGACACGGCGCTTAGCGCCGCGGGAGTCCGGACTTTCCTCTATTTAGTAAGCTAAATAGCGGCTGCCCGCTGGCGGTCTGGTCTAATGTCTATTATACCGCCCTAAGAGTATTAGTCAAATAAAAAAGGCCGTTAGCCTTGCACTATAACATTATCAAAATGACGTCTTGAGCGTCGCTTTTCTTTTTGCTTAACTGGTGGACGCAACAGGATTTGAACCTGTGACCTTACGGATGTGAACCGTACGCTCTAACCAACTGAGCTATGCGTCCTAAAAATCCCCGCCCTGATCCATGGCCCGATTGGCCAACTGATCGGCTTGTTTATTCAGCTCGCGAGGAATATGCTTAAAACTAACATTTTTAATCTGAGAAATCAAGCTTTTGGCTTGCTCAAACAAAGGTTTGAGCTCGGGATGTTTGACCTTATACTCGCCCTTGAGCTGCTTAACCACCAGCTCACTATCTAAGCGGCATTCTAATGTAATTGCTCCCAAAGCAACCGCTTGTTTAAGAGCTAATAACAAAGCCTTATACTCGGCTTGATTATTAGTGGCAATACCTAAAAACTCCGACCACTCGCCGATCGTTTCGCCGTCTTTATTCTGCAAAACTACACCAATACCGGCCGGCCCGGGATTACCGCGGGCGCCGCCATCGGTATAGCTAATTAAATATTGATGAACAAATTTTTTGACCATATATAATTGCTTATTTTACTTATCGGTTGAGGGCCGTAAATCAATAATCTTTAGCTGTGGTTCGGCTTGGCCTTGCCAACGGTTAATATCCAGACTATAAACTAAATCTATTTGGCGGCCCGGCCGCAGGTCTTGCGCTAAATAATCTTCAGCTTGACCAAAAGCTAGTGCCCAATAATTGCCCAAGCGCAACTTAATGTGCTGCTTATTGGCTCCCATCGTATTAATATCGCGAATCGTCTGCCGATAGGCCACGAATCTTGGTTGCTGATTGCCTTGACCAAAAGGGGCTAATTTTTCTAGCCATTCCGCTAGTGATAAATCCACTTGATCGGCCGGCAATTCACCGTCAATAAATAGCTTTGGCCGTAAATCCAGACCGGTTAATTTAGCCGCCGCTAACTTCTTAATCTTGGTTAAAAAATTGGGTAACTGTTGGACAGTTAAACTAAAGCCGCAGGCGCCGGCATGGCCGCCATACCGATCTAGGTCACTGGCTACTTCTTCCAATTGGGCGATCAAGCTAAAATTCTCCACATTACTGCGACCCGATCCCTTATAACCATTCTCGCTTTTAGTAATCACTAACACCGGCTTGGCCGTTTTTTCCGACAAGCGGCCGGCGACTAAACCAATAATACCTTCCGGCCACGGTTCTTGGCGCGGACTAATAAAAATCAATAAATTATCCTCAGCTTGTAATTCTAATAAGTCGTTTAAACAAAAATCCACTATTTCCTGAGTCTTTTGTTGCCGATCTAAATTTTTTTGGTTTAAATCCTCAGCCAACTGAGCCGCCTCAGCTTGATCGGTGGTAGTGAGTAAACGATAAGCAGTATTAGCGTGATCCAGACGACCGGCGACATTAATCCGCGGCGTTAATTGCCAGCTAATATTCCATTCATTAACTTCGCCGGTAATTTGAGCTACTCGGGCTAATTCACGTAAGCCGACTCGCCGCCATTCATTTAGCACTTCAATGCCCTGCTTAACCAATAAACGATTTTCACCGGCTAGCGGCACACAATCAGCAATCGTTCCTAAAGCGACTAAATCAAGACAGCGGCGTTCTAAAATCTGCTTTTGAGAACTATCTAAAGTTGACCGCCGTAACAATGCCTGCACCATTTTAAAGGCCACACCAACCCCAGCTAAAAATTTACAGGGGTAATCTTCTTTAGCCATAGTCGGATTAATCATTAAACAATCTGGCCAATCAGCTGGATCCGGCGATTCACGATGGTGGTCAGTCACAATTATGTCTAACCCCTTAGTTTTAGCATAAGCTATTTCTTCTTTATTACGAATACCAGTGTCAACAGTAATGATTAATTTAGCGTTAGCGGCCGCTAATTCATCA
>JAKPXD010000012.1 GCA_029570385.1 bacterium | reverse complement strand
TGGCGCGATTGGCAGCCGCTACTAATGACCATGGTTGGCGCCGGCACTTTGCTTAGTTTGGTTGGTATCTTTCAAAATTATAGTGCCTCTACTTTGGGCAATGCCGCCTATATGGGCACGCTGATGCTGATGTCCATGTTTATTGCCGCTCTGTTGATCGGCCGTAGCCGTAATTGGCTGACCGCCGCGCCCTATTGGTTGGTTCTAGTGCTTCTTTTTGTTGGCCTCATCCGGGCCGATATCTCCGGCGCTTATGCTGGCTTAGCGGCTGGCGCCTTGCTTTATGCCGGATTGATGACTTTTTTAAGTGAGCACAAGACTGCTAGGCGGATTGGTTGGGTTAGTTTAGGGTTATTGGTGGTCGGCATCGGCGCCGTCTTTGCTTTGCGTTGGTCGCCAGCACTAGACAATACTCAATTGGGCAAGGTTTTTCGTGATTTCTCTTTACAAAACAATACTCTTAATACACGGCTCTACTCCTGGACCTGGGCTTGGCGCGATTTACCCAGACATCCGATCTTGGGAGTTGGTTATGGTAACTTTGCCTTTGTTTTTGACCGTCAATTTCAGGGCGAATTCTATAAGTTCTCCAAGGGCGAGGATTATTTTGATCGGGCTCACAATAATATTGTGGAGATTGCCACTACCACTGGGCTACTTGGTCTAGCTGCCTATCTGTTTATGTTTAGCTGGGCGGTGATTTATTTAATCAGGGCCTATCGTCATAAAAAGATTAATTTGCCAGAATTCGCCGCTTTAGCTGGCTTCTTGATGGCTTATTTTGTCCAAAATCTAGCCCTCTTTGACTGTTTAGCTAGTTATCTGTTCCTGATGATTATTCTAGGATTTATCCACAATTTGGACAAACTTCATGAGCCAACGGTTCGTCCTAGTGCTAGCGATTGGACTAGTCGCGAAGTGGCTATCTTGATAGTTGGCGGTCTGGTGGCGGCTTGGGTAGCTTGGGCGGCCAATATCACCACCATGCGCATGCTGACCAAGACGATTGACGGGATTATTAAAGTCAATCAGGGGCAGGCTATGGATGCTCTAGCGGCTTTCAAGCAAGCCCAGGCCGAAAGGTCGCCGCTGATACGCGATGCTCGCTCAGCTATGGTTAATGCTTTTGTTAGTGGCAATTATATTTTGGAAAAATTGCCAATCACCCAGCTCGGTGAAATCTTGAGCTATGGTAGTCAAGCCACAATTGACAATTTGAAATATAATCCCAACGACAGCTTCTTAAATATGCAGCGGGCCCAGTTCTTGTCTTTGGCTAGCCAGATTAGTCGCAATAATTTATCGGTCAGCTATAGTCGTGATGGTTTAGCCGCTGTGGAAAAATCTATTGCTAATGGTCCGGAACATATTTTACCCTATTATGTCAAAGCCCAGCTACTAACCGATCTTAATCAGCCCGATGAGGCCATTGTTACCCTCAAGCAGGCGCTAGACATTAGTAATGATTACTGGGATACTTATTGTCATCTCAGTCGTTTGCAGCTACAAGCTCAAGTGGACATGGACGAAGCTTATGGTTATTTAGATCAATGTTTGGATAATGGTGGCGTGACTATGCTGGGTCCTGGTAATTATTTAAATGAAGCTATCAAGCACTACCAGCAAGCCGATGATGTGGAGCGCTTGACTCTGTTAACCGAGCAATTAGTCCGTATTTATCCTCAGGGCGCTGAAATCTGGTTGAAGCTGGCTGATTTATATTATAAGCAGAATCGTCCCGAGGAAGCCCAATACGCCGCTCAGAAAGCCATTCAACTCAAACCAGAATACCAGAAGCAGTTGGAGGGGATATTGAAATAACTCAAAATCAATGTTAGATAATCTAGTGACAAATTTCAGCCGGTTAGTTCCGGCCAAGTGGCGCTGGATTTTTCAGCACGAAGGGGTTAGGCGTTATTCGGTTAACGCCGGCTGGCTTTTATTCGGCCAAATTTCTTCAGCCGCCATTAGCTTTGTGATTAGCGTTCTTGTGGCTCGCCAGCTTGGACCGGCTAGCTATGGCCTGTTGAACTATGTAATTAGTTTTATCACTCTATTTGGTTTTATTGCTAGTCTGGGGATTTATGATATCGTTAAGCGCGAATTCATTGGTCAAGACAAGCAAAAAACTGATAAGCTTTTGGGTACTGGCTGGACTTTGTGTATTTTGGGGGCGGTTTTAGCCATCATCTGCCTGATCTTAGTTTTGCTAGTCATTCGCCAAGATTGGTCAACTAGCCGGTTAATAGTCCTGTTCTCATTAATTTTCCTGTTGCAATCTTTTGCGGTTATTGATTTGTTTTTTCAGGCTAAAGTCCAGTCGGGGTTGTCGGCTTGGGGGCAAATCGGCGGCACAATTGTCCGCAGCATAGCCCTAATTATTTGCCTATTGGCTAATTGGCCGTTGACTTATTTGGTTTTAGCTTATCTCTTGGGCTCGTTGGCTAATCAGCTGATTTTATTGTTTTGTTATCGTCGCTATGGTTCTTGTCGGTCTTGGTCTTTTGATGTGAATTTAGCCAAAAAAATACTTCAACAATCTTGGCCGCTAATTTTATCCTCGGCATCGCTACTGATTTATGCTCGTTTAGATCAGCTGCTGGTTCGCAATTTGGTTGGTGACACTGCTGCCGGTTTTTATGCCGTGGCTGTTAAATTGTCGGAAATTTGGTATTTTATTCCGACTCTATTAGTTGCCGCTGTTTTTCCAGCCCTAGTAGCCGCTCGTCAGTCTGATTTATCTTTATATCGTCAGCGTTGGCGGCGGTTATTTATTTTATTTAGCGTTTTATCTATTGGTTTGGCTGGCTTATTATCGGTTTGTTCCAGGTGGCTGATTGGTATTTTTTTTGGCAGCCAGTATTTATCGGCCGTTCCGGCCATGTTGATTTATAACTGGACGGCTGTTGGCTTTTTCTTGGCTGTTATTCTTAATAATTATTTTATTATTGAACAGCGAACCAAGTGGAACTTTGTGGTTAATGGTTTTGGCGCCGTAGCCAATATTGTTTTTAATCTTTTATTAATACCGCGTTTAGGGATTGTTGGCGCTGCCTGGGCAACTGTCGCCAGCTATGGCGTTTTATTAGTTGTCGGTTTTTTAGTTATTAAAATGTCCAAAGACTATGTCAGAGAATAATCAGGCGGATTTATTTGATACACCGATTTTATTTATTGTTTTTAATCGGCCAGACCTTACCAAAAAGGTTTTTGCTGAGATTAAGAAAATTAAGCCAAAACAATTATTTATTGCCGCTGATGGTCCGCGGTCTGGCAATGCTAACGATGCCATTAAGTGCCAGGAGGTTAGAGATTATTTATTAGCTAATATTGATTGGCAATGTGATTTGCAGACTTTGTTTCGATCAGATAATTTGGGTTGTGGACTGAGCTGTGCTGGCGCAGTAGATTGGTTTTTTGAACAAATTGAAGAAGGTATAATTATCGAGGACGATTGTTTACCTGATTCGTCTTTTTTTGTTTTTTGTTCTGAAATGTTGGATAGATATCGCCATCAAGAACGAATTATGCATATTACTGGAGTTTATTCTGGCGAGCCTTATCTTAGCCAGTACAGTTATTATTTTTCCCGAATAGCTCCGGTTGGAGCCTGGGCTAGCTGGCGGCGTGCTTGGCTTAAATATGATTATTATATGAAGAGTTGGCCAGATTTTTTAAAAGAACAGCAGATTCGCAATCTTTTCAATAAAAAAATACAACAAGATTTTTGGAATTGGAATCTGAATGCTTTATATTTAGAAAAATTGAAGGGGACCTGGGATGTTCAGTGGGCTTATGATGTTATGCGATCCAATGGTTTAGTTATTCACTCTGGCGTCAATCTAGTTACGAACATCGGCTTTACGGTTGATGCTACTCATAGTTCTAATGCGGGTAATATTCTTTCTAACAAAGATAAGGAATCAATGGAATTTCCGTTGCGGCACCCTGTATTTATAATCGAAAATAAATTAGCTGATGATTATAAAAATAGATATATTGCTGGTGCTGTTTGGTATAATTTTGGCATTAAAAGATTTTTACGCGATCTTGGTTTATTCCGTTTGGTTAAATCAGTCGTTTATTTTTTAAAAAGATTTTTATGAATAAAAAAGAAATAGTCTCAAAAATTGGCATGCTAAAGAAAAACCCAAAGATTTTGTTATACTGGGGTTATAAAATAGTTAATTTATTAAAGAGAAATACTCTTAATAATGGTGAAAGATATGATCCAAATATTTTGAGAAAATTTAATATTAACGATCCACACCAAGAGGGACGTTATAGGTTGGCGGCCAGCTTTATATCAAAGAATGATATTGTTTTAGATATTGCCTGTGGAACTGGCTATGGTACTCTAATGCTCGCAGAAAAAAGTCTTAGTGTAAAAGGCGTTGATATTTCCGAGACAGCTATAAAATATGCTAAGAAACACTATAAAAATAAGCCTAATATTGATTTCATACAATCAGATTTGTTTGGTTTTAATGAGTTGGCTGATGTTGTGGTTTCATTTGAAACAATTGAACATATTCACAAAAACATAGAAGATATTCTCTTAAAATTAATGTCATTAACAAAGAAGAGATTAATATGCAGTGTTCCCTATATGGAAGTAGCCGGGGGAAATAGACACCATTTTCATTTTAATATTAATAAAGAAAGTTTTAATTTTTTAAAAAGTTCTTATCAAGTGAAGTTTTTATATCAGTCAACTGCTGGGGAAGTGTTAGATCGTTTGAGTAGTAGCACTTCAACATTAATTGTAATTATAGATAAGAAAATTTTTTAATATTTAGTTATGCCTTCATCTAAAATTTATTTTATCATTCTCAACTTTAATGGTTATTCTGACACCGTGGAATGTCTGGAGTCTTTGCGACGCTTAAAAAATCAAGATTTTCAGGTTATTCTGGTTGACAATGCTTCAACTAACGATGA
>JAKPXD010000025.1 GCA_029570385.1 bacterium | reverse complement strand
TGTCCACATTGCCATGGCCAAGGCCGAACGGTGGAAAAAAAGCCACTAACCATCAAGATACCAGCTGGAGTAGCTAACGGCCAAACCATTAAATTTACCGGCCAAGGCGAGGCCGGTCGGCGTGGCGCCAAAAGCGGCGATCTTTATGTTAATGTTCGCGTCCAACCGCATCCCCACCTCAAACGCAATGGCCACAATATCCAATCCATAGTTAATCTAAGTTTCCGTCAAGCAGCTCTTGGCGATAAAATCAAAATTGATACCGTAGATGGGCCAGCGACTTTAAAAATTCCAGCCGGCACCCAAAGCGGTCAAATAATTATCCTGCGCGGTAAAGGCGTACCTAAACTTAACGGCTACGGCCGCGGCGATCATTTGGTTGAGGCTAAGGTCTTGACGCCGACCGGTTTAACTAAAAAACAAAAAGAAGCCTTAGAATTATTAGATTAATATGGGTTGGCTTTATCATATTACCACTATCGGCTGCGCGATGAATATTAGCGACAGCCAACGTTTAGCCAGCCGTCTTAATGAGCTGGGTTGGTCAGCTACTAATCAACGATCGCAAGCTGATTTAGCTATCTTAGTCACTTGCGGCGTCCGTCAAAGCGCCGAAGACCGCATTTATGGTTTAATCAAGCGCATCAAGCAAGACAACCCCCAAACAGCCGTCGCTTTGACCGGCTGTTTGTCGTATCGGCCAGATATTCAAGCTAAAATCGGCCAGCAGGTGGACTATTGGTTCACTATCAACCAATTGACCGAATTGGAGCAAATTATACCCAGCCCCCAACCCGCCAGCAGTCTAACCCATCTCCATGATTATCTGCAGATTAAACCGCTTTATACTTCCAAAATCAGCGCTCTCGTGCCGATTGGCAACGGCTGCGACAATTTTTGCAGTTACTGTGTTGTCCCTTATGCCCGTGGCCGGGAAAAATATCGGCCAGCTGATGAAATTATAGCTGAAGTCCAAAATTTACTGGCTGCCGATAGTCAAGAAATTACCATTATTGCCCAAAATGTTAATAGCTACCGCGACCCAGTTAGCGGTCTGAATTTTACCGGCTTGCTGGAACAATTAGATAGCCTCGGTAACTATTGGCTGCGTTTCGCCACCAGCCACCCTAAAGATATGAGCGATGAACTGATCGCTTTTATGGGCCGTAGCCGCAATCTAATTCATCATCTGCATTTACCGGTTCAATCAGGTAGCGACCGTATTTTACAATTAATGAATCGCCGCTATACTAGTGATCATTACCGCCAATTAATAGCCGCCGTCCGTCAAGTCTGGCCTGATGTCAGTTTGACAACTGATATTATTGTCGGCTTCCCCGGTGAAACTGATACTGATTTTCAAGCGACCGCCAAATTAGTCACGGCTAGCGGTTTTGATCAAGTCTATATCGCTCAATTCAGCCCGCGACCGGGCACCGCCGCTGCCAAGCTGCCGGACGATGTGCCGACCGCCACCAAAAAACAACGAGCAATAGACTTGGATCAGCTTGTTAAAGCCGGAACTTTAAGCAACCGCCAAGCGCAGATTGGTCAAACCGTTGAAGTTTTATTGGAAGAACAGCGCGGCCATAAATATTTTGGTCGCACCAATCGCAATCAGCAGATTCTGCTAATACCCCAGACGGGTAATAATTATGTTTTAGGACAA
Organism: bacterium; assembly: GCA_029570385.1. Taxonomy (GTDB): domain Bacteria; phylum Patescibacteriota; class Patescibacteriia; order Patescibacteriales; family Patescibacteriaceae; genus UBA1359. Next base: position 9,745 of record JAKPXD010000025.1, on the reverse strand, counting down.
CGCTACTTAGCCCAAGTGACCGCTGCCCGTAATTTCAGTCTGGCCGGACAATTATTATAAAATAAATTATTTTTATGGCTCAACTCAAAGCGATCGCCGTTATCGGACCAACAGCCGCCGGCAAGACCAAACTAGCCATTGCCTTGGCCGATCGCTATAACGGCGAAATTATCAGCGCCGATAGTCGCCAAGTTTATCGCGGCATGGACATTGGCACCGGCAAAGATCTATCTGATTACGCCAATAACGGCCGACCGGTTGCTTACCACCTTATTGATATCGCCGATCCCCAACAAATTTTTGATCTGGCCACTTATCAAAAAATGGCCCAACAAGCCCTACTAGATATTAACCAACGCCACAAATTACCAATCTTGGCCGGTGGCAGCGGCCTATATTTACAAGCCTTAATAGATAACTATCAATTAAGCGCCGTCAAACCGGATAATCAGCGCCGTCAAGCTTTAGAAGAATTATCGGCCGAACAACTTTACGAGCAATTGCTGACAGCCGCGCCGGCTTTAGCTCAGAAATTAAATAATAGCGATCGCCACAATCCGCGGCGTTTGATTCGCTATTTGGAAATCGCTACTGGAGTCAAAAATCAGCCGTCTCAACCGATTAACGCTCAATCGGCTATAGACTGGTTAATTTTGGGTATTGATTACCCTATGGAGGTATTAGAAAAACGAATTTATCAACGACTAATTCAACGCCTAGAAAACGAAGATATGATTCAGGAGGTCCACAATTTACACGAGCAAGGACTGGATTGGCCACGACTAGAATCATTTGGTTTAGAATATCGTTATATTAGCCGCTATCTGCGAGAAATGATTGATTATGACCAACTGGTTGAACAGCTACATACCGCTATCCGCCAATTTGCTAAACGCCAAAAAACTTGGTTCAAGCGCTGGACCAAACAAGGTCGGAAGATTCATTGGCTTAATACCGATAATCCGCTCCAAGAGGCCGAGAAGTTGGTGGAAAATTTTTTAAAATCTTAAGCGCTCGGCCTATTGCTACAATCAACTAATTGGCATATAATCTAACTGAAAAGGGATTTAAAAGACCTTTTTAGTAAATATATGCCTAATAAACCCGGCATCAGACATTGTTTTCTTATTAAAAGCGCGATATGAACTTTGAAAAGATTAACAACCATCAGGAATTAATCATTGACCGATTCGCTGACCTGAGAGGACGCAATCTATCTCAGCAAAATTTATCAATGGTTTCCGCCGACATTTTAAAAACAGCTGAGTTTGATACGGCCACGATTTGGCCAAAGAAAGAAAAACTGCCGACCGCTTTCAATCCAGAAAAACTTCTCCTAGATGGCAAGAATCCCGGTTTAGGTATTAAGAAACTACATCAACAGGGAATTGATGGTCGCGGCGTAGTGGTGGCCATCCTTGATCAGGGGCTTGATATCAACCACCCAGAGTATAAAGACTCGCTAATTGATTACCAAACCCGCGGTATTGATTCGGAACCAATCAGCATGCATGGTCCGGCTGTTGCCAGTTTATTGGTTGGTAAGGATTGCGGTGTTGCTCCGGAAGCCAAATTAGTTTACCGAGGCTCACCGGGTCGCAATCTTAAACTACATGCTCAAAACCTTGAAGATATTATTAAAGCTAATGAGTCTCGACCTGATAATGAAAAAATTAGAGTGGTTAGTTGCTCATTCGGCCATACGGCGATCACCCCGGGACTGACTGAATGGCTAGTAGCGCTTAAAAAAGCTCAAGACAGTGGACTAATAGTAATTAATACTAATAATGACCAAATTGGGGTTAATTTCACTGGCGGTGGCAGCCTAGAAAACAAAGACGATCCAGACAGTTATTCAGAATTTCTTTACAACGAACTTCATAATAATATCTTTGCTGATAATGATATTGACAAAATCTTACTCAGAGCACGCGCTTACCATAGTGATAAAGATATTAGCGATGAAGAATTAAAAACAGAAATTATTACCTATGTTCAGGCATTGCGAGAGAAAAAATCAAAATCTCCAGAAATACTTGTTCCCTCTGATCATCGGACTATGGCCTCGTCTTGGTCTAAAAGGAATCAATACATGCATCAAGGCCGCGGCGGCATCAGCTGGTCAGTGCCTTATCTGGCTGGCGTTTTCGCTTTAGTCCTGCAAATCAAGCCTGAACTCAAACAAGCTGAAATATCGCGGATTATTGTTCAAACCGCCACCATCAATAAACAAGGCCTCAGAATTATCAATCCGCGGGGGGTTATTGATGAAGTAAAAAGGCTTAGTTAAATAGTAAAAATTGGACTCAAATCAATAATATAATTATCCTTATCGCAAGAAATAGCCTTCTTTTGCAATAAAGATTTTCATATTGTTAAAAATGACAATTTTTTTGCAATATAAATTTTTTGTTTACATCTCCAGGCCTAATGTAAACAAAACAGGAGTAAAAGTTTACATTGAGTTATCCACTAAAAACTTAGTTTCAAATACTCTCGAAATACGCTACAATATAGTTGAACAAATTATACATGCCGCCACAAAAAACCAAAAAAAGAATAGAACCATTTCTAAAATGGGTCGGTGGAAAATCTCAATTATTGAAACAATTTAAACCATTATTTCCAAAACCCGATTCTTATAAACGTTATATTGAACCATTTGTCGGCGGTGGGGCAGTATTTTTTTATCTGCAGCCACGTGAAGCCATTATTGCCGATCTAAACAAAGATCTTATTAACACTTATAGGATTCTAAAAAATGATTCCTCAAAACTAATTAAGGCCTTGGAATACTACCAGCAAAATCACAGTAAGGACTTTTTCTTAAAGATTAGGGATGAGTATAACACGGACAAGCTAGATAATGTCAACAAGGCCGCCCACCTGATCTATCTTAATAAGACCTGTTTTAACGGTCTCTACCGGGTCAATAAAAAAGGTCTATTCAATGTTCCTTTTGGACAAAATAAAAAATTTATAGTCAATGAAGAAGGTTTATTAGCAGCCAGCCAACTCTTAAAACACACAAAAATAAAAAATGCTGACTTTGAAAGTGTTCTAAAATATGCTAAGAGGGGTGACTTTATTTACTTTGATCCGCCATATTATCCCTTAGCTAAAGGCTCTGATTTTACTTCATATACTAAAGAAAACTTTCTAGAAAAAGAACAAAAAAAATTAGCTGATATTTTTGAGCAGCTTGATCGTCGCGGGTGCTTATTAATGCTTAGCAATTCTAATACTAAATTTATTAGAAATCTTTACAAAAAATGGCACATAACTAAAGTTAATGCTAAACGATTTATAAATTGTATTGCCGAAAAAAGAGGCGATGTTAGTGAAGTAGTAGTTAGAAATTATAAATAAATGACTCTGTACTTCCGCAACAAAAAATTTGCCCTCTACCAAGGCGATTGCCTAGAAGTTCTCGATAAACTACCCGAGAACTATTTTGATATGATTTTTGCTGACCCGCCGTACTTCCTGTCTAGCGGCAGCTTCAGCTGTCAAAATGGTAAAATGGTCAGCGTTAAAAAGGGCGACTGGGATTTAAGCCAAGGTTTTTGTAAGGATTTTCAATTTCATATAGACTGGATCAAGGCTTGTCGCCGAGTTTTAAAACCAAATGGCACAATTTGGATTAGCGGCACTTATCATTCGATTTATCAATGCGGATTCATTCTACAAAATACTAAATTTCATCTATTAAACGATATTGCCTGGTTCAAGCCCAACGCTGCCCCCAATTTGAGCTGTCGTTTTTTTACCGCCAGTCATGAAACTTTAATTTGGGCCAGGAAAGAAAAGAAAGCCAAACATACCTTTAATTATCAGGTGATGCGAGATAGCGAATGGTCTGAAGATGAATTTAAAAAGCCGCACATGCAAATGAGATCGGTTTGGTCGCTAAACACACCGCAGAAAGAAGAAAAAAAATTCGGTAAACATCCTACTCAAAAACCGCTTAACTTATTAAAAAGAATCATTTTGGCTAGCACTAACGAAGGCGATATAGTATTAGATCCATTCACTGGCAGTTCAACAACCGGCGTGGCAGCTAATCTATACGGCCGAAGGTTTGTTGGCATAGACTTAGAAAAAAATTATTTAGACTTATCATTACAAAGATTAAAGGCTTTAGTATAATTAAACACAAATATATGGCTAATAATAAATCTTGGCAAAAAATATTCAAAGATAATAAAATTTTAGAACATGATTTTGATAAGCAACCATTTTGTTTATCAGCTGAGCAAATTAAAAAATCGTGTCAAAACTTTAAAAAAACAACCGAAAAAGAAGTTCGCATTCTATGTAAACAAGATTCAAGAAAAGATAGACCAAATATTTTTGTAAAAAACAATTTATTTCTTTTGCCGACCAAAAATGGTCATTACAACATAATTAAGGGGGAGGGCTATGTTGATATTCCAGAGATAAAATCAGAAGTCATTATATATGCTTCAAAATTAGACTTTAATCTTGACTCATCTTTAATAGGTAATTCAGAAATGCAGCATTTAGATTTTGCGTATGCCTCTAGCTTAATCAGAACTTTTATGGAAGATTCAACCCTAGTATTAACTATTAGGGGTAGAAAATATACTCCTGATTTTAATTTCTTTGTTGGCAAACAACAAATTAATGTTTCTGGCGTGCAAACAGAAGTTGATGCTGGCTACGAAGGCCGGGATCAAATAGTTCTAATAGAGGCCAAGAACAAAAACACAAAAGATATTATTATTAGGCAACTTTACTATCCATTTAGACAGTGGCAAACGCATACCAAGAAAAAAGTTATAACTTTATTTTTTGAAAAAGATGATAAAACTAACATTTATTCTATTTGGCAATTTGTATTTAACGATGTCGATGATTACAACAGTATTAAGCTGAAAAAAATGGGGAGATTTAAAATAGCCAGCTAATTAAATAGTTAAGCCAAATCGTATAGGTTTATCCTTAATAGTAAAAAGTATGGAAATACTACCAATATTATTAATAGCTTTTATAACGGTTATTATCTTAAAATATTTAAAATCAAGGCAACTAACACCGGCGAAAGATCAAAAAATTATTTACTATAAAAATAAATACTTCCTAACTGATGCCGAAAAGAATTTTTTCTTTGCGCTGAAGCCCATCGCTGATCGCCACAATTTATTTATCTTTTCTAAAGTCAGACTAATAGATTTATTTTTTGTGCCTCACTATAACCGCTCCAGCCGTGCCAGAATAATTCAAAAGCATGTTGATTTTGTCCTTTGCGAGCCACGCAACATTAATCCAGTCTGTGCCATTGAATTGGATGATAGCTCTCATAAATGGCAATCACGGATTGAGAGAGACGATTTTATTAATCAGGTCTTTAACTCGGCCGGTTTACCGCTAATTAGAATAAAAAATGCTTATAGTTATAACCCACGGGACATAGAGGCAAAAATAATTTCAACAATTAATCGATAAATCATGCATACCAAGCGTGTCCGGGCTATCATTATTGATCACGGCAAAGTTTTAACTATTAAGCGGACTAAACCCGATCAAACCTATTGGGTTATACCTGGCGGCGAGGTTGAATCTGGCGAAACCAATCAACAAGCCTTAATTAGGGAGATTAAAGAAGAACTCGGCTTGATAATTGAACCCAGAGAGCTTTTAATTGAAGTTTCTTCAACCAAGCCAGAAACTTTCGGCCAAATGGAGTATTTTTACGCCTGCAATATTATAAGCGGAACTCTGGGCTCAGGTGATGGACCAGAATTTCAAAAAGACTCCGCCTATGTCGGTAGGTTTGATTTTGAATGGTTGAGCGCGCAAGACTTAACTGATCTTGATTTGCGACCGAACACTGTTAAAAACTGGCTCAGACAGTCATTATCTATTTAATTCCTTCTCTAATACCTCCCGCGCCAGCTGTGGATTAGCTTTACCGCCGCTGCGGCGCATCAATTGACCGACAAAGAACTGCATCAGGGGAGTCTTGCCGGCCCGGTATTCAGATACCTGTTGGGGGTATTCGGCGATGATGACCTGAGCTAGTTTAGCTAACTCATCGCTATTGTCCACTTGACCTAAATCCAACTTCTCAATAACTTCCGCCACGCTAAGGTTATGATTATTAATTAATTCGGCTAGTACCGCTTGACCGGCGGTGGAATTAATCTTGTTATCAGTAATAGCTATTGCCAGATCAACTAAATGTTCCGGATTAATCGGACTGTTAGCCAGATTATCTAAACGGCAATGCTTAGCGACTTCGCTAGTCAGCCAATTAATAGCCACTTTAGTGATAATTGCCGCCGCCTTTGGCCGAGCTTGGGTGGCTAAGACTAAAACCTGGTCAACATAAGTCGCTGTGGCCGGCCAGCTGGTCAGTAAATTGGCGTTATCGGCTGACAATTGATAATCAACTTGCCAGCGCTGCGCCTTAGCTAAAGGTAATTCAATTTTATCTACTTCACTAGCGGCTATTGCTAACCAGTGATCGTCAATTACCAGCGGGGGAATATCCGGTTCAGTAAAATAACGATAATCAGCCGTCGCCTCTTTGACTCGCTGAGCCTTGGTAGCGTTGTCCGCTTCGTCCCAGCCTCTAGTTTCAGCCGCCACTTGGCCGCCGCTAGACAACACTTCGCTTTGACGCTTAATTTCATAATCAATGGCTCGCTCTAAGGCCTTGAACGAATTAAGATTTTTAATTTCCACTTTGTTATTTAACTGGTAACCAGCCAAGCCGCTAATAGTCGCGCCGTCAATCTGATAGCGGCCGGCTGTCTGTAAACTAATATTGGCTTCACAGCGCATCTCCGCCTTTTCCATATTGGCATCGGAAATCCCTAAATAACGTAATAATTTTTGAAACTCTTGACCAAAGCGTCGCGCCTCTTGAGCTGAGGTAATTACTGGCCCGGTGACTAATTCAATCAGGGGAGTGCCGGCCCGATTAAAATCAACCAGGCTATGCTGGTTATTTTTATCATGAGCCAACTTACCGGTGTCTTCTTCTAAATGAATACGAGTAATAAAAATATCCCGACCATCAATTGACAATTTACCATTATACCCTAGTGGAGTATCTGCTTGAGTTATCTGATACCCCTTGGGGAGATCGGGGTAAAAATAATTCTTGCGAGCGAAACGACTGTGCTGATTTATTTGACAATTTAAAGCCTTAGCCAGGAGCAGCCCAAAATGAACCGCTTGCCGGTTAGGCTGCGGTAAAGTACCTGGATGCCCTAGACAAATCGGACAAACCAAAGTGTTAGCCGCCTGTTCTTCGGTATTATTATCACAGCGGCAAAACATTTTACTCTTGGTCTTTAATTCGGTATGAATTTCTAGGCCGATGACCGGCATTAATTGTTCCATAATAAATCTTGAATCGTTTGGGGCTTAAAATAAAGCTTGAACCGCTCGCCACAATTGATCGTTGAGATTATCGATAGATTGATTGGCATTAAAACGCGGCCAGCCATAACGTTCAGCTAACTGCTGATGGCATTCACGAACTTTATCCATTAACTGATTATTATTCTCATGCTTATGTCCTTGTTCAATACCGCTAACAAACCGCTGACCGTCCAGCCACAAAGCCAAATCCGGCTTCAATAAGCCTTCATTGATTGCTTCCAAAAAATTAAGTTTGACGCCAGCCCCCCAGCCCCAAGCTAGACCGGTGCCGGTATAGTCTTCAGCAATAATCCATTCGTCGGCGGCCAATTGCCGAACTAGCTCCGGCTGATATTGAAAACGATTTAAAGCATAGATAATCTGCGCTTCCCGCGGCGATAGCTGCAGTGGATTACCTTTCCGTAAATAGGCGTTAAGCAACGGTCCGCTCGGTGCCAGTTCATAAATCGGATATTTTAAATAACTAGCGGCATAACCAGCATCGCGTAAACGATTAACCAGCAAATTGGCCTGAGTACTCTTGCCTAAATTATTAATACCGTAGAGAACAATTAATTTTCCGGCCATAAATTTAATCTTAATTTTTAACCGGCTAATTGTCGGTAAATATTTTCTGCTTGTTCATAGAGGGCAGCTAAATCGCCATTATTATCTATTTGGAAATCGGCTTCGGCAATCGCTCGCGGAATATCTTGCTCGGCCTCGCCCTGTTCATCAATTTTAAATTGCTCCAAAGTTTTACTAGCGTCATCTGGATTCTGGCCGCGCTTAGTTAAACGCTGATGACGCAACTTCTGTTCAGCCAAGACCGCCACTAAATGAAAATTAGGGAACTCGCGGAAAGCCACAAAATCACCATAGCGGCGCATACCCTCTAGGAGTATAAACGGACAAGGATCGTTTTGCACATCGCGCATAATCGCTTTTAAAATAATATCCTGACCGAATTGACGCCTGAGGATTGACGATAGATTAGCCATATTTTCTCTAGTCTGCGGTAATGTCAAACGATCTACAATATCGCGCAAGGGACCGGAAAATCCATAAACCTTGCCGCCATATTTTTCCGCCAAATATTTGGCAACAGTCGTCTTGCCGGCGGCTAATTGACCGGTCAGACCAATAATCAACTTGTTCATAAATTATTTAAATCAACAAATTAAGTTTGCTCTATATTAACAGTCATACCATATTGCTCGTTATCGTCCAGCATATCTCTTTCTTGCCAATCTTTAACCCAATCGCTAATTTCATAAACCTTAAAACTGCCGTCGGCTTGACGGCCGACCAATTTTTCAATGCCGGCATTGATAATCATTTTCTTACAAATAAAACAAGGATAAGCATCTTGCGGTTTTTCTTGACCATTACGGATAACTGTAGAATATAGATATATGGTTGAGCCGAGCAGGCTAGCACCGGCTCGAGCCGCATTAATAATAGCATTCTGTTCGGCATGAACGCTGCGACACAATTCATAACGATGGCCATGTGGTACTTTAAGCATTTCCCGCAGACAATTACCGCGCTCCCAACAATCTTTGGTCTTACGCGGCGACCCCAGATAGCCAGTGGAAATAATCTGATCGTCGCGAACAATAATGGCACCGTGTTTAGCCCGATAACAAGTGGAACGACCGGCTACTTCGCCGGCAATATTCATATAATACTCCAATTTAGATGGTCTGCTTGGCATAAAATATTAATTTTAACTATTCTTTATAATCATTTTATCAGATAACAACAGCTTTCGGCAAGCCTGAAAAGATGCTATAATCAACTATTATGAACCGCCGTTTGCTTCAACGTAAAGTCAATAAATACCTGCAAGAACCAGCCGCTAAACTGGACTTACATGGTCATAGCCGCCGCGAAGCCGAAGCGGCGCTAATTGGCTTTTTTGACTACTGGATCAAGCAAGGCGGCGGCGTCAAATTACTGATTATTACTGGCCAAGGCTGGCATTCAGCCGATGGCCATGGTGTACTTAAAGATTTTACTGCCGCTTGGCTCCAAGCTCGGGGCTATCGTCAGCGAACCGCTAAACCGCAATTTGGCGGCAACGGAGCCATTGAAGTAGATTTACCGATAACTTAAACAAAAAAAACCAATCAATAAAAAGATTGGTTTTTTTATAAAGCGCTCCGCTAACGGAGCAAAGGATTATTGGCCCAATAAAACTCGGATACCCGGCCCCATTGACGAACAGATGGTTACACTTTTGATATAAGTACCCTTAGCTGCCGACGGTTTATTCTTCTTAACAATTTCTATTAAAGACTGAAAATTATCGGCTAGTTGTTCAACACTAAAAGAAACCTTGCCAATA
>JAKPXD010000014.1 GCA_029570385.1 bacterium | reverse complement strand
TCAGTCTAATCGCTGAAAGAATAAGACCTGGGCCTTTCTTTTTTTTGATGAATTTCTTACAATAAGATTATGAAATACCAATTATTTATTGACACCGTTTCTCAACCTGGCGTCAGAGTGGCCATCAAGCAGGCGGATAAGTTAATCATTGAGCGTTATTGGTCGGGTGATCGCCAGCAGGCCGAGCAATTATTACCGGGTATCTCGGAGTTATTAACTGAACAACAGCTAGAGTGGTCGGATTTAAGCGCTATTCAAGTGGCTAATCAGGGCGGCAGTTTTACATCGCTCCGTATCGGTGTGGTGACGGCTAATGCTTTGGCCTATGCCTTGGGTTTACCAGTGACGGGGACTAGTGGCCAGCCGTTGCAGAGCGATGGTTATCAGATTGTGGAGCCGGAATATTCCGGCCAGCCGAATATCACCATCAAGAAGTCGCCGAAATAAGTTATTTTTGGTCCATTCAGGGCTGAACACAAATTTTCCACAGCTGATTTTAGAGCACCCCAAGCGGGGTGTTTTTGGTTATAATTTTTTTATCTATAATTAGCCATTATTTTTAATTGATCAAATACTTGACGCCTTTTTTAAAAAAGTCTATAATGGTCAATGTGGTGAAAAGTGGTGAAAAGTGGTGAATACTTAATACCGCTACCTAACTCCCAAACAATGTTTATCGGCGAATTTCAACACAATTTAGACGAGAAAGGCCGCTTAGCGATTCCGGCTAAGTTCCGGGCCGATTTGAAAAAGGGGGCAGTTGTTACCAAAGGCTTGGACGACTGTCTGTTTTTGTATACTAAAGCCGCTTGGGAGGAATTAGTTTCTAGCAAATTGAGCCAATTGTCATTTAACAAGGCTAACCAGCGGGCCTTTGCCCGTTTTATGCTGTCTGGCGCCAGCGAAGTAGAGTGTGACGCGCAGGGACGGGTAGTGCTGCCCGAGTATCTGCGCCAATTTGCCAGTCTGCGCAAACAGACGGTAATAGCCGGTCTCTACGATCGTTTAGAAATTTGGGACAAAGACCGCTGGGAAGCTTACCGGTCTAATAATGACAAGACGAGCGGTTCAATTGCCGAATCACTGGATGATTTGTCGTAATCTATGGATTACCAGCATCAGCCAGTTTTATTAGAAGAAGTTTTAGCAGTTTTACAACCACAACCAGGACAACGTTTTATTGATGCCACTTTGGGTGGAGCCGGTTATACCGCGGCTTTAGCCAAAGCGGTTGGGCCGAAAGGCTTAGTGGTCGGATTTGATCTTGATCCGCTAGCTATCGCCGCCGCGCAAGAAAAATTGTCCCGAGAAAAATTGAGTAATGTTCTTTTGATTAATGATAATTTCGCCAATTTATCAGCAGCTTTAACCGAACGACAGATTGCTGGGCCGTTTAATGGTTTGGTTTTAGATTTAGGTCTGTCATCAGCTCAATTAGCTGATCGTAGCCGAGGTTTCTCCTTTAACCAGGCGGGACCTTTGGATATGGCTTTTGGTCCAGATAGTCCGCTATCAACTGCGGAGATTGTTAATCATTGGACCGAAAGTAAATTGCGGCGAATTATCAGTGAATATGGCGAAGAGCCCTGGGCCGGGCCGCTAGCTAAGGCGATTGTTAGTCGCCGTAGCCGCCAGCCTTTTGTTAACAGTCAGGAATTAGTTGAAATAGTCCAGACAACCCTGCCATCAAAATATCTAGCTAAAAGTCGCCAGCACCCAGCCACTAAGTTGTTCCAGGCTCTGCGTATCGCCACTAATCAAGAATTGGATAATTTATCAGCCATTCTTGATCAATCCCTTGGCTTGTTGTGCCTAAACGGCCGCATTGCCGCAGTTAGCTTCCATAGTTTGGAAGATCGTCTAGTTAAGCAGTTTTTTTTAAGAGAGAGTAGAGACTGCCTCTGTCCACCCGAATTTCCTATCTGCCAATGCGGCCACCACGCACGCTTAAAAATAATTTATCGCCATCCAGTAATGGCTAGTCCAGCCGAAATTGCGGCTAACCCGCGATCACGCAGCGCCAAGTTGCGCGCTGCTCAAAAAATTGTTTAATCAACCCCCCTTATGACCGTCAATAATCAAGAATTAGTCTCTACTAATTGTTCTAAAACCAAGAAATCGACTAAACGTTGTTGGAGTTGGCAGCGGGTTAATCGTTGTTTATGGCTGGGAACAGCAGTATTAGTTTTGTCTTATTTGGTGGTGGCCAATGATTTGGCGGCTAAATCATTTGCTCTTAGAGATTGCAAAAGCCAGTTAACTGAATTACGCCAGCAACAAGCTGACCTGCAAGGACAAGTGGCTCTGCTCAGTTCTTATGATTATTTGCGGAGCCGAGTACAGAGTCTGGGTATGGTGCCAGTCGATCACTTGCCTTACGCGGTAACCGATGATTTATTGGCTAAAAAATAGGCAGTTATGGCTCAATCAGGACGGCTGATTAGCCGGCGTAACCGTTCTGGCGTCGTTCAGTCTGGCAAGAGGCTTAATTCTAATTTTAATATTGTTTTTGCGGCTTTTGTTTTAGTCGGCCTAGTGATAATCGGTCGGCTTTTTTGGTTGCAGTTAATTAAACATAATTATTATTTAACCAAGGCGCGCGATCAGCATGAATTTAATGTCCAGTTAGCGCCGACTCGCGGCCAGATTTTTGTCCACAATAATTCGGCGGTTGCCGGCAGCGAGCTTTATCCGATTGCTACTAATCGGCGATTTTTTACTCTTTATGCTGTGCCTAATGATTTGCAGACAGAGTCTTTAGCTAAATTACGCCAGCAACAAGCCGAGACCCAATCTAAAAACAACCAGATTTTGTCTATTATTTTAGAACCGTCAGAATTGGCCGAAATATTATTTGAGAGCTTTGATCAGCCGATGATTCTGGCGGAAATTGATAAAATTGAAAATGATCGCTTAAAGCAACAGTTGGATGACCAATTAAATCAATTACCAGCCGCTTCCAGTACCGATGAATTAGCCGCTGCCAAAGAAGCAATCCTGAAGCGCCAAACCGAGTTACTGGCCGATCCGTTTTATCAGGAAATGTCTAAAATGCGGCGTGAAACAGCTATTAAAGAAAAATCAGAGGCTAAAGTCAAGGAGTACTTAAATATATTAAATAAGGGCGCTGATCCTTACGAAGTAGTAGCCAAAAAATTGGAGAGTGCACAAATTTTAAAGATTTATTTTAAAGTCTTAAGTCGACAACAGGGCGAAGCCGCCGTTAAGCCGGACGATTTATCTATTAGCGGCGAGACAGTTGTTTGGCAGCCGGCCGGCCAAGCTAAACCGACGACTATAACGATCAATGGTTTGGGGCAGAGTGGCCGTAATTATCGTTATTATCCGGAAAAGAATATTGGCGCCAATATGCTTGGTTTTGTGTCGCTGGAGAATGATGATGACTTAATTGGCCGAGGGCAATATGGCTTAGAGGGAGCTTTTGACGATATTTTAATGGGTCGGGCTGGGTCAATGAAGGGTGAGCGTAGCGCTAATAAAGCTACTATTTTACAAGGTCGTGATTATCAACAGCAGACTAATGGCTCTGATTTAATTTTGACGATTGATCGATCTATTCAAAATATTGCTTGTAGCAAATTACTGGCGACTGTGGCTAAACACCAGGCTGATTCCGGCAGTGTTATTATTATTAATCCCAAGACTGGAGCTATCTTGGCGATGTGTTCAGCGCCCGATTTTGATCCGAATAATTTTCAATCGGTCAAAGATTTGCGGCAATTCAATAACCAGCCAACTTTTGAAGCCTATGAACCAGGGTCGATCTTTAAGGCGATTACTATGGCTATTGGCATAGATCAGGGTAAGGTGACACCGCAAACTACCTATAATGATGCCGGTTCAGTTATGGTCGGCAAGAATAAGATTAATAATTCTGATTTTAAAGGACGGGGAGTCGTTAATATGGTTAGGGTTTTACAAGATTCTTTAAATACTGGCATGGTTTTTGTGCTTAATCGTCTTGGAATTGACACTTTCCGCGATAGCTTAAAAAAATTTGGTTTTGGCCAACCGACTGGTATTGAGTTAGATTCAGAATCATCCGGTAATTTAAATAATTTATATCGTAAATTCGGTCAAGAAATTAATGCGGCTACTGCTTCTTTTGGTCAAGGTATTAATGTGACTACTCTGCAAATGGCCATGGCTTTCGGCGTTCTAGCCAATGAAGGCAAATTAATGAAGCCGTATTTGGTGGAGGAAATTGTAGCGCCAGATGGCAGCCGAATCAAAGCCGAGCCTCAAGTGGTGGAACAGGTAATCAGCCCGCAGGCAGCGCGGACCGTTAGCGGTATGTTAGTTAATGTAGTGGAAGATGGTCATGGTAAAAAAGCCGGCGTTGACGGTTATTATGTAGCGGGTAAGACCGGCACCGCTCAAGTGCCCAGCAAAGATGGTCGCGGCTATTTAGCTAATATTAATATCGGTTCATTTGCCGGCTATGCTCCAGTGGAAGACCCGATTTTTGTGATGGTGGTTCGGATTGATCATCCACGCGGCGTTGTCTGGGCCGAGAGTTCAGCGGCGCCGTTATTTGGCGAAATTGCCAATTTTATTCTAAAATATAAACAGGTGCCGGCGCAGCGTCCGGCTAAATAATTGTTTTTATGCTTAGTCAGTTGCTTCGCTATTTGCTAAAAAGATTAGCTCGAGCGGTGATTGATAAATATCAGCCACAGATTATTGGTATTACCGGCAGCGTCGGCAAAACTACGACTAAGGAAGCGGTATTGCTGGTGCTAGCTAAAAAATATCGCGTTCGTGGCAATATTAAAAATTATAATAATGAGATTGGCCTGCCATTAACCATTTTAGGGTTAGAATCGCCAGGTCGCTCAATCGGTGGCTGGTTGAAAGTTTTATTTTTAGCTTGGCGATTGATTCAAAAAACCGATCCTAACTATCCGGAATTTTTAGTTTTAGAAATGGGAATTGATCATCCGGGCGATATGGATTATTTATTATCCATCGTTCAGCCCAATATTGGTATTATTACCGTTATTGGCCAAGCTCATTTGGAGTTTTTCGGTAATCAAGATAAAATTGCTCAGGAGAAAGGGAAGCTCATTGTTAGCCTGCCGTCAGCCGGTTGGGCGGTGCTTAATGCGGACGATCAGCGGGTTCGTTTAATGACTAGTTGTAATAATCGGGTCCAGATAATAACCTATGGCTTTGGATCACAAGCTGATGTCAGAGCAACGGACCTGCAATTTAATTATGGTCAAGCCGGCGACAAGACAATTCAATCATCAGCTGGCTTGCGTTTTAAATTGAATTATCAAGCCGCCGCTGTAGCGGTAGTTCTGCCGGGAATAATTAGTGAGGCGGTGGTTTATTCGGTTTTGGCGGCGATTGCCGTCGGCATTAGTCAAGAAATTGATTTATTAACCGCTATTCAAGCTCTCGGCGATTTTCATTCGCCTAAAGGCCGGCTCAACATTTTAGCCGGTTATCAAGACATGATTTTATTAGATGATTCATATAATGCTTCGCCGACAGCCGTAGCGGCAGCCTTAGATATTCTTGGTCGCTGGCCAGCGTTGTCAGCCCAGCAGCGGGTAGCTGTTTTGGGTGATATGCTAGAATTAGGGGTTGACGGCCCAGCTGAGCATCGTCGCATCGGGCAGATTATCGCTCAATTACCGATTGGCCGTTTGGTTTTGGTTGGCCCACTGGCTGAGATGATTGGTCAGGAAGCCAGACAGCGTGGCTGGACTGGTCAGATTGATTATTTTACTGATTCAATAGCCGCCGCTGATAAAATCAGAGAGATTGTCCCAGCCGGAGCGATTGTTTTATTAAAAGGTTCGCAGGGGTCTCGCATCGAACGAATAACTAAAGCATTATTATTGGATCCAGCTGCAGCCGCTAATCAGCTGGTCCGCCAAGATAGCCGCTGGTTAGATAGCTAAGACAGGTTTATTTTGCTATACTATTTAATATGTATATTGTTTGGCGGATTTTTAAAGAAATATTCTGGTTTCCTTGGTGGTGGTATTCTCAAGGATGGTTTATTTGGATTGGCTATTGGTGGGCGTGGTTAAATAAGATTAGCCGCGGTTTGGCTTTGGCGGTTTGGTTGAAAAATATTTTTGTGCCAATGTATGGCCAGCGCGATATTGTCAGCTTTTTAATCAGTTTCATGATGAGGATCATCCAGATTATCTTCCGTTTAGCCATCTGGCTGGTCTGTTGGGTGATCGCTTTGTTGGCCATTATGGCTTGGCCGGCGGCTCCAGTAGCGGTCTTCTATTATTTGTATATATTATATTATGGTCAAGAACCGTAAGGTTAATAATGGCTGGTTGGTCTGTGATTCTTGTCACGGTGCCGGTTATATTGAGGGCATACCTTGCGCGACTTGCCACGGTCACGGCGTTGGCTGGTTTGGTGCTAGCCATTGGCTGTTTGTTGATTGGTCGTCTTCGTGGTTCGCTATTGGGCAAAAACAGTTTGGTCGGCGGATATTATTGATTTTAGATTTAGCGCTGTATTTATTAGCATTAAGCGGTTGGATTGTTTTAATTTGGCAGGTTGGCCAAGCTAGCAACTGGTTTATTGATTGGACACAAATCGGACAGGCGGCTTGGTGGCTAAAGCCAATTTGGCCCAGACGCTGGTTCGCTTGGTCGTTATTTTTTACTTTAGCGGTAATTTATCGGTTAATTCGTAATACACAAACAATTAAATTGCCGCAGTTGGATATTGACGAGCAATTATTGCCTCCAGCCGATTGGCTGGCTGTTTTTCAATTACCTAAAAAACGTTTATTAAATCTCATTAATCAATTACCAGCGGAAGTTATTTTCAGTCTAGAACGAGCACTGTTGTTGTCAGCTAGCCATGGCCATAGCCAGATTACTGCCGAACATTGGTTTCAGGTTCTCTTGGCTGATCCAACGGTTAAATCATTATTATTTAGGCTTAATTTAGATGGCAAGGCGATTGCCGATAAACTGAACAAGCATCAAACTAAAGATAAGCTTAAAATTCAGTCGATTAGTTTATCAATTGAAGTTAGGTCAGCCATAATTCAGGGGGTGGCTAGCGCTTGGTCTTTGGGTGAGGTGCCGCTGACGGTTGATTTTTTGGCACCGTTGATTAAACAAAGTCAACTAATTAAAGAAATTATTTATGATACTGGCGCCAAAGAGGATAAGTTCAGTGATGTGGCTAACTGGTTTCATATTAACCGTCGCTTAGCTAAAACTTATTTACAGATTAGAGATTCGGCGCAATTCAAACCCGGTTCCAATATGGATCGGGCTTATACGGCCGTGGCCACACCGTTCTTAAATCAATATTCTTATGATTTGACTTTAGCGGCCAAGAATAACCAATTACCACTCTGCGTAGCGCGGACAACTGAGCTTAATCAAATTTTAGAAGCTTGGTCAGCCGGCCGAATGGGTGTGGTTCTGGTCGGTCCGGAGGGGGTGGGTAAGAAATCATTAGCCTACGGTTTAGCCCAATTAATGGTAGCTGAAGATGTGCCGGTTTTTTTACAAGATAAACGATTGGTTGAGATTGATCTGGCAACCTTATTAGGTGGGTCTGGTCCAGAAGAAGCTCAGAGTAAGTTAGCTATAATTATTTCCGAAGTTAATCAGGCGGGTAATATAATTTTATTTATTGACGGGATTGAAAAAATTGCCGGCCTGTCCAGCGGTCAAGAACAAAGTTTGGATTTGTCAGATATTTTGGCTAACGCCCTGCAGCGCGGGGCCTTACGGTGTTTAACTACCGTTGACCCAGTTAATTACCAAGAACATTTAGCCAAACGAGCCATTGGCGCTAATTTGGCCAAAATTGATATTGCTGAACCAGACAATCAACAGATGATGACCATTGCGGAAAGTTGGGCGAGTTATTGGGAAAGACGGTTAGGAGTTATTTTTACCTATGCCGCTTTAGAAACGGCTAAATTAGCCAGCCAGCGCTATGCTTCAGACCCGGCACAACCAGCTCGTTTTTTAAGTGTTCTGGAAGCATCAGCCCGACAAGCTGCTAAACAGGCTGCGCCACGACTCGTTAGTGATGAAGTAGTTCGAGCTTATGCTAGCCAAGCCTTTGGTGTGCCGATGCAACAGGTTGGTCAGCAAGAAAGCGAGCTATTATTAAATTTAGAAGAAACAATTCATCAGCGTTTAATTGGTCAAGAAGAGGCGGTTGATATGGTGGCGGCCAGCTTGCGTCGGGCTCGGGTGGAATTGCGGGATATTAGTAAACCGATTGCTAACTTTTTATTTTTAGGTCCGACCGGTGTCGGTAAAACTGAGTTAGCTAAAACATTGGCTGAAGTTTATTTTGGTGATGAAAATTCAATGATTCGGCTGGATATGAGTGAATATCAACAACCAGATAGTGTTAATAAGATGATCGGCGGCAATGGTGAAACTGGCTATCTAACTGAGGCGGTGCGTCAAAAACCATTTAGTTTGGTTTTGTTAGACGAATTGGAAAAAGCTCATCCTGATATTTTGAATTTATTTTTGCAAGTTTTTGATGATGGCCGCCTAACTGATGCTCAAGGCCGAACGATTGATTTCAGTAATACCATTATTATTGCCACCTCTAATGCTGGAGCGTTGTATATTCGTGAACAAGTCAAGGCTGGGGCTGAT
Organism: bacterium; assembly: GCA_029570385.1. Taxonomy (GTDB): domain Bacteria; phylum Patescibacteriota; class Patescibacteriia; order Patescibacteriales; family Patescibacteriaceae; genus UBA1359. The sequence goes on along the minus strand of JAKPXD010000014.1, from coordinate 27,000 downwards.
CTTAGTACTATTCGCCAATGGGTAATGGATAATGAATTAGTTAAAGTAATGCGGCCGGAATTGATTAATCGTTTTGACGGCGTGATTGTTTTTAGACCGCTTAATATTGAAGATATGCAAGCAATTGCCCGATTGCAGTTAAATAAAATCGGCCGTCAATTGGCCGATAAGAATATTAATTTTCAGGTTAGCGATCAGGGTTTAATTTATTTGGCTAAAGCCGGCTTTGATCCGGAATATGGCGCTCGGCCGCTGAAGCGTTTACTGCAAGATACCATCAATAACACTTTGGCCGAACATCTTTTAGCGAAGACTTTAAAACGCCGTGACACTGTTTTAATTAATGATCAAGGCCAAGTCGAGATAGTTCCCGGAGTTAAATTGTAGTTGATTTATGATTAAAGAAAATATTAATCAACCATTGGCGGAAAAAATTAATGACCAAGAAGCGATTTTGCAGATTATTGAAGATGTTGGTTTTAATCCCAATGAATTCGTTGATTTGGACCACCACGACATAGCCCTCAGACTTATTGAAGCTGGAGAAAGTTATTCAGTTGTCAGCAACCTAGACAAATTTAGCGGTCTGAATTATAACGACATAGCTCTTAAAATAATTGAAGCCGGAGAAGGTCGTTTAATCGCCCGTAACCTAGACAAATTTAGCGGCTTAGATCATAACGACATAGCCTTAAGGCTTATTGAGACTGGCAACGGTGGTTCAGTCGCCAGTAACCTAGATAAATTTAGCAACTTGGACTATAACGATATAGCTTTAAAACTTATTGAGGCTAGAGAAGGTAGTTCAGTTGCTGATAATCTAGATAAATTTAGTGGTCTGGATCATAGCGATATAGCTATCAGGCTTATTGAGGCTGGAGAAGGTGGTTCAGTCGCCCGTAACTTAGATAAATTTAACAGTTGTTTGAATCAAGACATAGCCTTAAGACTTATTGAGACTGGCAACGGTGGTTCAGTCGCCAGTAACCTAGATAAATTTAGCGGCTTGGACTATAACGACATAGCTTTAAAACTTATTGAGGCTAGAGAAGGTAGTTCAGTTGCTGATAACCTAGATAAGTTTAGCGGTCTGGATCATAGCGATATAGCTCTCAGACTTATTAAAGCTGGAGAAGGTTATTCAGTTGCCAGTAATTTAGATAAATTTACTGGTCTAGACCATAAAGACACAGCTCTTAAAATAATTGAGGCTGGAAATGGTGATTCAATTACCCGTAATTTAGATAAATTTAGCGGTTGTTTGAATCAAGATATAGCTTTAAGACTTATTGAGACTGGCAATGGTGGTTCAGTCGCTAGTAACCTAGACAAATTTACTGGTCTAGGCCATAAAGACATAGCTCTCAGACTTATTGAAGCTGGCAATGGTGGTTCAGTTGCTTATAATTTAGACAAATTTAGCGGTTTGGATCATAGCGATATAGCCATTCAAATAATTAATGCCGGATACGGTGATTCAGTTGCTAGTAACCTAGATAAATTTAGAGGTCTAGATCATAAAGATATAGCTCTTAAAATAATTGAGGCCGGAAAGGGTGACTCAATCGCCCGTAACCTAGACAAATTTAGCGGTTTGAATCATAACGACATAGCCTTGAGACTTATGGAGGCCGGAGAAGGTTATTCAATCATCTGTAACCTAGACAAATTTAGCGGTTTGAATCATAACGACATAGCCTTGAGACTTATTGAGACTGACAACGGTGGTTCAGTGGCCCGTAACCTAGATAAATTTAGCAACTTGGACTATAACGATATAGCTTTAAAACTTATTGAGGCTAGAGAAGGTAGTTCAGTTGCTGATAATCTAGATAAATTTAGTGGTCTGGATCATAACGATATAGCCATCAGGCTTATTAAAGCTGGAGAAGGTGGTTCAGTCGTTTATAACTTAGGCAAATTTAGCGGCTTGGACTATAACGATATAGCCTTGAGGCTTATTGAGGCTGGAGAAGGTTATTCATTCGCCCGCAATTTAGATAAAATTAGCGGTTGTTTGAATCAAGATATAGCTTTAAGACTTATTGAGGACGGACAACGTTATTCAATAATTGGTTGTTTAGACAAATTTCACTTATCTTCTTTAGATTTTTATTCTGGGATGAAAAATATTTATCCAGATTTTTTTACAAAGCTAGAGAGTCAATTACCAAATTTAGTGAAGTATCTAGCTAATTCCGCAGAATTATTGCTTAATCTCTTTAGCTATGAAGACAACTTAACAAAGATTGAGCAGAGCCTTAAGGGTAATCCATTTTTAATTAAAGCTATTGACGATAATCCTCGCTATGGTATTCGATTGGCCATGAAATATTACCAATTTGATCCAACTGCTCAACAAGAGATTAAGGAGCTATTTGATGCGGAAACAAAGATAATTCAAGATCATCCCGATGTAGATAAACAATCGTTAGAATTTAGGCGTTTAATGCAAAACCATTTAACGGAGTTTGGGAACAATGCGGATATTTTAAATGAATTAACAAGGCGCGGAGTTAATGTTGAGCAATGGCTCAATTATAATGAACAGCTTTATTTTACTTTGGGCGAGCAAGAAGATGTTAAATTCTCTGACAAAATAAAAACACCAATAATTCGCGTTAAAGAAACTTTGGATCGGTACAAAGCGTCAATTACCAATGTGCTGACTGATTACAAGGCTGAATTACAAGCTTCGTTTATTTCTAATCCGGAAGAAGCCGAATTGCGTCAGAAGATTAATGAATTACAAGCTAGAATGGCGAATGAACCTAACGAACAAAAAAAACAGGGCATGAATCAGGGGATTATTAGTTTGCAGACTAAAATTGATAAGTTAAAACCAGTCAATGCTTGGAGCCGAATTCAAAGCGATATCTTTAGGTTACGATCAATGATGGACAATATCTTTAAATTTTATGATCTTTGCGCCGAAAATGAGGCTAATTTGGAAAATATTAAAGATCGCGCCAGCTTAATTAAAGAAAAAGATCAATTACAAAAAAACATAGCTCAATTAAAGGTTAATTTTATTGAATTTGAAGCATTTTTTGATACCTATCAGGCTAAATTGGCGGAATTAATTGCTCCGATTTTAGGCCAAGATCGCGCCGATGCTCTATTGCAGGAAAGCGTTGAGGTGGTTGGTGAAGAGTTGCATCATTATAATACTGACAAGGACACTCTTAAAAGTATTTTTAATGACCGAGAAGCGGATAATAAATTAAAGGGTCGAGAAATGAGAGTAGCGATTGCTTCTCGCAGCACGCAAGATCTTTATTTAGGTAATTATTGTCCATGCTGTATTTGTATTGATAGCGCCCATCATGGCGCTGAGTCGCCAATTGCCGATTATGTGACTGATTTAGGCATACAAAATATTGTAGTTTATGATGAAAAAAAGAATGTTCCAGTAGTTGTTTGCTGGACATTTATCGGCGAAAACAGCCCGACCGGTGAGCCGATTATGGTTATTGATAATATTGAGGCCAATACCGAGTATTCCGTAGATTACGGTCAGCAAATTAGCGATAATATTGCTCGTTTTGTGAATAATTATGCTCAATCTTCTGGCATCCAAACAATTATTCAAGGTCCCCATAATAATGATTTAGAAGTTTTCCCGCTCCAAAAAGTCCAAAACAAATTAGGAGAACTTTATAACAGAGAAGGTGGATATTATCTTGAGGCTGAGAATAAAGATTACGATTAAGGTTGGGGGTTGGCTAGATAATTAAAAGAACACTTGCCAAATTTTGGCTTTTAGTATATAATGGGCGTTATTGTTTTTGGCGCGAAGTATTATTTCGCGTCTTTTATTAAAAGTGTTTAGAATTATGAATGAACAAATCATTTCCCGTGATGGTTATCAAAAATTAGTTGAAGAATTAGAGCTATTAAGCACCGAACGGCGCCGAGAAATTGCCGAGCGGATTGAACGGGCCAAAGAATTAGGTGATTTAAGCGAGAACGCTGAATATAGCGATGCTAAAGAAGCGCAGGCTTTTAATGAAGGCCGGATTTTGGAATTGTCCAATTTATTAAAAAGTTTAATTGTGGTTGATGGCCAGACTAATGGCAAAGTGGGTATGGGTTCGCGGTTAATAGCTAAGAGCGGGTCAACTACTAAAGAATTTACTATTGTGAGTTTTAATGAGGCCGATCCATTCAGCGGTAAGATTTCTAATGAATCGCCTCTGGGTCAAGCCTTTTTGGGTCATATTGCCGGCGATAAAGTTAAGGTTCAGACGCCGCGCGGCGAGATTGAATATCAGATTGTCAGCGTTGATTAATTTTTAGGATCAGCTTATTTTATAACCGCTTGGTCAGACTGGCTGGGCGGTTTTGTTTTTGCTATAATCAAACTAAGGATTATTATTTAATTTTGCGATATGATTTCAAAGAAAACTCGCCCTATTAAGACGAAATATATTTTTGTAGTTGGCGGCGTAATGTCTGGCGTTGGCAAGGGGGTTACGGCGGCCTCTATCGGTCGCATTTTGATTAATCGTGGTTATAAGGTGAGCGCTATTAAGATTGATCCTTATATTAATGTTGACGCTGGCACGATGAATCCGATTGAACACGGCGAAGTCTTTGTGACTGAGGACGGCGACGAAACCGATCAGGACATTGGCAATTATGAACGATTTTTGAATGGTAATATCTATAAAGAAAACTACATGACCACTGGTCGAATTTACCAGACGGTTATTGAGCGTGAACGCAATTTGGGTTATGGTGGCAAATGTGTTCAAGTAGTGCCCCATATTCCGATGGAAGTGCGCGATCGGATCAAGGCGGCGGTCAAAAAAACTGGCGCGGAAATTATAATTACTGAAATCGGCGGCACAGTTGGCGAATATGAGAACTTGCTCTTTTTGGAGGCGGCTCGGATTATGAAATTACAGGACCCTAAGAGTGTTTTGTTTGTAATGGTCAGCTATTTACCAGTACCCCATAAAATTGGTGAGATGAAAACCAAACCAACGCAGCACGCAGTGCGGGCGCTTAATTCGGCCGGCATTCAGCCTGATTTTATTGTCGCCCGCTCAGATACGCCCATTGATGAACTGCGTCGTAAAAAGATTGCTATCCATTGCAATATTCATAATGATGATGTGATTGCCGCCCCGGATATTGACTCAATCTATGATGTGCCGGCCAATTTTGAAAAGAATCATTTGTCATTTAAAATATTAAAACATTTTGGCCTCAAGCCCAGGTGCAATGACTCGGCGGCTTGGCGAATGATGTCAGAAAAAGTCAAGGAAGCCAAGCGCGGTCAGCAGACGGTTAAAATCGGTATAGTCGGCAAGTATTTCGCTTCAGGCGATTTCTGTTTAACTGATTCATATATTAGTGTTATTGAAGCCTTGAAACACGCTGGAGTAGCTAATAATTGTCGGCCGCAGTTAGGATGGCTGAGTGCCGAAGAGGTTGAAGAAAAAGGAGTAGGCATTCTCAAGGGTTATGATGGTATTGTTGTGCCGCAGGGCTGGGGTCGTCGTGGCCATGAGGGTAAGATTAAGACTATTGAATATTGTCGCACTCATAAGGTACCTTACTTCGGTTTGTGTTATGGTATGCAAATGGCGGTGGTTGAGTTTGCTCGTAATGTTTGCGGCCTAAAAGGCGCTAATAGCTTAGAGGCTGATCCGAAGACTAAGCATCCGGTTATTAATATTATGCTCGGGCAAGCTGAATTATTAACTAAAAGACAATACGGCGGCACTATCCGCCTCGGTGGCTGGCCGTGCCAGTTAGTGCCTGGAACGCATCTGGCTAAGGTTTATGCCAAGAAATTTGGCCCTGAGACTAAGGTGGTTAGTGAACGTCACCGCCATCGCTATGAACTTAATAATGATTATCGGGAAATATTAGAGAAAGGCGGCTTGACTATTGCTGGCACTTCGCCGGACGGACGGATTGTGGAGGCAATTGAGATTACGGATCATCCGTTTTTTATCGGGACGCAATTTCATCCGGAGTATATTTCACGACCGCTAGATCCGCATCCTTTATTTATTGAGTTCATTAAAGCTTGCTGGAAGAATAAAAAATAAATTTTTCTTTACTTCCCACTCTAAATTAGCTACAATATAACCAGTTTAATTACTGGTTATATTGTTTTTATGGCTGAAAAAATTAGCGAATATCAGGAACGCTTGGGGCGATTGGCCGATTTACGCCAAGCCGGGATTGATCCTTATCCGGCTCATTGTCGTCGCGAACAAACCAATGGTCAAGTTTTGGCCAATTTTGATCACTATTTATCTAGCGGCGAGACCGTTTACTTAGTCGGCCGGCTACGCACCTTACGTGAGCACGGTAATCTAAGTTTTGCTAATTTGCAAGACGGCACGGCTACTATTCAATTGGCTTTTAGTAAAAAAGAATTAGGGGATAAATATAGGCAATTTTTAAAAATTATAGATATTGCTGATTTTGTGGCTGTCTCGGGCACGGTTTTTGTCACCCACACCGGTCAAAATAGTCTACTGGTGACCGATTGGCAATTAATTAGCAAAGCTTTGCGGCCGCTACCAGAGAAATGGCACGGTCTGCAAGATGATGATGAGCGTTTGCGCAAGCGTTATTTGGATTTATTATTTAATGATCAGTTGCGCGAACTATTTGTCAAAAAAGCTAAATTTTGGCAGGTGACCCGTCGTTTTATGGTGGAGCACGACTTTTTGGAAGTGGAAACACCAACCCTAGAAATAACAACTGGCGGGGCTGAGGCTAATCCTTTTAGGACTTATCATCAAGATTACGATACTGATGTTTTTTTGCGTATTTCAGTCGGCGAATTATGGCAGAAACGCTTAATGGCTGCCGGTTTTGACAAGACTTTTGAAATTGGTCGGGTTTTTCGCAATGAGGGCAGTAGCCCTGATCATCTGCAGGAATTCACTAATTTGGAATTTTATTGGGCCTATGCTGATTACCGCGATGGCATGAGATTAACCAAAGAGCTTTACCAAACACTAGCTCAAGAAGTTTTTGGCACCACCAAGTTCACTAGTAAAGGGTTAGATTTTGATTTAGCCGGCGAGTGGCCGGAGATTGATTATCAGCAGGAGATTTTGCGCCAGACGGGCATTGATATTTTAGCGGTTAGCGAGCAGGCGATGCGTGATAAATTAGCCCAATTAGAAGTAAAGTATGATGGTAATAATCGCGAACGGTTAACTGATACTTTGTGGAAGTATTGCCGCAAAAACATTGCCGGCCCGGCTTTTGTTATCGGTCATCCCAAATTGATTTCACCATTAGCTAAAGCTCGCCAGGATAATCCTGAGTTGACCGAGCGTTTTCAGATTCTGATTGCTGGTACCGAAATCGGCAATGGTTATTCCGAGCTTAATAATCCGGTTGATCAGCGGGCGCGTTTTGAGGAGCAGCAGAAACTGCTGAAAGCCGGTGATAATGAGGCGATGATGCCGGATTGGGAATTTGTAGAAATGCTAGAGCACGGTATGCCGCCGACATGTGGTTTCGGTTTTGGCGAGCGTTTATTTGCTTGCCTGGCTGGTCAGCCGCTTCGAGAAGTTACCTTATTTCCTTTTATGAAACCAAAGCAACAATAATTTTATGTTAGATCTAAAATATATCCGTGAGAATATTGATGAAGTTAAAGAAAATTGCCACTATCGTTTGGCTGATGTTGATATTGACCGTTTAGTCAGCCTTGATGAGCAGCGGCGCAATCTACAACAGGAATTGGACGCTCAGCGTTCCCAGCGCAATGCTTGGTCTAAACAAAAGCCAACGCCGGAACAGGTGGCTGATATCAAGGCTAATAATGAAGCAATTAAACAAGGCGAAGATAATCTAGCGAAAATTATTGAGCAACTAGATAGTTTATTATTGGCTGTGCCCAATCAGACTGATGCGGCAGTAATTCGCAGTTTAAATGAAGAGGATAATCCGGTTCTCGAAGAACACGGTCAACCGGTTGAATTGGCTTTTACCCCTAAAGATCATCTAGCTTTGGCCGAGCAGTGGCAGTGGCTGGATTTTGAACGAGCGGCTAAAGTGACCGGGTCCAAATTCTATTATACTAGCAATGATTTAGTTTGGTTAGAGTTAGCTTTAATTCAATATACCCTGTCCGTTATCGCTAAACATGGTTTTCAAGTGATGACCACTCCTGATCTGGCTAAAACCAGTATTATTGAGCGCTTGGGTTATAATCCGCGCGGCGAATCGACTCAGATTTATAATATTGCCAATAATGATTTGAGTTTGATTGGTACAGCTGAAATTACCCTAGGGGGGTATCACCAAGGCGAGATTTTAAAGGGCGAGCAATTACCATTGCGTTATGCTGCTTTATCCCAGTGTTTTCGGACCGAGGCGGGGAGTTATAGTAAGTTTGCTAAAGGTATTTTCCGTGTTCATCAATTTAATAAAGTGGAAATGTTCGTCTATTGCCGGCCGGAAGATAGTGCTCAGGAACATCAGCTATTATTAGCGATTGAGAAAGAAATTTTTAGCGGTTTGGAGATTCCGTTTCGGGTTATTGACCATTGTACCGCTGATTTAGGCGCTCCAGCAGCTCGGACTTTTGATTTGGAGGCTTGGCTGCCTGGCAAGCCCAATCAAGATGGCCAAGCTGGCGACTGGGCGGAGATGACATCAGTGTCTAATTGCACCGATTATCAAGCTCGTGGTTTGGATATTAAGTATCAAGCTGCCGATGGACAAAAAGGTTTAGTTCACACTCTTAATGGAACCGGATTAGCTTTGACTCGCGCCATGATTGCTATTGTAGAAAATCATCAGCAAGCCGATGGTCGGATTAAATTACCAGCTATTCTTAAATCATTTATACCAGTAGATTTATCATCAATGTTTTTTGCTTAAAGCATTATGAAGGCTCGCCCTCAGCCCAAGAAAAGTGTTGTTCTCTTAAATCAGCGCCCCAAGGCAGCTTCATTGCCGGCGCGGCGAATATCCAACAGCCCCAAAGGGGTTAATTGGCGTAAAATCGGTCGGGGAGCCGTGTTGATAGCGGCCATTGTCCTAATTGGCGGACTAATTTATGGACTACTTGGTTCACCTTATTTTAGGGCTTCTAGCGTTTCCATAGATGGCGCCCAGCTCTTAGATGCAAATATACTGCGTCAACAGTCGGAAACAGCGCTTCAGGGTCATGTTTGGCAGTTTTGGTCAGGTAATTTTTGGTTAGCTTCAAGTAAGCGATATTGCCGTCCGTTGCAAGAGTATAATTTAGTTAGTTGTCGTCTAAAGCGGCAATGGCCGAACAAGTTGACGCTTAAGATTGAAGAAGAGCCAGTGGTAGCAATCTGGCAAGAAAATAACTGGTATTACTGGGTTGATCGGTTTGGACGGGTAGTTAAGCAAGAATCGCCCAACGCCGCTAGTGCTAAGCTTTATCCGGTGATTAAAAGCCGAGACACCTTAGTGACTGAGCGGCAAGTAGCCATTAATCCCGATTTCTGGCCATTAATTATTGCTAGTCAGACCAACTGGCTAGGTTCAGTACCTCATAATTTTATTTTTAGTCAGCAAGAGCCTAACTCTATTCAGGCGGTTTTAGATAATCAGCAAATTATCAAACTGACCATGCGAGAGAGCCTAGATAATCAATTAAGGCTATGGCAAGTCGGCCAAAGCAAGTTTGCCCAGCAGTTGAGTCAAGCCAAAGTGATTGATTTGCGCTACGGCGATCGGATTATTTTTCAATAATAAATAATAAGTTTAATAAATAATATGGATGAACAAATCTTCAAGCTAGTCTTCTTCTTAGCCGTTCTCGTTTTCTGTATCTTAGTGGTCGGTATTTTTCTATTGCTCTGCAAAATTTTATTACTCTTCAGCCCAGAACTGCATTTAATGGGTATGGTTTTGACTTACCCATAAAGCACACTAGAGGAAACAGATCAGGGCCACTCTAGCTACTATGTCGTATAAGATGTATTGTGCGACATTATGACTAGCGCTCCCCGCAGCGGCTTTGAGCTTATAATAAAAAAATCGGCAACTATCGCCGATTCTTTATTGATTCTATTTAATTATCCTTTAGGTAATATTTATTTTTTTATTGGATTAGCAAAAGCGCCAACCACATAATCAAATTCGTCTTGCCAATTACGATTTTTGCATAAGAACCCGCTACCGGTAAATTGGCTAGCTTTATTATTTAAACCGCCACTGTCAGTTTCTAAATCGCGAATGCCTAGAACATAAAATTGGCCTTGGCCACGTGGGCAATATTGACCATCATCTTGGTAGACTTGATAGCGGAATGTATAGTCAATCCCCTTGTTTTCATCATATTTAGAAATCGGATCAGCCGCAAAATTGGCCGGCAAAAATCCTTTTTCCACTAATGGCGCGATAAAACGTTGATCGCTAGCATTACGATAGCCCAAATCCCAATTGCCAACATCATGATCACCGGCTGGAAATTCACGGTATTGATTGAAATATTGATTGATAGCTGATTGGATTATTTTTAGATTGGCAATTCTAATTTGGTCGCGCTGTTTGGCTTGATTGATTGACCAATAAGTAAAGCCGGCACTGATGACCAGCAATAAGGTGCTTAAGATTAAAATAGCTTCTAACGGCCCAAATCCGGGCTTGGAACGATGATAAGTCATGGTGATTAAGGTAGATAAGCTAAAGGATCAACTGGAATGCCGTTGAGACGGACTTCAAAATGCAAATGCGGTCCGGTGGTTAATTTACCGGCACCAGGCGTGCCAGGCATGCCGCCGCTGTAGCCAATCACTTGGCCGGCGGTCACATAGGCGTCTTCTTTAGTGGCAATCCTAGAAATATGGCCGTAAACCGTGGCTAGGCCATTATCGTGAACAATCATAATATAGCTATAACCCATGCCGGCATCTTTAGCGGCGGCCACATAGCCATTACTGGCGGCCACTACGGCCGTTCCTTGGCTGGCGCGGATATCAATGGCCGGGTGCTCAAAAAGGTAGCGGAAAGGATATTCTGGATCATGAAAATAAGTGCTAACGTAATTTTTTGGCACTGGCCAAATTAGACCGGATGAACTATTGCTACTAGATTTTTTTTGATTGGTCTTAGGTTTATTAGCTTCAATCAGGGCCAATTTTTGCCGGACGCTTTTTTCCAAACTACTGATTTCAGCATTAGCTTGAGCCTGTTCTTGTTTCGCCGCCGCCAGCAGATTTTGATACTGACTTTCTGACAGCTGAGTCTGCTCGAGAATAAAGCTTTTATCTTGTTTTTCTTGGTCTAATGAATTTCTTTTGTCAGCTAGAACTTTTTGCAATTCAGCCAATTGCTGATGCTTGATATCTAAGGCGGCTTGTTGTTCTTCCAGAGAATTTTTAAGTTTCCGCAAATCTTCTAATTGATCGCGAACACCGCTACTAATATCGTTAAGATACTTGATTTCATTTAAGAATTCGGAAAAAGAATCGTTTAATAAGATAATCTCCAGAGCGCTTTTGCTCCCCTGCTGATTAATGGTTTTGAGCAGATTACCGAGCTTGGTTTTATTTTGGTCAATTGATTGGTCTTTATCGGCAATTTCTAGCTCTAGGCTGCGTAATTCTAAATTGGTTTGTTCCATTTCCAGCTCAGTGCCCTGTATATCTAATTCAGCTTCAGCGATTTTACTATCCAGAATGGTCAGTTGGTTATTGAGAGTGGCTTTTTCACTTTGTTTTTCAGCCACTAATTGCTGATAATAGCGTTGTTGGTCGCGCAGCTTGGTTAGGGAGTTTTTTTTAGCGTTAATTTGGCTATTAAGTTGATTAACCTCGTCTTCGTAGCTGCCGCGCGCTGGCTGTGGATGATAAGCAACCAAGCATAAAAATAAAGACAAACTAATGATTATTAGGCTGCCTGATAATATTTTTTGATAGCGACAGTTTTTCATGGTTAAATTATACTATTTTTTATTAAACTTGCATAGACTGCAGGGCGCGTCGTAGACGTTTGATAGTTACTGTTTGACCAAGAATGTCAGCTAATTCAAATGGACTGGGGCTGGCAGCCAGGCCACTCAGGGCAACTCGCCAAGGCCAGAGATGATCGCCGTTAGATAAATTATTCTTTTGCAGAAAATCCATAGTAGCTGTCTGTAGCTTAGCGGTTTCCCAATCGGCTTGGGGATAATTTTTTAAAAAATTAATAACCGTTTTTAGGGCCTCAATAGTGGCGGCTGGCGTTGATTTTTTCCAAACTAATAGAGCTGGGTCATAATTAAGCTGATCCAGATATAGGTTGCGACTCAACTCCCCGATTTCATTCAGATTTTTAAGTCGCTCTTGATATAGTTTAGCTATTTTTAGGCTAAAATTAAATTCTTTTTTGAATTTTTCAGTAGTTAATGCCTGATTTTCTGTTAAATATGGGATTAATAATTCAGCTAATTGTTCAGTCGGCAGCTGGCGTAAGTGATAGCCATTAAGAAAATTGAGTTTATCTAGGTCAAAAATAGCCGGACTGCTATTGATTTTACGATAATCAAATTGGCTGATTAAGTCGGTCCAGCTAGTGAAGATTTCTTGATCGCCTTGCGGATGCCAACCCAAAAGAACGCAGAAATTAATTAAAGCTAGCGGCAGATAGCCTTTGTCCAAAAACTGTTCAACAAAAACATCGCCTTGGCGTTTACTCAGTTTGCCGCCATCTTTATTAAGTATTAGTGGTAGATGAATGAATTCGGGTGGTGTCCAGCCAAAAGCCTGATAAAGTAGAATATTTTTAGGAAAAGACGGCAGCCACTCAGCCCCGCGGGTAACATGACTGATTTCCATTAAGTGATCATCAATAACGCTAGCCAGTTGATAGGTCGGAATGCCATTAGACTTCATCAAAACCTGATCATCAAGGTCACTGGCCGCAAAAGTGATGGCGCCGCGTAAAGCATCAATGACGGTTATTTCGCCTTTGGTTGGCATTTTTTGTCGAATAACATATTTTTCACCAGCCGCTAAGCGCTGAGCGATCTCTTTGGCGCTGAGTCTGCGGCAAGCTCGATCATAGCGCGGCGGTAAATGACTGGCCGTTTGGTCGGCGCGCAATTTTTCTAAGCGCTCTTGACTACAAAAGCAATAATAAGCTTTACCGCTATCAATTAGTTTTTGGGCGTAATGTTGATAAATATCGAGGCGTTCAGTTTGGACATAAGGGCCATAACCGCCGCCAATATGCGGACCTTCATCAAATTTAATGCCAAGTTGAGCCAGTACTTTAATCAAACTATCTTCGGCTCCTTGGACTCGTCGCTTGTTGTCGGTATCTTCAATTCGTAAAATAAAATGGCCGCGGAGTTGCTTGGCGGTTAAATAACCAAAAATAGCAGTGCGTAAATTGCCTAGATGAAGAAAACCGGTTGGTGATGGAGCTAAGCGCAAGCGAGCGTCAGGCATAGGGAATAAATAGGGTTAATAACCATTATGTTAATTATAGCTAATTGACTAACCATTGGCAAACTTAATTGACAAAACTATTGGTTTTAGTAATATATGGTTATTCTGTCAAAAAAAAGGAGGTTAAAAAAATGAGCAGAATTTGTACATTAATAATCCTGTTAACTATCAGCTTAATGTTAGCTGGTCAGTCAACAGGTCGCGTTAATTTTAAATACCAGTCACGGTGCTATCCAGATGTAGTCTGGTATGGCACCAGTAGCGGTCTGTATACGGCGCACCATTGTGCCGGACTAACTGACCGTAACCAAATACAATCTCGTAACAATGAGATTGTTATTAAAAATATCATTGATTTGTATGAAGAACTTGGCTCTTCATACAATACTGTCCTAGTAGCCATTTATGATGGCCAGTATTACCAGACCTTTAGTCTGGACACTGGCCATGTATTTCGGGTCAGCCCACCCCAAGCTATTACCAGATTAGCTTGGGACAAAATCAAAAAGAATGGGCTTAAATAGTCCATTCACCTTTTCTCCATATTCTCAAAACTTTACCGCTAACCCTATCAGTCGTTAGCGGTTTTTATTTTTATAGCGCCAGATTATAAATCGCCAGCTAAAAACAGCAACAGCATTCCAGATACGCCGCCAACGCCAAGGCTGCTGAATTAGTCGCCATAGCCACTCCAGTCCGCAGCGCCGCCATAATTGGGGCGCTCTTTTGATACGGCCGATGATAAAATCAAAGCTGCCGCCAATACCAATCATAATGCGGCAACTCGGCCAAGTTGTTTGATGTTTGGCTAAAAAGTATTCCTGATAAGGCGCGCCTAATGAGCAGAAAACCAATCGTGGTTGAAAATCGTTTAATCGTGATAGTTGTCGCTGGCCCAAATAACCATTGCGACCGCAGTCTTCAATTAGACAACGGAGTTTAGGAAATTTAGTCAACAAAGCCGGCCGTAGAATCGCCGCCGGCGACAGCCCGCCACGCCAATTAATAATCGCTATGGGCCAACCATTCTTTTCAGCCTGAATTAATAAGTCGGCCGTTAAGTCAGCACCGGTATGACGGATTAATTTTTGGCCGTAAGTTAAAGCGGCTAGACTTAAACCGAAGCCATCTGGTAAAGATAAATCGGCTTGATTAAGGATATTGCTGAAGGTTTGATTTTTTTGGGCAGCCAGCGTAAATTCTGGATTAACTGTAACAATCAGATGATTTTGCTGGCTAGCTAAATAAACCGCCAAACGTTGTTGTAATGCTTGGCCGGTTAAATTGTCCAAGCGGACACCTAATATTTTAATGGTTGACATAACGGATTTGTAAATATTTTTGTCGGAGTGGTGCCGGCAATTTTTCTAAGCTATACCTTAACATAACTCTGGGCATACGGCTAGCCCAGTGGTCTAAGAAATTCAGTAAAGCTGTTTGATTACGCTTACCCACCTCTCGCAAAATCCAACCAGTAGCTTTGTGGAGCAAATCGTGGCGTTCTTTTAAATATTGAGGTGCCATTCGTAAAGCCGTTCGGTAGTCGCCGTGTTTAATGAGAGTTAAATTAGCCACCATAGCCGCTCGCCTGGCCCACAGATTATCATTGCGGCGCAGTTCTTTTAATAGTAAGAGCTTTTTATTTTGATTATTAACTAAATATTGACCGATAATCTTAGGGGCAGTTAAATCAATTAAATCCCAATTATTAAAACTAGCAATATTATTTAGATAAAAATCTAAATAGTCTTGGTGTTGGCTCGGATTATGCCGGCATTGATCAACCAAAATTAAGCCGGCTGTTAGGCGAACTTCATGAATTGGATCAGCTAGCATTTTTTTAATAATATCAAGTGACAAATTAGCGAAACGCTTGGCAACCGTTCGCTGTTCCGGTACTGTAATACCCCAAAAGATATCGCCCTGACCATATTCCCCTGGCCCAGTTTTAAAAAAACGGCCCAGAATCGCTGCTTTAGCTGGATTAGCTAGCTTTTGTAGAGCTTGGCGAATAACCGAGTAGCTATTTTGAACTGATTTATTCGTTTTCATAGATGTGGTTGATAAAAAACTCGGGCCAGATCAGTGACGCAATTATTCTTAATAACGATACCCTCTTGTTGTAAGAGCTGTCGTTTTTTATTGAGGCCAGTAGCAAAGCCAGTTAACTGGCCGGTGCTGCCAACGACGCGTTGGCAAGGCACGACTGGCCAATATGGATTGCGATTAAGAGCTTGGCCGACCGCCCGAGCTGCCCGTGGCCGACCAATGGCTTGAGCAATGGCACCGTAAGTACTTAGGCGTCCCCGAGGGATTTGCTGGGTTACCGAGTAGACTAGCGAGGCCAAAGGAGTGATTGGCGGAATTATTTTTTTCATTAAGATAATTATAGCGTTTTTTGGCTATTAAGAAAATAAAAAGGCCTCCCTAGGGAGGCCTTATAAAGTGTTTGTGGTTAATCAGCCCGAGGACGGGCTGAGAAGCTGGTTTCTAGCCAGCTTCTAATTGCGGCGATTTCTTCCTTGGTTAAGGAAGATTCGAAATTATCAGCGTAGAAGCCGCTGATAATTTCTTTCAATCGCTGGAAACAGTATTCTACGGTTTCGTCATCTTCGTTGACGCATATGTGCGCCAACAAAGCTCGGCTAATGATTCTCCTGATATAACTGAGCCGCCCAGCGGCAATTATTTGGAGTGCCTGTTTACAGGCTTTTTCTTTGCCAGACAGGTAGACATTTACTAGTAATGGAACCAGATTTACCATTACTACACTGAGCGTTATGTTCATGCTCAGTGTAAATGCTTGTCTGCCCACCTTGTTGATAAACAAGGCCAATATTAGACAGTTAATTAAGGACAAAAATAACAAAACTAGGGTTATTTTGTTAATTTTCATCCAAATTTTTAGCCGACTGGCTATTTTTTTCGCTTTTGAACTTAGCGCCACCCGTTGAGCAACCAGTTGCTCGAAGTCCTGGCAGGCGCTATTCACAATCTGAACGGCGAGATTTTTGGATATTTCCATGATCTCCTCCTTTTATTGTATTTATTTTTTAGGTACACTAGTATTATTTCAAACTACCCTTAATTGTCATTGTTGTCAATAACTGATTGGTTAATTTTTCGCTCGGCGATTTTTATGCTATAATCTTGACAGACGACGTTGGCTCGGTTATATTATTTTTAGCAGTCTAGACAAGTGACTGCTAAATAATTAGCTTAGTAGCCTATAAAATAATATGGACATGTTAGACAAATTTACTCAAAAATCACAAGAAGCTATTATTAACGCTCAGATGGTTGCCCAGCAGTTCGGTCAGGAGTTTATTGGCGCCCTGCATCTGCTTTTAGCCCTATTACAGCAAGATGAGAGTTTGGTGCGCCCAATCATTGAAGCGCAAAAGATTGATCCAGATTTAGTGGCTAGTCAGACGGAGGCTGAGCTGGACAAGTTGCCGAAATCCGATCGGGCTGAAGTTGCCGAAGGCGTGGTTCAGGGCACAGCTGAAGCCTCAATGGTGATTGAACGAGCCCGCAAAGAAGCGAAAAATTTAGACGATGAATATATTGCCACCGAGCATTTACTATTAGCTATTGTCGGCATCAAATCCAAGGCGCAATCGATTTTATTGAAAGTCGGCTTGGGTTATGAAGGCCTGCTTAAGGCCCTGATTGAGTTACGCGGTTCACAGGCGGCCGGATCAACTGATGCCGAAAAGAAGTACAGGATTTTACAGAAATATGCTATTAATTTGACCGATTTAGCTCGTCAGAAAAAATTGGATCCGGTAATTGGTCGTGATGAGGAAATTCGCCGTATTATGCAGGTTTTGTCACGGCGGACCAAGAATAATCCAGTTCTAATCGGCGAAGCCGGTACGGGTAAAACGGCTATTGTAGAAGGTTTAGCTCAGCGAATTATCGCTGGTGATGTGCCGGAAACATTAAAAGGTAAAGAATTGGTCAGTTTAGATTTAGGCGCTTTAATTGCCGGCGCCAAGTTTCGTGGCGAATTTGAAGACCGTCTTAAATCGGTTATTAAAGAAGTGCAGAAAAGTAACGGTCAAGTTATTTTATTTGTTGATGAGCTTCATACTATTGTTGGGGCTGGCGCCTCAGAGGGGTCAATGGACGCTTCCAATATGCTTAAGCCGGCATTGGCCCGCGGTGAAATTAAATTGGTCGGCGCCACAACCACTAAAGAATATCAAAAATATATTGAAAAAGACGCTGCCTTGGAACGGCGTTTCCAGCCAATTTTTGTGGAAGAACCGAGTGTTGAGGATGCTATCGCTATTTTGCGTGGTATTAAAGAAAAATATGAAGTTCATCACGGTGTGCGGATTACTGATGATGCCTTGATTGCTGCAGTCAAACTATCGGCTCGCTATATTACCGATCGTTTTTTGCCGGATAAAGCGGTTGATTTAATTGATGAAGCCACCTCGAGCTTGCGGATGGAGATTGATTCCTCGCCGGACGAATTGGACGGCTTAAAAAGAGAAATTCGTCGTTTAGAAATTATGAAAGCTGGCTTATTAAAAGAAGATAATAAAGAAAAAGTCCGTAAGGTCAATCGTGATTTGGAAAATTTAAAGGAAAAAGCCAAACAATTGGAGCTGCATTGGTCCAATGAGAAAGAAATCATCTCCAAGATTCGCCAATTCAAGAAAGATATTGATGAATTGCGGGCACAGGCGGAAATTATTGAACGGCGCGGTGATGATTTAACTAAAGTCGCTGAGATTCGTTATAGCCGGATTCCGGATTTAGAAAAAGCTATTGAAATGGAGCGGCAGAATTTACTAAAGATTCAGAGCAACG
This sequence comes from bacterium, assembly GCA_029570385.1. GTDB lineage: Bacteria > Patescibacteriota > Patescibacteriia > Patescibacteriales > Patescibacteriaceae > UBA1359. Next base: position 8,776 of record JAKPXD010000014.1, on the reverse strand, counting down.
GCCAGCGGATTTTAAAAGAAGAAGTTGACGAAGAAGATATTGCTAAAGTGGTGGCGCGTTGGACTGGTATTCCCATAGCTCGGATGCTGGAAACCGAAGCTCAGAAATTAACCAAAATTGAAGATTATCTTAAGGCTCGAGTGGTTGGACAAGTTGAAGCGATTGTGGCGGTGGCTAATGCTATTCGCCGGTCACGGGCTGGTATTAGTGAAGAAAAGAAGCCGATTGGTTCTTTCCTATTCGTCGGTCCGACCGGTGTTGGTAAGACCGAATTAGCCAAGACTTTGGCTGAATTTATGTTTGATGATGAGAATGCCTTGATTCGTTTAGACATGAGTGAATTCATGGAAAAGCATAGTGTTTCTAAGATTTTGGGAGCGCCAGCCGGCTATATCGGTTATGACGATGGCAGCCAATTGATTGATCGGGTGCGTCGCCGCCCTTATAGCGTAATTTTATTTGATGAAATCGAAAAGGCTCACCCCGAGGTTTTCAATATCTTGCTGCAAATTTTAGACGATGGTCGCCTGACTGATGCTAAAGGCCGAGTGATTAATTTTAAAAATACCATCATTATTATGACTTCCAATCTAGGTAATGAAGTCATCAAGGATTATTCCATTGGTTTTTATGATGGTAGTGATGCCAAGAAATTGGCTGAAATCCGCGAGGACGAGATGAAAGACAAGATTGACAATATTCTCAAGCAGCATTTTAAGCTGGAATTCTTAAATCGGATTGACGAAATTGTTATTTTTAAGAGTTTAAGCAGAGAAGCTCTAGGTAATATTGTTGAATTAGAACTACAGAAAGTCAGCCGACGTTTAGCCATTAAGGGTATTAAATTTAAGGTGACAGCCAAGGTTAAACGATTTTTGGCTGACCAGGGTTATGATATTACCTTTGGCGCGCGGCCGCTGAAACGAGTTATCCAAAATCAATTATTAGATGAATTGGCTTTACAAATAATTGAGGGCAAGATTAAAGAGGGAGATATGATTAATGCCGATTTATCGTCAGGTAATAAAATTATTTTTAAGACCGGCGCTGAATTAAAAAATCATCAAGATTAACCACATGAAATCATTGACCAGCAAAGTTTTGTTAATTATCGGTTTAATAGCCAGTAGCTGGCTAGTTAACGGCGGCCGGGCTCAGGCGGCTGATTTTAACCCCAATCTAATTATTACCGACCAGGAGATTATGGATAGCGCGGCTATGAATTTGGGAGAGATTCAAAACTTTCTGGAAGATCGCGGCAGTTTTTTGGCTACTTATCGAACCACTGATTATTATGGCGTTGTTCGTAGCGCCGCTGAGATTATCTATAATGCCGCGGTCAATAGCTATGATTGTAGCGGCATTGAAGTCAATAACCCACAGGACATTGAAGAGGCTAAAATTAAGTGCGTCAAGGTAGCAATCAATCCCCGTTTTTTAATTGTGCTGCTACAAAAAGAACAAAGTTTGATTGATAGCAAAGGACCACGACAAAGCCAATTAGATTGGGCGACCGGCTATGGCTGTCCGGATAATGCTGCCTGCGGCGAACGCTGGCGTGGCTTTGGCAAACAAGTTAACGCGGCGGCGCTACAGTTCTATGATTACATGGTTAATCCTCGTTATTATAGATATCAAGTTGGCCAAACTTATACTATTACTAATACCGGTCGTGATCCGATGATTGTTGTTCCGGCTAATCGGGCTACCGCCGCGCTTTATAATTATACCCCCCACGTCTATAACGGAAACTATAATTTTTGGAATATTTGGCAGCGCTATTTCACTCAGGTATACCCAGATGGGTCTTTGCTGCAAGCCGCCGGTCAGGAGACAGTTTATTTAATTCAATCCGGTCGTAAACGACCATTCTCCAGTCGCGGCGCCTTAGTTTCGCGGTTTAATCCCAATAAGATCGTGATTGTTAGACCGGAAGATTTAGACAGTTATCCAGAGGGCGCGCCGATTAAGTTTCAGCAATATGCTTTAGTCCAGGCACCGTCTGGAGCAGTTTATCTCTTGGTTGACGATAAGCGCCGCGGCTTCACCAGTCAGCAGGCTTTCGCTAAGATGGGCTTCAATCGCCAAGAAGTCATCAAAGGCAGCTGGGAGGAATTGGCTGCTTATAAGGAATCAACTCCGATTACGGTCACCTCGACCTATCCGACCGGTGCATTATTGCAAGACAAGAAAACTGGCGGCGTTTATTGGGTAGAAGAAGGTAATAAGGCGCCGCTGCTAGATCGGGCAACCCTGGCGGCTAAATTTGCTAAACGGCGAATTATTCCAGCTGACCAAAAAGAATTAGATGCTTATAAAACGGTTGATCCGGTTAATCTGGATAACGGTAGCTTAATTAAGTTGGACAGCGACCCTAATGTTTATTTATTAGATCATGGCCAGCGGCGGCTGATTGCTAGCGAGCGGATATTTAACCATTTAGGATATAGCTGGGCTAATATCATTACTATTAGTTCTCGTCACTTCAGTCTTTATAATCAAGGGCCAATCATTGAAGATAATTTGCCCGCTGACTATGGACAACCCATGGTCATTCCAACACCAGACAACCTAGTGCCAACAGTAACCGCCACTACGACCAGCTCAACCTCAACCAACCCTTAATAATATGGCTTTAGCTTTTGCCGGCCTAGTGCCGCACTCACCGCTGTTGGCGCCAAATATCGGTAAAGAACATCGGGCTCAGCTCGGGAAAACGCTAGAGGCCTATAGCTTATTGTCTAAGAATTTGGCGACGACTCAGCCGGACGCGATAGTTATTATTTCCGCTCATGCCGCTAGCGGGCCAGACTGGTGGAACGCCAATGTTTGCTTGAATTATCAGGTTGATTTAAGTTTATTTGGCGATTTATTAACCCAAGGACAATGGTCGGGCGCTTTAGGTTTAGCTGAAGAATTACAAAATTTTTTAGGACAAACCGAACAATTGCGTTTTTATAGCCAGCCACAATTAGATTATGGCACAGCCGTGCCACTGCTGTTATTAGGTGAAGATTTAAAAACCGTGCCGATTTTGCCGATCGGTTATATAGATAATCAGCCGGAGCGGCAGGCGGAATTCGGTCGGCGGTTGGGGGAATTTTTGCGGCAATGGCCAGGCAAAGCGGCGCTAATTGGTTCTGGTGATTTAGCTCATTGTTTAGGAGCTAATCAGCCGAGCGGTCTGCAAGCTCGTGGCCATAAATTTGACCAGCGACTGCAAGAAGCTTTGCGGCAAAATGATAGCCAGGCTCTTTTGGAGTTATCCATGGATAAAGCTAATGAAACCGGCCAATGTGCTTGGCTGGCCTATCTGACTTTACAGGCCGCTTTAAATGGACAACCGGGGTCGTGGCAGAATTTGGCCTATGAAGCGCCTTTTGGGGTCGGCGGCGCGGTTTGGCAATGGCAGCCGGCTAGCGCCGATTAAATTGGTCTTGACGATAATTGCCCAGAATTTTGAAAAAATATTGCCAACGTGAGCCTTGTTGGCAGAGTTCTTGAGTGTCAATAACAGCTTGGCGAATAACTGATTCAGGAAATTGCCGACAAGCTTGAAAAACTGAATTGCGTTTGAAGTTAGGTATGCGCAGCCGCTCAATTACTTCTAGAGCTAATTGTTGCCAAGGATAAGCGGTCGGCTTGATTATCGGCCGCGGTCGTTTGATTAATTGACTGATATCGGTAAATTGGCGGATATCGCGGGGCATAGTAAATAGATAAGACAATTTTAAGATAAAAGATTTATAAATTATAACGAAGCTATGGATCAAAAGCAAATTTCCAGCGGCCGAGTCCGGCGGCTCGTCATTAATCCAGATTCCCGTCTGCGCCGCGTAGCTCAGACGGTTGATTTAGCTATGCTTCAAGATAAGAAGTTTCAAGAATTAATGGTTGATATGGCCAAGACCATGTTAGTTAAAGATGGTGTCGGTTTGGCGGCGCCGCAAATCGGCCGCAATTGGCGTTTGATTGTTGTTAATACTGATGAGGGTGTCTGGCCGATGATTAATCCGGTATTGAGCGATTTAAGTTCGGCGACCATAGTTGAAGAAGAAGGCTGCTTGTCGGTGCCTAACGTTTTTGGACCAGTTCGGCGGTCGAAAGAATTGATTTGTCACTATATCAATGATTTAGGACAAGAAGTCCATCTGCCGGCTAAAGGTGCTTTAGCTCGAGTAATTCAGCATGAGGTTGATCATCTTGACGGCGTGCTATTCATTGATCATTTAAGTCAGTAATCATGGCTAGTCCCAAGGTTAAAATATTATTAGCCGGTTCGCCATCATTAGCTGTGCCGGCTTTTCAAGCGATAGTTAATGATCAGCGTTTTCAGGTTTTAGGACTATTAACCCAACCGGATCAACCAGCCGGCCGCGGCCTCAAATTAACTCCCCCGCCAACTAAGGTCTGGGCGCTAAAGAATGGCTTAACGGTTTGGCAGCCGGAAAAATTAAAAACTTGGCAGTCAGCGCTAGTCAATATCAAGCCGGATATGGTCGTGGTTATCGCTTATGGCCAATTAATTCCTCAAGCGTTATTAGAGATACCGCCGCAAGGTTGGGTCAATGTTCATGGTTCACTGCTGCCGAAATATCGTGGTGCCGGGGTATTGTCGGCGCCGATTATTAACGGCGATCAACAAACCGGCATTTCCATAATGAAATTGGTTAAAGAATTAGATGCCGGACCAGTTATTGCTCAAGTCAAAATTAATTTAGCCAGTGATGAAACGATGGGCAGCTTAGCTAGTAAAATCGGACAAGTCGCCGCTGATATTTTACCAGATACCCTTATAGGGTATATTGAAAGACGATTGATTCCTCAAAAACAAAATGACAGCCAAGCTAGCTATGTCGGTTTGGTAGCGACCGCTGATGCCAAGATTGATTGGCATAAATCAGCCTTAGAAATTGAGAGATTGGTGCGAGCGATGCAGCCGGTGCCAGGCGCTTGGACAACTTGGCGCGATCAGCGTTTAAAAATCATTGAGGCAACAGTATCTGATCAAAGTTGGCTCAATCCCGGTAAAGTCGGCTTAATTGATGGTCAATTAGCCATTGGCAGCGGTCAAGGAGCATTGATTATCAATCGTTTGCAGTTAGCTGGCCGTCAGGCTGTCAGTGGCAACGATTTTTTGATCGGTCAAGCTGATGTTTTGGGAGAATATTTAGCCTAAAGAACTAGACAGGCCAAAAAGTTTTTGGTATATTACTAGCGAATTATAAACGCCACCATCGTCTAGCGGCTAGGACACATGGTTCTCATCCATGCAACCGGGGTTCGATTCCCCGTGGTGGTACAAAAAACTGATTACTTATCATCAGTTAATCTTCAAAAAAGCATATGACTGATTGGTCAATGTTTAAACAGGATGAATTAAATAATCCAAATAATATTTCGCCTCACCCCTTCTCTGCATCGTCAAATCAGCAATCAAGTAAGAAAAAAATTTGGCTGATATTATTAATAGCGGTAATTTTAATTACTGTCGGCGGTTTTTTTATCTATCAAGCTTATGCACAATCGCCCGAGCGGATTATTAAGAAAATGTTTATTAATTTATCTAAGGTTAAAACTTGGCAGTATTCTGGTGAAATTAAAACCGAAGGCAATCTAGGACAATCTTTAACCAACCAAGCCAATTTATCATTAATGGCTCCGCTGAATCAGGATAAAAAAAATAGCCAAACCGTTGTTAAATTTAATGGTTTGATGGATATTCAAAAAATTAATGACCCCCAAATTTTATTAGCCCTAGAGGTTAAGACTGATGCTTTAACATCAGCGAATATTTCATTTGGCCTAGAAACAAGATTTATCAACCAAATTATTTATGCCAAGCTCAGCACGGTCCCTTATTTAGGTTTTTTTGATTTAAGCTCGCTAAAAGATCAGTGGCTCAAAGTGGATGTCAAGACATTAAAACAACAAATCCAGGCTAGTAAACTTAAAAAAGAGCCGGATAATAATCAAGCCAATAGCCAATTATCACCAGAACAGATAAGCAAATTAATAACCGCCATACAACGAGCTAATATCTTAACTATAACAGATAGTAAATTGCTTGATGCCAAAACATATAAAACGAGTAATGGAGGTAAACATTATCAATATCAATTTATTCTTAATCCAGAAGGTATAAAATTGTTTCTAGTTGAATTGGTTAAAATTGTTAATAATAAAGAATTAACTTCAATTGAAGCTGATAAGTTATATGAAAAAATTTATGGCCAGCATGAATTGTTGGCAGGTAAATTATTGATTAGCCAGAAAGATTTATTGCCAAGGCAGATTTCTTTTGATGTAATAACTAAAACAGCTGACAAAACAAAAGTTTTATGGAAAACTAGCCAAACCATATCGTTTAGTGATTTTAATAAGCCGGTTAGCATTGATGTTCCAACAACAACTAAAACATTGATGGAGCTTTTAAGTGGATTTGCTCAAAAATTACCTGCTCATCAATATAATAGTAGTTCTACTACCACGCCAACATCAATAATGCCACATATTAAACATTCATTAAACGATTCAGATAATGATGGCTTGAGCGATAGTGATGAGCTTAATATTTATAGTACTGATTTTTTAAATCCAGATAGTGATGGCGATGGTTATTCAGATGGTGATGAAGTTAAGGGCGGTTATAATCCCAATGGTTCCGGCAAGTTATTGATTGATGATCTTACAGTTGACAAATCGGCGCCATTTTTGATAAAATAAAACTATTGATAAAACGCCCGCCAGGGTTGTTTTTAAAAACAAGATTTATGGAGAAAATTACGGCTTATTTTCGTTCAGCTTGGGCGGAAATTAAGAAGGTCACCTGGCCGACCAAAAAAGAAACCTACAACTACACCCTGCTAGTCATTGGCATCAGTTTGGGCACCGCCATTTTTTTGGGCGGAATAGATGCTTTATTCGCGGCGGGCTTGAAGTTGCTGATTAAGCAATAATCAATAATTTTAGTTCATTCCTATGGCTAAACAAACTCTTAATCAAGGACGGCGCTGGTATGTCCTGCACACTTATTCGGGCTATGAAGAAAATGTTGCCCAGAATATTAAGCAGCGCATTGAATCGATGGACATGGAAGACAAGATTTTTAATGTCATGATTCCGACCGAAAAGAAAATTAAAATCGTTAACGGTAAGCGCAAAGTTTATGAGGAAAAGATTTTTCCTGGTTATATTTTAGTGGAAATGATTGTAACCGACGATTCTTGGTATTCTATTCGCAATACGCCAAATGTTACCGGTTTTGTCGGTACTGGCACTGTGCCAACTCCGATTGATGAAGCCGAGATCAAAGAATTACAAAAGAGAATGGGTCTTGATGAACCGAAGTTTAAGATTGATGTGTCAGTCGGCTCGCCGGTACGGATTATTGATGGTCCGTTCAAAAATTTGGAGGGCAAGGTCACTGAGGTTGATGAAAATCGTGGCAAGGTTAAATTATTGATTTCCATGTTTGGTCGCGAGACCCCAGTAGAATTAGATTTTTTACAGATTAATAAGCTTTAATTACCGATAGGCTGGTGGCGGGCCGATAACGGCACGCTTCTCCGCTCACCGCCACTTAAACAAATGTATGGCTAAAAAAATAGTTACCCAGATAAAATTACAGATTAAAGGCGGTCAAGCTAATCCAGCCTCGCCGGTCGGTCCAGCCTTGGGCCAGCACGGTCTGAATATTGCTGATTTTTGCAGTAAATTTAATGACGCCACTCGTGATAAGATCGGCGATGTCGTACCGGTTGTTATTACTGTCTATGCTGATCGCAGCTTTGATTTTATTACTAAAACGGCGCCAGCCTCAGAATTAATCAAGAAGGCGGCTAAGATCAACAAAGGTTCCAGTAAGGCGCTCAAAGAAAAGGTCGGCAGTTTAACGACAGCTCAGTTGCAAGAAATTGCCGAAACTAAGATAAGCGATTTGAATGCCCGTGACGTTGAGGCGGCGATGAAAATTATTGCCGGCACCGCTCGTCAAATGGGTATTGAGATTAAAGATTAATTAATTTATTAAATAGGATCGTGGGAGCTAGTTAGTAGTTAGCTAGCACTCGCACCACAATCGTATGGCTAAGAAAGTACAGAAAAACAAGACTGCCAAACAAGGTAAGGCACAAGCCGCTGTCCGTCAACTGGTTGATAAGACTAAAACCTATGTTTTGGCTGAAGCGTTGGAGTTAGTAAAAAAAACCAGCGTTACCAAGTTTGACGCTTCGGTGGAGGTTCATTTGCGGCTCGGTATTGATCCGCGCAAAGGCGATCAGCAGATCCGTGGAGCAGTTAGTTTACCGCATGGTACTGGCAAGACCGTCAAGGTGGCGGCGTTTGTTAGCCCGGAAAATGAGGCGGCTGTTAGAGAGGCTGGTGCTGATTTGGTCGGCGGCGATGAATTGATTGAAGAAATCCGCAAGACTGAAAAGACTGATTTTCAGGTAGCGGTGGCCGAACCAGCTTTGATGCGCAATTTGGCGGTTATTTCTAAGATTTTAGGCACTCGCGGCTTGATGCCATCACCCAAGAATGAAACCGTGACGACTGATCCAGCCAAGGCAGTTACTGAATTAAAGAAAGGTAAAGTTAGTTTTAAGAATGACGATACTGCCAATCTACATGTCGCTATTGGCAAGGTTTCTTTTAGTGTTGAACAACTAGCCGATAATTTTCAGTCTTTAATAGAAATTGTTAAGAAGAATAAACCGTCGGCAGCTAAGGGTACTTATATCAAAAGTGTAACCATCTGTTCGTCAATGGGGCCGGG
>JAKPXD010000022.1 GCA_029570385.1 bacterium | reverse complement strand
CGACTAATCTGGCTAGCTAACGACAAAAACTGGGCCCGCTGCATATTTAAGAAACTATCGTTGGGATTATATTTCAAATTGTCAATTGTGGCTTGACTACCATAGCTCAAGATTTCACCGAGCTGGGTAATTGGCAATTTTTCCAAGACATAACTGCCGCTAACAAAGGCATTAACCATGGCTGAGCGAGCATCGCGTATCAGCGGCGACCTTTCGGCCTGAGCTTGCTTGAAAGCCGCTAAAGCATCCATAGCCTGCCCCTGATTGACCTTAATAATTCCGTCAATTGTCTTGGTCAGCATGCGCATGGTGGTAATATTGGCCGCCCAAACTAGCCAAGCCGCCAACAGACCGCCAACTACCAAGATAGCTACTTCGCGGCTAGTCCAATCGCTATCACTAGGACGAACCGTTGGCTCATGAAGTTTGTCCAAATTGTGGATAAACCCTAGAATAACCATCAAGAAGAGATAACTAGCTAAACAGTCAAAGAGGGCTAGATTTTGGACAAAATAAGCCATCAGAAAGCCAGCCAAGGCGGCGAATTCTGGCAAATCAATTTTCTTATGACGATAAGCCCTAATTAAATAAATCACCGCCCAGCTAAACATAAACAAATAGGCAGCTAGACCAAGTAGTCCAGTAGTGGTGGCAATCTCCACAATATTATTGTGAGCCCGATCAAAATAATCTTCACCCTTGGAGAACTTATAGAACTCGCCCTGAAATTGGCGGTCAAAAACAAAGGCAAAATTGCCATAACCAACTCCGAGGATTGGATGTTTGGGCAAATCACGCCAAGCCCAGGTCCAAGAATAGAGCCGAGTATTAAGGGTATTATTTTGTAAAGAAAAATCGCGAAAAATCTTGCCGAGTTGAGTATTGTCCAAAACCGGCGACCAGCGCAGAGCAAAGACGGCGCCAATGCCGACCACCAATAGCCCTAAGCTAATCCAACCAATCCGCCTAGCAGTCTTATGCTTGCTTAAAAAAGTCATTAGCCCGGCATAGAGCAAAGCTCCAGCCGCTAAGCCAGCATAAGCGCCAGAGATATCGGCTCGGATCAGGCCAATAAAAAGAAGCACTAGAACCAACCAATAGGGCGCGGCGGTTAGCCAATTACGGCTACGGCCGATTAACAGGGCGGCAATAAACATGGACATCAGCATCAGCGTGCCCATATAGGCGGCATTACCCAAAGTAGAAGCATTATAATTTTGGAAGATACCGACTAGGCTAAGCAAAGTGCCAGCGCCAACCATGGTCATCAGCAGCGGCTGCCAATCGCGCCAGCTGCGGAAAACGGTAGCAACAATTAGGTATAACAAGAAGAAATGGAAAAGCGGGAACCAGCCGAGCATCCGCTCCAAGTCGCCCCAAAAGCTAAGATTGAAATCAACGCCAGTGAAACTGGTTAGTAGTACTACGCCCAGATAGGCCAGCCAGCCGATAGTCAGCCACGACTTCTTGGGCCGATCGGCCGGATATTTCCAAATAAAGGCCAGCCAAATAACCGCTAAAACTTCCAACAAAATATTGAAGTAAAGCTGCTTGGAAGTGATGTAAGGAAAATAATAGCGTTTATTGACCAAAAACAAAGAAACCAAGCTGGCATAAACCCCCAGCTTCAAAACAAAGCGATACCAGGCTCGCGACATAATATTAAGTAATAATTAAGCAAAAAGCAGCGCCAAAACGCTGCTTTAAGTATAGAGAAAAACTAACGGGAAGGCAAGAAAGAGATTAATTGGCCGATTTTTTGAGTAAATCAAATTAAGCCGATAGGCTAATCTTTACAAAAATCATAAAATCACCTATCATGAAATAGTGCTTGTGGGCGAAGGCCCCGTTCGGCTAAGTTCAGCAATGAACTAAAAGCCGCTAAGCAAGCACAACAAAAATACTCTCATCTGAGGGTGTTTTTGTTTTTTAATCATCTTCTAAGTCAGCCGCACCAGTAATCCTGATGCCGCTATTTAACCGCCAATAAGGCATAACACTCCAAAAGTGATATTTACCGTCTTGTTGGCCAATTCGCCTAACCACTATCTTAATTCTAATTTTTTTCTCCAAGTTAATAATAGCTATAAAGCCGAACCACTCCACCACGCTTACCGCACGATAGCCACTGCGATCTGCTTTGCCGGTTGAGCAGATGGTTCTCCTGTATTCTTGAATTGTGGTGGTTTTAGATAAAACATCGGGAACGTTTTTAAAATAAGTCAATTTATTAACTTGGACTCGTTTTGGTCGCTCACTCCGACTGTTATAATAACGTAAATGATGAAAACCGTCAGCATTAAAAACCACCGCTCTCCCCAGGGCTGGGCAAAAAAGGCTTTTAATGTCTCGGTATTTATTTTCTGACGCCTTTTTTAATTGCTCAAAAACTAACGCTTGATCCCCCTCCATAAAAATTAAATTAGTACATAATACCAATCAAAGTAATAATTCCAGATAATTATCGCGATTAATAAGCTTGACCGTGCTGCCACTGTAAGTATTTAAAAATTCTTTGGGCATAGAAAAACTATTCTTTTGCCATTTGAACTCGTAGCCCGCAAGTGTTCCACCTGAATCTTCAACATAATCAATCTCTTTGCCGTCGGTTGTCCGCCAAAAATAGATATTAGCTGTAATACCAAGATTATTGTTTCTCTTCACTCTTTCCATAACCATAAAATTTTCCCAGAGAGCGCCAATATCTTGGCGTAAAGAAATAGGATTAAGGTTATTTATTAAAGCATTGCGCAAACCCAAGTCATAAAAATAAATTTTTCGTTTTTTCTTCAATTCATTACGGATATTGCGAGAAAACGGACCGACTCGTAAGATAATATAGGCTTGCTCCAAAATACGAATATAGTTCTCAATCGTTATCTTATTAACCCCGAGCAATTGGGCTAATTCGGTATAAGAAACTTCACTACCAACCTGAAGAGCCAAGGCTTGTAAAAGCTTTTCTAAAAGTTCAGGGTTACGAATATCCTGATAAGCCAGCACGTCTTTGTATGAATAGCTAGTGGCTAATTCACGGACTCTTTCTTCTCGGTCTGCGCCAGCAAAGGTAACTCCAGGATACATGCCAAAAACCAATCTTTCAGCCAATAATCTGTTAGTTTCTAGTCGAGAATATACCTGAGTTAACTCTTCCACTGAAAAAGGATAAAGAAAAAATTCTATTTTCCGACCAGTCAACGGTTCAGCAATCTTACCTGACAACTCAAAGGACGAAGAACCAGTAGCAATGACTTGTATCTTAGGAAAATTGTCAGCAATTAATTTCAAGGTTAGGCCAATATTTTTAACTCGCTGAGCTTCATCAATAACTACAAGTCGACGAGAACCGATAAAAGATAGCAATTCGGTTGAAGTTTTGTCAGTCAAGGCACTACGCACATCAGGCTCATCACAATTTAAATAAAGCGAATCAGACTCGTGCTGTTCGATAATCTTCTTGACTAAGGTGGTTTTGCCAACTTGCCGAGCACCATAAA